>NZ_LABX01000021.1 GCF_001043915.1 Methylobacterium aquaticum | reverse complement strand
ATGTTCGACAAGATCCTGATCGCGAACCGGGGCGAGATCGCGCTCCGGATCCTGCGGGCCGCGAAGGAGCTCGGCATCGCGACGGTGGCGGTGCATTCCACCGCCGATGCCGACGCCATGCACGTGCGGCTCGCCGACGAGAGCGTGTGCATCGGGCCGCCGCCGGCCCGCGACAGCTACCTCAACATCCCGTCGATCATCGCCGCCTGCGAGATCACCGGCGCCGACGCGGTGCATCCGGGCTACGGCTTCCTGTCGGAGAATGCCCGCTTCGCCGAGGTTTTGGGCCATCACGGCATCGGCTTCATCGGCCCCAAGGCCGAGCACATCCGGGTGATGGGCGACAAGATCGAGGCCAAGCGCACGGCCAAGCGCCTCGGCATCCCCTGCGTGCCCGGCTCCGAGGGCGGCGTCACCGATACCGACGACGCCAAGCGCATCGCCGCCGAGATCGGCTACCCGGTGCTGATCAAGGCCGCCTCCGGCGGCGGCGGCCGCGGCATGAAGGTCGCCCGCAGCGAGGCCGATCTCGAGAACGCCCTGATGACCGCCCGCACCGAGGCGAAGGCCGCCTTCGGCGACGACGCGGTCTACATCGAGAAATACCTCGAGAAGCCACGCCACATCGAGGTGCAGGTCCTCGGCGACGGCCGCGGCAACGCCATCCACCTCGCCGAGCGCGATTGCTCGCTCCAGCGCCGGCACCAGAAGGTGTGGGAGGAAGGCCCCTCCCCGGCGCTCAACGCCGAGATGCGCGAGCAGATCGGCGGCACGGTCGCCCGGGCGATGCAGGAGCTGAGCTATCTCGGCGCCGGCACGATCGAGTTCCTCTACGAGGACGGGCAGTTCTACTTCATCGAGATGAACACCCGCATTCAGGTGGAGCATCCCGTCACGGAGATGATCACCGGAATCGACCTCGTCAACGAGCAGATCCGGGTGGCGGCGGGCGCCCCGCTGTCGGTGCGCCAGGAGGACGTGCGGGTCGAGGGCCACGCCATCGAGTGCCGGATCAATGCCGAGCATCCGGCGACCTTCCGGCCCTCGCCCGGCACGATCACCTATTTCCACCCGCCGGGGGGCCTCGGGGTCCGCGTCGATTCGGCGGCCTTCCAGGGCTACCGCATCCCGCCGCATTACGATTCGCTGATGGGCAAGCTCATCGTCCACGGCCGCACCCGCAACGAGTGCCTGATGCGGCTGCGCCGGGCCCTCGACGAGTTCGTGGTCGCGGGCGTCGACACGACCCTGCCGCTGTTCCGCACCCTGGTGCGGAACGCCGACATCCAGAACGGCCTCTACGACATCCACTGGCTCGAGGAATTCCTCAAGACCGGCGGGCTCGAGATCGGCTGAGGCCGAGCACGACCGCAGGGGCGGCGCGCATCGGAGAGCGGCGTTCGCCCTCGGGTTGTGGCGGGGGACATCGGCCAGGCGCCGGTGGGGCCCGCCATCGACGAGATCACGGCGGCCCTGACGGTGCGCAAGGGCCTGCCGCGGCATGGCCCTGCATCCCGGCCGAGCCCGGTGCGCTCCTCATCGGCCTGCCATTTCGAGCTTCGCCAGTTCGACCTGCGCCCGCAGCTCGATATGGGCGAGAAGGTCGTCGAGGCGGGGATCGCCGGTGCTGCCGCCGCGCTCGGCGAGGCGGGCGGCGATGGCCTTCAGGTCGGCGGCGGCGACGCGGCCGCCGAGCAAGGCGGCCTTGAGGCGGTCGAGGGCGTCGAGGAGGTCGTGGCCGCGCTTCGTCGCCCGGCGACGGCGATCGGCGGCGATCTCGTCCTGGCTCTGGAGGGTCAGGATGGCGCTCAGGCTGGTCAGCGGCATGGCGCTGCCGGCGCTCACCGGCCCGCGGGCGCCATCCAGTCCGAGGGTGAACACGCCGCCTGCCGGCAGGGGGCGCGAACCGGCTCCCGACAGGGGAGCGGCCGCGAGGCGGGTGTCGACGCGCATGGGATTTGGGTCCGGGTCACAGGGTTCTCTGTTGGCCCTGCAAACCTCGCCCCGGTATGGTGAATGCGCCGTAAACGAGGCGGCAGAAGTTGCCGCCGGGGCGAAAACGACCGGGTCGGGATCGCCCGCCGGTCCGGCGATCGCGAAACGGATCGGCAACCTTACCAGACACTTACGCCTCCGGTCGGCGCTGGCACGGTCCTGGCAACCGGATCTCCCGAGTTTCGGGACCCTGCCATGCGCCTTCGCCTCCTCGTCCTCGCCTTCCTGGCTCTTGTCGCCGCCCAGCCCGCCCTCGCCCTGTCGCGGGTGAAGGACCTGGCCAGCGTCGAGGGCATGCGGATCAACCAGCTCGTCGGCTACGGCATCGTCGTCGGCCTCAACGGCACCGGCGACACGCTCAACAACGCGCCCTTCACCAAGCAGTCGGTGCAGGCGATGCTGGAGCGGCTCGGGGTCAACACCCGCGGCGCCACCATGCGGACCGCCAACCTCGCCGCCGTGATGGTGACGGCGAACCTGCCTCCCTTCGCCGCGCAGGGCACGCGGATCGACGTGACGGTGTCGTCCCTCGGCGACGCCAAGTCGCTCCAGGGCGGCACGCTCCTGGTCACGACCCTGCTCGCCGCCGATGGCGAAGCCTATGCGGTGGCCCAAGGCTCGCTCGCCATCGCGGGCTTCCAGGCCGAGGGCGACGCCGCCAAGATCACCCGCGGCGTGCCGACCAACGGCCGCATCGCCAACGGCGCGGTGATCGAGCGCGAGATCGCCTTCAAGCTCAACGAGCAGAAGTGCCTGCGCCTGTCGCTGCGCAACCCCGACTTCACCACCTCGAAGCGCATCGCCGCGGCGATCAACGACTTCATGGGTGCCGACACCGCCGAGCCGACCGACCCGTCCACGGTCACGCTGCAAGTGCCGGCGCGCTACCAGGGCAACATGATCCGGCTGCTGACCGAGGTCGAGCAGCTCAAGGTCGAGCCCGACCAGGCTGCCCGGGTCGTCGTCGACGAGCGCTCCGGGATCATCGTGATGGGCCGCGACGTGCGGGTCTCCACCGTGGCGGTGGCCCAGGGCAACCTCACCGTCACCATCACCGAGCAGCCGCAGGTGAGCCAGCCGGCGCCGTTCTCCAACGGCGAGACCGTGGTGGTGCCGCGCACCGCCCTCAAGGTCGATGCCGGCGAGAAGAACAAGCTCGCCCTGGTCAAGGAGGGCGTGACGCTGCGCGAGCTGGTCGATGGGCTCAACGCGCTCGGCATCGGCCCGCGCGACCTGATCTCGATCCTCCAGGCGATCAAGGCCGCCGGCGCGCTGCAAGCCGACATCGAAGTGATGTGACGCCCGTCCCTCCTCCTTCTTCCGACACGAGGTTCACGCCGATGCTTCCCCTCGCTTCCCTCGCGGCCTCCGCCGGCCTGGCGGTCGGCCAGGCCCTCGCCGGGGCCGTCTCCTCCGGCCTGTCGGGCACCGCCGACGCCGCCAAGGCGTCGCCCAGCGGCGACAAGAGCAAGATCCAGAAGACCGCCAAGGACTTCGAGGCGATGTTCCTGGAGCAGAGCCTCGACGTGCTCAACCGCTCGCAGGGCACCGACGGGCCGCTGGGCGAGAACGGCACCGGCGGCGGCGTCTACCGCTCGATGCTCAACAAGGAATACGCCCAGTCGATCGTGCAGAGCGGCGGCATCGGCATCGGCGACCAGGTGATGCGCGAGATGCTGCGGCTCCAGGGAGGCGCGAATGGCTGAGACAGCCCGTCCCGCGCCGGTCGCTGACGCCGCGGCCGCCGAGCGCCTGGTCGCCGAGACGCTCGGCACCATGCGCGACCTCGAAGCCCTGCTCGGACGCGAGTGCGACCATATCAGGGTCGGGCGCCTCGCCGAGGGCCTGGCCGAGGCGCCGCAGAAGACGGCGCTCGCCGGCGCCTATCTGCAAGGCTTGCAAGCCGTGAAGGCGAATGCCGTGGCGCTCGCCCGCTTCACCCCCGAGGGCGTCGCGGCGCTCCGCGAGGCCCATGGCCGGTTCTCCGACGCGGTCGCGGCCAACCAGGCGGTGCTGGCCACCGCCCGGTCGATCTCCGAAGGACTGTTGCGCAACCTCTCGACGGAACTCACCCGCAGGGCCGAGCCGACGGGCTACGGCACCCGTCCGGCGCCCTCCCCCTACGGGCACCGCCGCAGTGCGCCCCTGGTGCTGTCGCGCAGCCTGTGACGCGTCAGCGGCTGGTGCCGAGGCGGATATAGGCCCGGGCCGGGCCGTACTCGGTCTGCGTGCGGGTATCGATCGCGACCTGGCCGGATCCGCTGACCACGCCCCGGGCCGCCCCGTCGAGGCCGGCCCCGGAGCGGGCGTGAACCGGCGTGCCGGCCTCGGCCCGCACCCGGCCGCTGATCCGCGTACAGGCACCGCCGGGCGTGACGCGGATGAAGCCCGGCCCTTCGTGCGGACAGGTTTCGGGCGCCTTGGCGATGGGCAGGTCGCGCAGGTCGAGGGCGTGGGCGGGCGCCGCCAGGAAGGAGGCGGCCAGAAGGGCGGCTGCCAGGGCCATCGGTATCGCGCGCATGCCGCTCCTCATGTTCGGGGCAAGAAAAGCATGGCGGGGGCTCGCACGCCAGGGCGTGGGGGACACAAGGCGTCGCACGCAATCCCATGCGGTCCGCAGCACCCGTCGTTAGTTGCCGCGCAGGTCTTCCCTCTCCCTGCGGGCGCGCAAAGCGGCCGTTTCCCCGCTCGGGAGACGCTGCGAGCGGAGGCGAAAGCCGGAGCGCGGGTGAAGGACCCTCGGCCACCGAGACTCTCCCGGACACATTCCCGCACCCTCACGGCGAACCTGCGGTTCACCAGTCCCTGGATGCCGTCGGTGCTTGGGCCTCTCGAAGGAACGACATCGGGCTTGCCCGAATTGCCCCTGATGGAGGCGTTCCAGAACCTCGTCACGTCCAATCAGACGCGCGGGGTCGACCTGTAAGCAGAGGACGAGCGCGACGCCTTCCGGCTGGAGACGGCCAAGTGCGAGATGAGCCACAAGGAGCTGCCGATGGCAGGCTTCACCCTCTATCGTCTATTGCAAACAATTCCCGATGCTTAAGCGATGAAATTCACCGTTAGTGGCCGTCTCGACGAAGTCATGCTGATCTTCGACGAGCAGGCCACGCCCGAATACGTGCATGAGGTCGTCATCCCCGGGGAGGGCAATGGGACGCTGGTCTGCGCCGTGCTGCTGCATAACGCGCGGGTCGTGGGGCTCAAGCTCCCGCGCCTCGCGGCCGTGACACCGGAGCTGGCGGATGCCATCAAGGCGCTCACCGCGCTGCCGGCGAAAACCCATGGACGGATCCTGCTGGCGCCGCCGGCGGGCACGAACACGCCGCCCCGCTACGACGATCCCCAGGCCCTCCAGGAATAGGCCATGCGCGTCATCTCGGCCGCGGTCGTCGCGTGCAGATCCCGAACAGTCCAGGAATCTGTCGGGAAGAGTGGAAATCCGCGCCGCCCCTGACGTGGATCAGCCCGGGGACGCCTCACCCAACGCAAAGCTCGAAAATCTCCTCCGCCTGCCTGACCGTCATCTTCCGCGCCGCCGGGCTCGCGATGATGGTGCGGTCGTGGGCGCTAGCCGGGTCGAAGTCCTTCGCGGCGATGCCCGCATAGAGGCCCGGCACGGCGCGACGGGCCATCTCGCGCACCCGGTCGCGGGGCAGCTGCTCGGGGGTGAAGCGCGTGGGGAAACCGAGATCGGCGTAGAGCGCCCGGACCGCGTCGGCGCAGGCCGCGATCGTCTCCTGGCGCGACAGGCCCGCGGTCTCGACCTCCAGCGCCTCGGCCAGCGGCCGCACCTTGGCGGGCAGGACCGCGAGGTTGAACGCGATGACGTGCGGCAGCAGCACCCCGACGCCGTAGGGATGGGGCAGGTCGAGATGGCCTTCGAGCGGCAGCGACAGGGCGTGGCCGTGGCCGAGCCGGGCGTTGCCGCAGGCGATGTTGGCCATGCACGAGGCCATGAGGTTGTCCGCGCGGGCCCGGTCGTCATCGGCATTGATCGAGGCGCGTAAGGACGCCGCCTGGAGCCGCACCGCGGCGAGCGCCACCGCGTCGGTGAGCGGCGAGGCGATGCCGCTCACATATGCCTCGACGCCATGGGTCAGGGCATCGACGGCGGGCAGCGCCGCCACGTGCATCGGCAGCGAACTTAAGGTCACGGGATCGAGGATCGCCGCGTCGGGGAAGCTCAGGGGGCCGCCGCCGAGGAGCTTCAGGTGGCGCACCTCGTCCTTCACGATGGTCCATTGCGACACCTCCGAGCCGGAGCCGGCGGTGGTCGGCACCATGATCATCGGCAGCGCCTTGCGGTCGAACTGCCCGACGCCGGTGCACTCGGCCATGGGCTTGTGGTTCGTCGCCACGATGGCGATGCCCTTGCCGGTGCACATCACCGAGCCGCCGCCGATGCAGACCACGCCGTCGATGCCGTCGCGGCGGACCCGATCGCCCTGGTCGTCGATATGGGAGCAGCGGGCATCGATCCCGCATTCGTCGAAGCGCGCCACCGCGATGCCAGCCTCGGTCAGGGCCGCGAGGGCCTCGGCATGGAAGCCTTGCGCCGCGATGACCGGATCGGACACGACCAGCACCCGGGTCATCGTCAGGTCGCGGGCGAGCGTGCCGAGGGTGGCGAGCGCGCCGCTCCCCGAGACGATGCGGGTCGGCATGTAGAAGCTGGTGATCATCGGCGTCTCCTCGGGGAGCGGGGCGCCTGTCGCATCGGGCCCTCGCGATCGTGCCGGCGGTGTCGCCCGTCCGCGGGCGCGCCGTCCAATACAAAGATCGCGCACGAGCCATAGCCGGCGACGATGACGGGGCGCCGCATCCCGGGTCAGCGGCCCGACGCGGCCGGGCGTGCCGCACTGGGACTTGCCCTCTCGGAACTTGCCCGATCCGAACTTGCCATACCGGGAAACGATGGCGCGACCTTGCACAAACTATTGGACGGCGATTGGTCTGAACCACGATATCATCGGGGCCAACACGCACCGCCCCGACGCCCGCCAACGGGCGCGAGACCGGCGGATACCGCCCCGAGGAAACGCCGATGCCCCGCACCCCCTGGACGCGCCGTCTCGCCGTCACCGGCCTGTTCGCCACGATGCTGACCGCTCACGCCGCCGCCGCCGAGACGCCGCTGCGCATCGGCGTGATCGAGGATCTGTCGGGGATGTATTCCGGCAATGGCGGGCCGAACATGGTGCTCGCCGCCACGATGGCGGCCGAGGATTTCGGCGGCAAGGTGCTGGGCAGAGCCGTCGAGGTGATCGGCGTCGACCATCAGAACAAGCCCGATATCGGCTCCAGCCTCGCCCGCCAGCTCGTCGACCAGCGCGGCGTCACCGCCTTCGTGCTCGGCGGCGCCAGCTCGGTGGGCCTCGGCGTGCAAGCCTATGCCAAGGAGCGCAAGATCACCACGCTGGTGACCGGCGGCTACGCCTCGCAATTCTCCGGCCCCGGCTGCTCGCCCTACGGCACGCAATGGGTGCCCTCCACGGGCGAACTCGCCAACGCGGTGGCGGGTGCCGTGGTGCAGGGCGGCGGCAAGTCCTGGTATTTCATCACCGCCGATTACGTGTTCGGCCATGGCCTCGCGGCGGATGCCGGCAAGGCCGTGAAGGCCGCCGGCGGCAAGGTGGTCGGCGAGATCCGCCATCCGCTCGGGGCCACCGACCTGTCGTCGCAACTGATCCAGGCCCAGTCCTCCGGCGCCGACGTGATCGGGCTCGCCAATGCCGGGCCGGACCTCGTCAACACCATCAAGCAGGCGCGGGAATTTGGCATCACCTCGAAGGTGGTGGCGATGCTGGTCTTCACCAACAACACCGTGGCGCTCGGCCTCGACGCGGCGCAAGGCATCCGCATGGCCGTGAACTTCTACTGGGACGCCAATGATGCGAGCCGCGCCTGGGCCAAGCGCCTGATGGCCCGCAACGGCAACGTGGTGCCGACGATGGGCCATGCCGCCGCCTATTCCTCGGTGCGGCACTACCTGCGGGCCGTCGAGAAGGCCGGCACCGACGAGGCCGGCGCCGTCAACCGGGCGATGAAGGAGCTGCCGATCGACGACGGCTTCTACGGCAAGCCGCGCATCCAGGCGAATGGCCGGGTGGTGATGGACATGATGCTGGTCGAGGTGAAGAGCCCGAAGGACTCCAAGACCAAGGCCGATCTCTACCGCGTCGTCGAGACGATCCCCGGGGACACGCTGTTCACCCCGGCCGACAAGAGCGGCTGCCCCCTGACCACCGCCGGTTGACCGGAACTCCCGCGATGAAGCTCTACGCCAACCCGACCTCGCCCTTCGTGCGCATCGTCCGCATGGCGCTGATCGAGAAGGGCCTGAACGAGGCCACCGACACCATCATCGTCGATGCCTGGGCCGACGATCCGGCCTTCCTTGCCGCCAACCCGGCCGGCCGCGTGCCGACCCTGATCACCGATGACGGCGCGCGGCTGACCGAGGCACTGCTGATCCTGAGCTACCTCGACGCGATCGGCACCAGGCCGGCCACGCTGGCGGGCGGGCCCGCCGCCCTCTCGGCCGCCGGGGTGGCGATCGGGGTGTTCGACGCCGCGGTGGCGGTGATCATCGGCCGCAAGTCGGCGCCGGACTTCGATACCGGCCTCGTCGGCACCAAGCGCTTCCGCACCATGCGGGAGGGGCTGCGGCGCCTCGATGCGGTGTTCGACACCGTGCGGCAGCCCTTCGGCCTGCCGGCGATCGCCGCGATCACCGCCCTCGACTATCTGGAATTCCGCTTCCCCGACCACGATTGGCGCGGCCTCTGCCCGGGAGTCGCGGCGTTCCGCGACGCGCAGGCCGACCGTCCTTCGGTGCGGGACACCGTGCCGCGCGGATAAGCGCTCCTCCATCGCGCCCCATGCAGTCCCCCGTGACCTCCGTTATCGTAGGTCTGACGGACAGGAATCCGGCAGCCGCGACGAAGGCCGGGGATCAGGGGGGAACCGGCGCGATGGAGCTTCGCCATCTTCGCTATTTCGTCGCGGTGGCCGACGATCTCAGCATCACCCGGGCGGCGGAGCGGCTGAACATCGCGCAGCCGGCGCTCAGCCACCAGATCAAGAGCCTCGAGACCGAAGTGGGCACCGCCCTGCTCCAGCGCCTGTCGCGCGGAGTGGCGCTGACCGAGCCGGGCCGCGCCTTCGCGGACGATGCCCGCGCGGTGCTGGCCGCCGTCGATGCGGCGAAGAGCCGGGCCTTGCGCATCGCGAGCGGCGATGTCGGCCAGATCCGCATCGGCTTCACCTCCTCGGCCTCGTTCCACCCCCTGGTGACCGGCGCGATCCGCGACTATCGCCGCGCCTATCCGGACGTGCAGGTCGAGTTGCTGGAGGAGACGACCGCGAGCCTGCTTGCCGCCTTCCGGGCCGGCCGGGTCGACGTCGCCTTCATGCGGCCGGGCGAGGGCGAGGTGGACGATCTGTGGGCCCGCCACCTGTTCGACGAGCCGATGGTGGTGGCGTTGCCGACGACGCACCGGCTCGCCGCCGAGGCCGGGCCGGTGGGCCTCGCGGCTCTCTCGCACGAGGGCTTCATCGTCTATCCGCGCCGCAACGGGTGGGCGCTCTACGACGGCATCATGGCGGCCTGCGCGGCAGCCGGGTTCTCGCCGCGCATCGCCCAGAACGCGCCGCAGCTCGCCTCGGTGGTCAATCTCGTCGCCACCGGCATCGCGCTGGCCATCGTGCCGCGCTCGATGGCCCGGCTGGCCACCGAGGGTGTGCGCTATCGCGAGATCCGTGGCCCGGCCCCGGTCGCGCCCATGACCCTGGTGCGCCAGCCGGCGCCGGAGATGCCGCATCCGCGGATCTTCACCGATCTGGTGCTGGCCCGCGTGCGGGGCGAGGGTGGCGAGTGATACCATCGGCCCAAGATGCTGACGCATCGGGCCGATGAACCATCTCAAATTTTCGATGCCAAGCCAGAGGCTTGACGAAAATTCGCGAACGGAACCAAAGGTCGTTTCCAACGACCGTTGGTATGACACCAACGATCGTTGTCGACGAGCGCGGGCATGCGTTCTGACACCGGCTTCGCCGTCCCCGGCGGATGAACCGAGGCGGTGAGTGCTTGCACTGGTGACAATCGACGATGGTTTTCGCTCTGGCGCGGGCTCCCTCGCCCTCGCGGCGAGCCTGCGCCTCGCTGCGGGCTCGCTGTGCCCCCTCAGCGGGAGCACAGCCCTCTCGGAGAAACCCCGCGCCTCGTCCCGTCACCGCATGCCGCGCTCAGCGCGGGCTCACCCTCCGATCCCGTGGCCGCCTCACGCGGCCCGGACCGGCCGCACCGGCACCTCCTCCTCCAGCGCTGGCAGCGTGTCCATCACGCGGGTCGCCGGGAAGGTGACGATCACCTCGGTGCCCTCCCGCGGGCGCGACTTCAGCTGGAAGCCGCCGCCATGCAGGTCGACGAGGCCCTTCACGATCGGGAGCCCCAGACCCGATCCCTGCTCGGCGGTCTTGATCGCGAGGGAGCCGCGGCCGAAGGACGACATCACGGTGGGAATCTCCTCCTCGGGGATGCCGGGACCGGTATCCTTGATGCTGACATACTGCCCGCCCGACGAGGTCCAACCGACCTTGATGGTGATCTCGCCCCCGGGCGGGGTGAACTTGACGGCGTTCGACAGCACGTTGAGCACGATCTGGCGCACGGCGCGCTCGTCGGCCCAGAGCCGCGGCAGCGTGGGGTCGATCAATTCGCGGAAGGTCTGGTTCTTGGCGCGCGCCCGCAGGGTCATCATGTGCCGGCTTTCGTCGACCACGTAGGCGAGCTGGAGCGCCTCCTCGTTCAGCTCGTAGCGCCCGGCCTCGATGCGCGAGAGGTCGAGAATCTCGTTGATCAGGTTGAGCAGGTGCAGGCCGCTGTCGTGGATGTCGTTCGAGTATTCCCGGTACGAGGCCGAGGAATGAGGGCCGAACACCTCGTTCTTCATTACCTCGGAGAAGCCCAGGATGGCATTGAGCGGCGTGCGCAGCTCGTGGCTCATGGTGGCAAGGAAGCGGGACTTCGCGAGGTTGGCCTCCTCGGCGCGCCGGCGCGCCTCGTCGGAATTGGCCTTGGCCTGTTCCAGCTCGCCGAAGATCGCGTCCTTCTCGGCCCGCGACTGCAACGCGGACACCGTCGAGGCATGCAGGTGGTTCGACAGGAACAGGAAGAAGAGCTGCGCGCAGACCGCCATGCCGACGAGCAGGACCGCTTCCGCCTCGCGCGACACGAGCAGGAGGGCCGCGGTGGCGGCGCTGAGCGGCAACAGGCCCGCATAGGCGGCGAGCGGCACCGTGGCGGCCAGCATCGTGGTCACGGCGGCCACGATGACGAGGACGAACATCACGAAGGTGCGGGCGTTGGCCGCCTCGACCTGGAACAGCATCAGCACCAGCAACGCCCAGGCGACGCTCTGGACCGCCTCGCCGACGATCACCCGCCGGCGCGAGGCCGGCAGCGACAACGCATCCGGATCCTGCCGCAGGAAGGCACGCGACACGGCGGTGTTGCCGGCGATCACCGCGAGCACCCCGGCACACCACACGCCGCTGAGGACCACGGGCGCCCAGAACACCGAGGCCGCGGCGATGCAGCCGACCAGCACCATCAGCGGCAGGAAGGCACCGATCCGGTACTGGGCGTAGACGCGCAGCAGTTCATAGTCGAAGGCGCGTTCGAGCCCGATCGAGGAGGTCAGCCGCTCGCGGGCGGAGCGGACGTCCCGCGCGACCTTGCGCCGTCTCGCCGCCTCCTCCGCCGTCGGGCCGCGCCCGCGCTGAACCATTTCCGCCGTGACTTCGGACATCGCGATCGGGTCGTGCCGCTCCCTCGCCACAACGGAGCAGTGTCGACGACGAGTCGGATCGCGGTTCGTCGCCGACACTGCGGCAAAATCAAAGACTTGGAGCATCGCCCGATGGACCGGCCACCGGGCGATGCTCCAGACCGGCGGCCGGTACGGGAGAGGCTGACCGAACTTCGTTAAGGTCCCCCTGCCGGGATCCGGCGAATGCGACACAGCCGGCCGTCTCGCCCTGCCGCTGCGGCACGCGCAGGGGGTGCGCTGGCGCACATCGGCCCGGCTTGCCGAGAGTACAGGTGCAGCCGCACACACGCAGGACTGGAATCTTTCCAGCCTCTCGTCGGAAGCGCACGATGACGAAGCTCACCCTCAACGGCCGGACCTACGAGGTCGAGGCCGATCCCGAGATGCCGCTGCTCTGGGCGATCCGCGACCACCTCAACCTCACCGGCACCAAGTATGGCTGCGGCATCGCGCAATGCGGCGCCTGCACGGTGCATCTCGACGGGCAGCCGGTGCGCTCCTGCCAGACCCGCCTCGGCGACGTCGGCGAGGCCAAGATCACCACGATCGAGGGGATTGCCGGCCCGGTGGCCGAGGCGGTCAGGACCGCCTGGCGCAAGCTGGACGTGGTGCAGTGCGGCTACTGCCAGTCGGGCCAGATGATGTCGGCGATCGGCCTCCTCACCGAGAACAAGGCGCCCAGCGACACCGACATCGACACCGCCATGGACGGCAATGTCTGCCGCTGCGGCACCTACCAGCGCATCCGCGCGGCGATCCACGACGCCGCCCGCTCCCTCGCCTGACCGGGACGCCGCCATGCTGACCTCTCGCATCACGACACGGGACGACGTCGTTCCGTCCCGCCGCGCCTTCCTGCGCGGCACCGCCGCCGCCGGCGGCGCCCTGGTGATCGGGCTCCATCTCGATCCGAGGGGCGCGCGGGCCGCGGGCGGCCCCGACCTGTCCAAGGCCCCGGCGAAGCCGAACGCCTTCGTGCGGATCGCCGCCGACGACACCGTGACGGTGGTGATCAAGCACCTCGACATGGGCCAGGGCAACACGACGGGGCTCGCCACCATCGTGGCCGAGGAACTCGACGCCGATTGGGCGCAGATGCGCGCCGCCTTCGCGCCGGCCGATGCCAGCCTCTACAACAACCTCGCCTTCGGGCCGATCCAGGGCACCGGCGGCTCGACCGCGGTGGCGAATTCCTGGATCCAGCTGCGCAAGGCGGGAGCGGCCGCCCGCGCCATGCTGGTCGCGGCCGCCGCCCAGGAGTGGAAGGTTCCAGCCGGCGAGATCACGGTCGAGACAGGCGTTCTGCGCCATCCGAGCGGCAAGGAGAGCCGGTTCGGGGCGCTGGCGGCCAAGGCCGCCTTGCAGCCGATCCCCGAGAACCCGGTGCTGAAAGACCCGTCCGCCTTCCGGCTGATCGGCACGACGCTGCCGCGGCTCGATTCGGCTGCGAAGACCGACGGCAGCGCGCGCTACGCCCTCGACATGCGCCGGCCGGGCCAGCTCACGGCGCTCGTCGCCCGGGCGCCCCGCTTCGGCGCGACGCTCAAGAGCGTGGACGACAAAGCCGCCAAGGCGGTGCCGGGCGTGGTCCAGGTCGTGCGCATCCCGAGCGGCGTCGCCGTGGTGGCCAAGGACACCTGGTCGGCGATGCAGGGCCGCAAGGCCCTGACGCTCACCTGGGACGATGCCGGCGCCGAGCGGCAATCGACGGACTCGCAACAGGCCGCCTACAAGGCGATGGCCGACAAGCCCGGCCTCGTCGCCTCGAAGCGGGGCGATGCGGCCGGCGCCATCAAGGGCGCCGCCAAGGTGCTGGAGGCGGAGTTCAGCTTCCCCTATCTGGCCCATGCGCCGATGGAGCCGCTCAACGCCACGATCGAGCGGGCGGGCGACGGCTCCTACGACATCTATGCCGGCTCGCAGTTCCAGACCATCGAGCAGGCGGTGGTGGCGGGCATCCTCGGCACGACCGCCGACAAGGTCCGCATCACCACGCTCTGGGCCGGCGGCTCGTTCGGCCGGCGCGCCACCGCCTCCGCCGACTACATCGCCGAGGCCGCCGCGATCCTGAAGGCCACCGGCGAGACAGCCCCGATCCACCTGGTCTGGACCCGCGAGGACGACATCACCGGCGGCTATTACCGCCCCGCCGCCTATCACCGCATCCGCGCCGGCCTCGATTCCAAGGGGGCGATCACCGGGTGGGAGCACCGCATCGTCGGCAAGTCCATCATCATCGGCACCGCCCTCGAGGCGATGATGGTGAAGGATGGGGTCGACGCCACCACGGTCGAGGGCGCGTCCGACACCCCCTACGCCCTGCCGGCCTACCGGTTCGAGGTCCATAATGCCCGCGAGGGCGTGCCGGTGCTGTGGTGGCGCTCGGTCGGTCACTCGCACACCGCCCAGGCGATGGAGGTGTTCATCGACGAACTGGCCCATGCGGCGGGCCAGGACCCGGTCGCCTATCGCCTCGGCCTCCTGAAACAGGCGCCGCGCCTCTCCGCCGCCCTGACGCTCGCCGCCGAGAAGGCGGGCTGGAGCGCCCGCGAGCAAAAGCCGGGACGGGGCTACGGCGTCGCCGCGCACGAGTCGTTCGGCTCCTACGTGGCGATGGTGGCCGACGTGACGGCGGAGGCCGGCAAGGTGCGGGTGAACCGGATCGTCGCGGCGGTGGATGTCGGCGTGGCGGTCAACCCGGACATCGTCCGGTCCCAGGTCGAGGGCGCGGTCGGCTTCGCGCTCTCGGCGGTGCTGCGCAACAAGATCACCTTCAAGGACGGCGAGGTGCAGGAGACGAACTTCGACGCCTACGAGCCGACTCGGATGAGCGAGATGCCGAAGGTCGAGGTCCACATCGTGCCGTCGGCCGCCGCGCCGACCGGCATCGGCGAGCCTGGCGTGCCGGTCCTGGGCCCGGCGATCTCCAACGCGGTGTTCGCCGCCACCGGGCAGCGCCTGCGCTCGCTCCCCCTCGACCTCACGGCGCTCCGCGGCGTGTGACCGCGCACCACTCGCTTAACCATCGCCCTATATGAAGGGCATGACTTCCAGTTTTGGACCCGAGACGACTTCAGGGTGCGGCGCGAGCCGCACCCTTTTTTCATCCGCGCCCGACTTCGCCGAGACCGCCGAGCGGGTGCGCGCCTGCCGGCTGTGCCGCGACGCGCCGTTCCACGGCCGACCGCTCCCGGTCGAGCCGCGGCCGATCGTCCAGGGCACGTCCCGGGCGCGGATCTGCATCGCCAGCCAGGCCCCGGGCAACCGGGCGTTCCAGAGCGGGCGGCCGTTCCAGGACCCGTCCGGCGCGCGCCTGCGCGCCTGGCTCGGCCTCGACGAGCCGGCCTTCTACGATCCCGATCTGGTGGCGATCGTGCCGATGGGCGCCTGCTTCCCCGGCCACGACGCCAAGGGCGGCGACCTGCCGCCGCGGCGCGAATGCGCCGAGACCTGGCGGGCGCCCCTGCTCGCCGGCCTGCCGGAGCTGGAGCTGATCCTCTTGATCGGGCAATACGCGCAAGCTTGGCATCTCGGCCGCCAGCCCGGCGGCCTCACCGGCACGGTGGCGCGCTGGCGCGAGATTTTTTTGGAATCGTCCCGGCACCCCCGCCTGCTGCCCCTGCCGCACCCGTCCTGGCGCAACACGCCGTGGCTGAGGAAGCATCCGTGGTTCGAGGCGGAGCTGTTGCCGGTGTTGCGGGCGGAGGTGGCACGACTAGCGGCGCGGGCTTGATTCCCGGACGCGGTCCCACGATGGGGTGGGGTTCGACACACCTTTTGCGTGACGGAGGTCCCGTGCCCGAGCCCATCAGCCCCCGCGACCGCCTGATCGTCGCCCTCGACATGGCGAGCACCGACGAGGCCGAGCGCCTGATCGACCGGATCGGCGACGCCGCGTGCTTCTACAAGATCGGCTACCGTCTCGGCTATGCCGGCGGGCTCACCCTCGCCGAGCGGCTGGTCGGGGGCGGACACAAGGTCTTCCTCGACCTCAAGCTCCACGACATCGGCAACACCGTCGAGGAGGGGGTGCAGTCGCTGGCCGGGATCGGCGCCACCTTCCTCACCGTGCACGCCTATCCCCAGACCATGCGGGCGGCGGCAGCTGGGCGCGACAAGGCGGGGACCGGTCTGAAGATCTTAGGCGTCACGGTGCTCACCTCCTACGACGACGCGGATGCGCAGGAGGCCGGCTACGCGCTGCCGGTCGCCGATCTCGTCGCCGCGCGGGCCGCCGCGGCCGCGGCAATCGGCATCGACGGCATCGTCTGCTCGGCGGCGGAAGCCGCGCAGGTGCGGGCGGTGATCGGGCCCGACCGGCTGATCGTCACGCCCGGAATCCGGCCGGCCGGCACCGCCATCGGCGATCAGAAGCGGGTGGTGACCCCCGCCGAGGCGATGCGGTCCGGCGTCGACCATATCGTCGTCGGCCGGCCCGTCACCGGGGCCGCCGACCCGCGCGACATGGCCCGGCGCATCGTCGACGAGATGGCGGCGGCGCTGTAGAACTCACTCGATAACAACGGGAGGAGCCTCATGGCGAAGGGATACTGGGTCGGGCGCGTCGACGTCTCGAAGCCTGACGCCTACAAGAACTACGTCGCCGCCAACGGCGCCGCCTTTGCCCTGTTCGGCGGGCGCTTCCTGGTGCGCGGCGGCGCCTTCGAGGCGGTGCTCGGGTCGAGCCGCGCCCGCAACGTGGTGATCGAGTTCCCGAGCTACGCGCAGGCCCTCGCCTGCTGGAACTCGCCCGAGTACCAGGCCGCCCGCGCCAAGCAGGAGGGCGGCGCCGAGATCGACCTGATCGTGATCGAGGGCTACGACGGCCCGCAGCCCGGCGACGGCTGACCGGCCGGACGAGCGATCGGGGCCCGTGCCAGACGCCGCGCTCGGGCGGCGTGCCTCACCTGCGCCCGGCGCGGCTTGACCGCTGAAGGGTCGCGCACCACCTCCGCGCCAGCCTGTGCGGCGAGCCCCGGAGCGGCGGATGATCGACCTCTACTACTGGACGACCCCCAACGGTCACAAGGTGACGATGTTCCTGGAGGAGGCCGGCCTCCCCTACACCATCAAGCCGATCAACATCGGCAAGGGAGAGCAGTTTCAGCCGGACTTCCTCAGAATCGCCCCGAACAACCGCATCCCGGCGATGGTCGATCACGAGCCGGCCGGCGGCGGCGCTCCGGTCTCGCTGTTCGAATCGGGCGCGATCCTGCTCTACCTCGCCGAGAAGACCGGCCGCTTCATCCCCGCCGACCTGCACGGCCGGGCCGAGGTGCTGCAATGGCTCTTCTGGCAGATGGGCGGCCTCGGGCCGATGGCCGGGCAGAACCACCACTTCACCCAATACGCGCCAGAGCCGGTGCCTTACGCCATCGACCGCTACGTCAACGAGACGAACCGGCTCTACGGCGTGCTCGACCGGCGGCTCGCCGACCGCTCCTTCGTGGCGGGCGAGGATTACAGCATCGCCGACATGGCGATCTATCCGTGGATCGTGCCGCACGAGCGCCAGCGCCAGAACCTCGACGACACCCCGAACCTGAAGCGCTGGTTCCACGCCATCGCCGAGCGCCCGGCCACCAAGGCGGCCTACGACAAGGCGGCCGGCATCAACCAGCAGCCGACGATGTCGGAAGAGGCCAAGAAGATCATGTTCGGCCAGACGGCCGCCAACACCAAGCGCTGAGCGGAACGTGGCGGCGGGCGGCATGTCGGGCCGGGGCTGGCGCAGGACCCTGCGCCTTCTCCTGACGGTCGTGCCGCCCCTCGTCGGGGTGGTGCTGATCGGCCAGGCGGTGGTGGACTCGATCGGCGGCGACATCCGCCGCTGGCAGTTTGTGCTGGGAGCGGCCTGCCTGTGCCTGACCTTTGCCGCGCGGCTGGTGCCGGAAGAGTGACGGTTCGGCCGGTCACGCCAGCCAGGCCGCTCGCCGCGCGGCGAGCGGCCCCGGATGTTCCCGAGAGGTGCCCATGCGCGACAATCCGGAGCGGAGCCGGTTTGAACTCCAGGTGAACGGCGAGGTCGCTTATGCCGATTATCGTCGCCAGCCCGGCACCCTCGTCATCGCCTACGTCTATGCGCCGCCGGCCCTGCGCGGCACCGGCACCGCCGACAGGCTGATGCAGGGCGTGGCCGAGACCGCCCGGGCGGAGGGCATGCGGATCCGGCCGCTCTGCGGCTACGCGGCGGCGTGGCTGCGGCGCCACCGCGAGCACCGCGATCTGGTCGGCTAAGCAGATTTCGCCGAAGTGGTCACCGGTTCGGCGACAAGAATCTGCGACAAAACAAGACCCTAGAGCATTTTCCGACGAAGTGGATACCGGTTCGTCGTAGAAAATGCGGCAAAATCAAAGAGCTAGAGCGTTTTCCGTTCATGTAGAAATTGCCGAGCTTGGTTATGAATAGCCGAGCTCTTATATGGGTGTCGTCTGATTGATGTTCACCCCCCCCGGCGTGTGAGGAGGAGCCATGCCGGCTGCCCTGTCCGTCGATCTCCGTTGTCGGGTCGTCGCTGCATTGGAGCAAGGCCTGTCATGCTCGCAAGTGGCAGAGCGGTTTGGCGTCAGCCCGGCGAGCGCCAGCCGCTGGCGTGCCCG
>NZ_LABX01000209.1 GCF_001043915.1 Methylobacterium aquaticum | reverse complement strand
TTGAGTCAGACTCGGCCGTCATGCCGCCAGCACCACGCTCAGCGCGTCATACCAAAGCGGCACGCCCTTACCCCTTCCCACTCCTCGCAGCGATCCCGGGCCTGTCCGGGATCGCTGCGAGGAGTGGGGATCCCACGATGTCCTTGCGAAGCGAGGGGAGAGACTTCCCTCACATCCGCAACGTCAGCCCGTCATGGGCCACGACCCACCCCGCCGCCTCGACGCCGCGGCGCTCCTCGGAGCCTTCGACCAGCACCGGATTGGTGTTGTTGATGTGCACGAAGATCCGCCGGCCGATCGGCACCTCGGCGAGTGCCGCCACCGAGCCGCCGTCGCCGGTCATCGGCACGTGGCCCATGCGCCAGCCGGTCTTGGTGCCGACGCCGGCGCGGATCATGTCGTCGTCGGCGAGCACCGTGCCGTCGAACAGCAGCGCGTCGACCCCGGCGATTCTCTGCTTCAGCCCGTCCGTGACGCGGGCGCAGCCGGGCACATAGGCGAGGCGCTTGCCCCCGGCCTCGATCATCGCGCCGACGGTGCTCTCGGTCTCGGCGCCGATATCCGGCGTCCCGTCCTCGAGCCAGAGCGGCACCTTGCCGGGCACCGGGAACAGGGTGACGGTGAGGCCCGGCACCGGCGAGAACGGTTGGTTCAGGGCGATCTCGGTGCGCTCCACCACGCCCTGGGCCATCACGTCGAAGACGCGGTTGTCCCCGATCGAGTCGAGGATGCCGCGCGTGGCGTGGAGGCGGAAGGGCTGGCCCTCGCGCAGGGTGAGGAGCCCCGCGACGTGATCGACGTCGCCGTTGGTGAGCAGCACCGAACGGATCGGCGAGTGGCGCAGGCCCTCGCGGGGATGCAGGGCCGGCGTGTCGAAGAGCTGATGGCGGATGTCGGGCGAGGCATTCACCAGGAGCCAGGATTCGCCGTCGGCGGAGACGGCGAGGCTCGACTGGGTGCGCGGCAGGACCCGGCGGTCACCCGCCCGGGCCATGGCGCAAATCGGGCAGCGGCAGTTCCATTGCGGCACGCCCCCGCCCGCTCCGGACCCCAGAACGATGGCGTGCATGATCCGCAGCCGATCGCGTCAGTTGAACGGATCGATCTCGGCGGATTCGTAGGACGTGACTTCCATGCCGACGCAGATCTCGGCGACGATGGGCAGCGACCAGGTCATGACGTTCCTCCTTCGACTGCGGCGGACGGTCCAGCGCTTTGGGCCGGTTTTGTGATGGTGTCCGTGTCGAGCGCCATCCGGCGGAGAACCGCCGGAGGCGCATACCGTTCGAGCCCTTAGTTGAAGGGATCGATCTCGGCCGACTCGTAGCTGGTGACTTCCATGCCGACGCAGACTTCGGCGACGACGGGCATCGACCACTTCATGGCGTTTCTCCTGTTCGGCGGAAACCCCTAAGAGTTTCCTAAGACATTGAGATGACAGCGTTTTCTGTCACCCCGGGATATATCGGCAATCGGCGCGCGGAGTGCAAGCGCTATTTTGCCGAAAGCCCGGGAGAGACGGCCCCAGAGATTCTCAGACCGGTCTTATTGTGCAGGACCGGCAGGGCCTTAGACGGCATGAATTGCGCCCGAAATAATTTCGTCACTGGCGAAACCCGGCCTCGTGCAGGTCGAGCATGAAGCCGCGGCCGCGCACGGTGACGAGGCTCGGGCCTCCGGCCCGGCCGATGTCGGCGAGCTTGGTGCGCAGGTAGCCGACATAGACGTCGACCACGTTGAGGGAGAGGCCGCCCTGGCTGGCCCAGAGCCGGTCGAAGATGTCGCCCCGCGTGACCGGGCGGCTCGCCTGCTCCATCAGGATCGCCAGCAGCTCGGCCTCGCGCTGGGTCAGGCGGGTGGTGACCTCGCCGAAGCGGACCTGGCGTGTCGCGAGATCGAGGGAGAGGCGCCCGGCGGTGACCAGGGTGCGGGACTCGCCGGTCGCGCGCCGCCGCTGAAGATGGACGCGCAGGCGCGCCAGCAACTCGTCGAACACGAAGGGCTTGACGATGTAGTCGTCGGCCCCGACCGCCAGGCCGTCGACCCGGTCGCCGACCTCGTCCTTGGCGCTCAAGAACAGGATCGCCCCGGGATAGCCGCCCTCGCGCAGCGAGCGGCACACGTCGTGGCCCGAGCCGTCCGGCAGCATGTTGTCGAGCAGCACCGCCTCGGGGACCCGCTCGCGGGCCGCCGACAACGCCTCGTCGACGCCGCCCGCGAGATCGACGCCGAAGCCCTCGGCGGACAGGCCGCGCGCCAGCATGGCGCGGATGTCGCCGTCATCCTCCACGATGAGAACGTGGGTCATGTGCGTTGTCCCGGTCGCCGGCTCATGCCGCGTCCTCCCTGACATCCTCGCCGGGCAGCTCCAGGGTGACCCGTGCTCCCGGCCCGCCCGAATTCAGGCGTATCGTGCCATCATGGCGCTCAACGACCCAGCGCGCCAGAGCGAGCCCGATGCCGAAGCCGGACGCTGCCGGGCCGGGCGTGCTCCCGCGGCGGAAGCGCTCGAACAGGGCTTCGGCCTCCGGCGGGAAGCCCGGACCGTCGTCGGACACCGTCACGGTGGCGCCGGTGCCGCGGGCCGCGAAGCCGAGGCGGACCTCGGTGGCACCTGCGGCGTGGCGCAGCGCATTGTCGATCAGACCTTCGACGATCTGCCGCAGCCACTCGGCATCGGCCAGCACCTCCACGTCGGCCGGGCTCGGCTCCAGCACCAGCGCGACGCGGCGGCGCGCGGCTTCCGGCGCGCAGCTCTCCACCGCCTCCGACAGGATCCCGGCGAGGCCCACCGGCCGGCGCTCCAGCGCGATCTCGCCGGATTCCGAGCGCGCGACCCGCAGCATGTCGCCGACCCGGCGGTGCAGCCGCAGGGCCCGCTTGCGGATCGTGGCGATGACCGGCCGGAAAGGGTCGGGCGTGTCGGGGGAGCGGGCGGCGAGGTCGCATTCGCCGAGGATCACGGTCAGCGGCGTGCGCAGCTCGTGGCTGACATCGGCGAAGAAACGGCGACGCGAGCGGTCGATCTCCTCCAGACGCGCATTGGCGCCGCGCAGGTCGGCGGTGGCCCGGGCGACGATGTCTTCCAGCGCCGCCCGGTCGGCGGCGACCCGGATCTCCCGCCGCTTCAGCCGGGCCGCCATCCGGTTGAAGCTCGCGACCAGCAGGCCCAGCTCGTCGCGGCTCGCGACAGTCAGGCGGGTGTCGAGCTCGCCCCGGCCGATCGCCGCGGCGCCGGCCCGGATCGCCTCGATCCGGCGCAGGATCGGCCGGGTCAGGCTCTGGTGCAACAGGACGAGGAGCAGCACGATCACCAGGGCCGCCGCCGCCGCGACGATGCGCATCCGGGCCGCGAGCCGCCGGACCTCCGCCGCGGACGCCTCGACCGCCCGGCGCTCGGCCTCGACCAGGAAGGTGAGGGGCTGGCCGGTCACCGCCCCGAAGGCGTTGAGCGCCCCCCGGATCGCGTCGGCGCGCTTGCCCGGCTCCGGCTCGCGCTGGATCTGCGCCACCTGCCGGTCGAGCATGGCGCGGGCGGCGCGCAGGCGGGCGAGCGGCCGGGCCCGGGCGGTGTATTGCGTGCGATCGAGGACCCCGCCTGCCCCGGCCACCGCCCGGCTCACGCCCTCGTCGACGGCGTTCAGCGCCCGGTCGACCTCGTTGCGGGCATTGGCCAGCCGCTCGGGCCGGCCCGGATTGTCGCTCACCGCCTCGACGGCGGCGAGGCCGAACTCGGTCAGGCGCCCGGACAACTCGGCGATCAGTTCCAGGCGGACCTGCGCGTCGAGCGTTGCGTCGAGGGTGCGCTCGGCGGTGTGCAGGGCCCCATAGAGGCCAACCGCCGCCAGCACCACGAGGGCCGCTGCGCTCCCGACGAGCAGGCCGAACCGTACCCTGAGCGATCCCATTCCCGGCGTGGCACTCCCGTTCCGGCCGTCATCCTGCACGGGATCGTCGGCGAGGGCGAGGCACCGATCGGTATGGGGCCCCCCGCGACAAGCCCTGCATGCCTCCCGGCACGCGCGACGGCCGACGGGACCGGATCGGGTCTCAGCTCACGCGCGGCTCCGGGAGACACCCCAGCCCCGCCAGCGTCTCCCGCACCGCCGCGTCGAGCGGCGTCTGCGGCTCGGCTCCCAGGAACGCCACCAGCCCGGCATGGCTCATCCGCAACGGCTCCCGCCACAGGTAGCGCATCTCGCCGATCTCGCGGGCGAGGGGCCAGAACGGCGCGGCGAGCGGCAGGAGCCCCCAGGGGAAACGCTGCACCCGAACCTCGCGGCCGACCACGCGGGCGATGGCGGCGATCATCTGGCGGCCGTCCGGGTCCCAGTGGCCGTCCATGTTGAAGGTCGCGAAGCGGGGCAGATCCGCCTCGCGCTCGGCCAGCCGCACCATCGTCTCGGCGACGTCAGGCAGGTAGGCCCATTGGTGGCCGATCCCCGGCGTGCCGGGATCGAGGACTCTCCGCACCGGCTTTCCCGGCCGCACCAGGGCGGCGGAGAACCAGGAATTGGCGGTGGTGCGCGGCCCGAAGAAGTCGCCGGCCCGCAGGACCAGGCTGCGCACCCCCGAATCCCGCAGGCGGTCCTCCATGGCGATGCGGATGCGGCCCTTCGCGGTCCGGGGCGTCCGGGGCGCGTCGGCGCCCGGGTTGGGGCCGGCGTCGGCGCCATAGACGTAGACGTTGCCGGGCAGGATCAGGCGGGCCTCGGCGGCCCGGGCGGCGGCGATCGAGGATTCGAGCATCGGCAGGACCAGCCGGTCCCAGTCGCGGTAGCCCGGCGGGTTGACCGCGTGGACGATCAGCGACGCGCCCACCGACGCCGCGACGACCTCCGCCGGCACCATGGCGTCGCCTCGCCTCCAGGCGAGCCCATCGGCCTCATCGGCGACACGGGACGGGTCGCGGTGCAGGGCCCGCACCGTCCAGCCTGCGGTCAGAAGCCGACGCGCCACCGCACCGCCCACCCCACCCGTCGCCCCCAGCACCAGGGCCGTTCTCGTCGTCATCGCGCGCTCCTCGTTCGCCGCCGGCACCCCTATGCCGGCAGGAGGGCACGCCGGAAATTGCCGAAGCGCGGCGAGCCGCTATACGGTTTCGCATGACTGAACCGAGCTGGGACCATTACCGCGCCGCGCTCGCCGTGATCGAGGAGGGCTCGCTCTCCGGCGCCGCCCGGGCGCTCGGCCTGACGCAGCCGACCCTTGGCCGGCAGGTCGCGGCCCTGGAGCGGGCTTTGGGCACCGTCCTGTTCACCCGCTCGCCCGCGGGTCTCGCGCCGACCGAGGCCGCCCTGACCCTGGCGCCCTATGCGCGCTCCCTGAAGGCGACGGCGGAGGCGTTGCGCCGAGCGGTGGTGGCGGAGGCCGAGGGATTGTCCGGCCGGGTGCGGATCACGGCCTCCGAGGTGGTCGGCGCCGAGGTGCTGCCGCCGATCCTGGCCGAGCTGCACGGGCGCCATCCGGGCCTCGCCCTCGACGTGGTGCTCTCCGACCGGATGCAGGACCTGCTGCGGCGCGACGCCGACATCGCTTTGCGCATGGCGCCGCCGACGCAAGAGGCACTGGTGGCGCGACGGGTCGGCACGGTGACCTTGGGCCTCTACGGCCACCGCCGCTACCTCGGCCGGCGCGGCGTGCCGGAGGTCCCGGCGGATCTCGCCCGGCACAGCGTGATCGGCTTCGAGGCCGAGACGCCGTTCCTGCGCGCGATGATGCGGATGACTCCCGCCCTCGGCGAGGCGCCCTTCGCCTGGCGCAGCGACAATACGCTCGCTCAGCTCGCGGCGCTCCGGGCCGGCTTCGGCCTCGGGGTGTGCCATACCGCGCTCGCCGCCCGAAACCCTGAGCTGATCCGGGTGTTGCCGGACATCGTCTGGGAGTTGCCGACCTTCGTGGTGATGCACGAAGACCTGCGCGCCTTGCGCCGCTGCCGGATGGTGTTCGATGCCCTCGCGGAGGGGATGGCGGCCTATTGCCGATATGACGGAAGGGAAGAGAGCGCCTGATCGGCTCGATCAGCCCATGCGAGAGAAGCCTCACGATTGCGTCGCAATCGCGAAGCTTCTCTCGCCCTTTGATTTTGCCGCATTTTCTACAACGAACCGGTATCCACTTCGTCGGAAATCGCTCTCTTCGGCCCACACCCTCATCCTGAGGTGCGAACGGAGTGACCTTCGAAGGAGGGCTCCAGGAGTCTCAGTGCGATCGGGAGCCTTCCTTCGAGGCTCGCGGTGCTCGCACCTCAGGATGAGGGTGTGGGAAGGGCAAACAACTCTCGCGGTGCTGCTCGTCTCGATCGGGCCGGCGCGACGCCGCCGAACGCTCCCACCGGCCCCTCACGGCAGCTCCCGCACCACCACGCGCCCGCCCTCCGCCGAGAGCGCCAGGCGCCCGGCCTTCAGTGCCAGGGCCTTCTCGCCGAACAATCCGCGGCGCCAGCCATGCAGCACCGGCACGTCGGCCGCGTCGTCCTCGGCCAGGGCCTCGAGGTCGTCCACGGTGGCGATGATCTTCGGGGCCACGCGCTCGTCCTCGCAGACCGCCTTCAGCAGCACCTTGAGGAGTTCGACCAAGGCCCCGTTGCCGCCGCTGCGGGCGCGGCCGCGCTCGGGCGTCGGCACCGTCGACGGCTCGCGGCACAGGCCCCGCTCGACGGCGGCCAGGATGTCGGCGCCGGTGCGCGAACGCTCGAACCCGGCGGGGATCGTGCGCAGGCGGCCGAGGGCCTCGACATTGCGCGGCGCCGCGGTGGCGATGTCGATCACCGCCTCGTCCTTCAGGATGCGCCCGCGCGGCACGTTGCGGCTCTGCGCCTCGCGCTCGCGCCAGGCCGCCACCTCCATCAGCACCGCGATCTCGCGGGCCTTGCGCATCCGGCTGCTGAGGCGCCGCCAAGCCTGCTCGGGATCAGCCCGGTAGGTGTCCGGGGAGGTGAGGACCGCCATCTCCTCGTCGAGCCAGGCGCCACGGTCGGTGGCGATCAGCTCCCGCGCCAGCGCCTCGTAGACCTTGATGAGATGGGTGACGTCCGACAGGGCGTAGCTCAGCTGCGCGTCCGAGAGCGGCCGGCGCGACCAGTCGGTGAAGCGTGACGACTTGTCAATCTTCGCCTTGGCGACATCGTTGACCAGCTGCTCGTAGGACACCGAGTCGCCGTAGCCGCAGACCATCGCGGCGACCTGCGTGTCGAAGAACGGCTGCGGCAGCAATCCGCCGAGCAACCAGATGATCTCGAGGTCCTGCCGGGCCGAATGGAACACCTTCAGCACCCGCTCGTCGCCCATGAGGGCGAAGAACGGCGCGAGATCGATCTCGGATGCCAGCGGATCGACGAGCGCGGTCGACCCGTCCGGTGCCGCGATCTGGATCAGGCACAGCTTCGGATAATAGGTCGTCTCGCGCATGAACTCCGTGTCGACGGTCACGAAGGGTTGCGTGGCGAAGCGCGCACAGGCGGAGGCGAGTTGTTCCGTCGAAGTAATCAGCTTCATGACAATCGGCTATAGCGGAGCCCGCTGCCGAGGGCGAGAGACCGGCGGCGTGGGTTATGGGGATTGGCCGACGTGGTAAGCGAAATTCACGCGGCGCGGGGCCCACTCCGGCGCGCCTCCCGGCGACGGGCGGCGGCCCGCGCCCGGCGCGCCGCGTCCGCCCGGCGGATGAGCCAGTCGAGAATGGCGCGCTCGACCCGCTCGCCGGTGTCGCGGTCGGTCAGGCGATGGATGCGGTCGGCGCGAAAGCCCCGGTAGCCGTCCCGGTCGCGGTCGGTGCCGCCGAGGAGCACCCGGCCCGGACCGATCTTGAGTTCGTGCGCCTGGATCCGGCGCACGCTCCAGGCGCCTTTGCCGTCCTCGTAGACCAGCTCGAACCGGCCCTCGATCGGCAGCACCCGCCAGGCTCCGTCCTGGCGTTCGACGAACGCGTCCTGGCGTTCGACACCGGCGCGGTGCTGGCCGTCAGGCATGGCACAGATCTCCGATTGCGGCGGCCGAGCCGCCGCGGGCGCGTCCCGGGGCGGATCCGGCAGGCTGTCCGGGTGGGGCTCCAACGAGCCGGAAAAGTCCTTCTGATCCATGAGGATGATATAATTGTTCATTCTTTGTTCCACAAGCGTGGGCGCGCCCGCGCCGATGCCCTGCGCTTGACTTCGCTCCCCCCTTCGCGAATGGGTGCCGGACGTTTTCGCGTGCGGGCGACAGGCCCGTGCGCCCGGCCGCCGGCCCGATCGAGACAGCCCAGATCCTGGACAGCGAAGACACGCCCATGCACCGCTACCGTTCCCATACCTGCGGGGCGCTCCGCCCATCTGACGTCGGCGCGACCATCCGCCTTTCCGGCTGGTGCCACCGCGTCCGCGACCATGGCGGCGTGCTGTTCATCGACCTGCGCGACCATTACGGGATCACGCAATGCGTGATCGACGCCGATTCCGCGGCCTTCACGGCGGCCGAGGCCGTGCGCTCGGAATGGGTGATCCGCATCGACGGGCGGGTGCGCCAGCGGCCTGCCGGCACCGAGAACGGGGAACTCCCGACCGGCGCGGTCGAGGTCTACATCACCGACCTCGAGGTGCTGGGCGCCTCGGCCGAATTGCCGATGCCGGTCTTCGGCGACCAGGACTATCCCGAGGAGACGCGGCTCAAGTACCGCTTCCTCGACCTGCGGCGCGAGAAGCTGCACGCCAACATCATGCGCCGCGGCGCGATCATCGATTCGCTGCGCCGGCGGATGCGCGAGGGCGGGTTCTTCGAGTTCCAGACCCCGATCCTCACCGCCTCGTCGCCGGAGGGAGCGCGCGACTTCCTGGTGCCGTCGCGCCTGCATCCGGGCAAGTTCTACGCCCTGCCGCAGGCCCCGCAGCAGTTCAAGCAGCTGACGATGATCGCCGGCTTCGACCGGTACTTCCAGATCGCGCCCTGTTTTCGCGATGAGGACGCCCGCGCCGACCGCTCGCCGGGCGAGTTCTACCAGCTCGACATCGAGATGAGCTTCGTCACCCAGGAGGACGTTTTTCAGGCGGTGGAGCCGGTCCTGCGCTCGGTCTTCGAGGAATTCGCCGACGGCAAGCGGGTGTCGCCGCGCTTCGTGCGGATCCCCTACGCCGAGGCGATGCTGAAATACGGCGTCGACAAGCCGGACCTGCGCAACCCGCTGGTCATCGCCGACGTGACGGACGAGTTCCTGCGCGACGACGTCACCTTCAACGCCTTCAAGAACGCCATCAAGGCGGGTGGGGTGGTGCGGGCGGTTCCCGCCCCCGGCGCCGCCTCGCAGCCGCGCTCGTTCTTCGACAAGCTCAACGACTGGGCTCGCTCCGAGGGCGCGCCCGGCCTCGGCTACATCGTGTTCGAGGAGGAGGGCGGCCAGCTCACCGGCCGCGGCCCGATCGCCAAGTTCGTGCCGGCGGAAGCGCAGGCCGCGATCGCCGCCAAGGCCGGCCTCAAGGCGGGCGACGCGGTGTTCTTCTCCGCCGGGCCCGAGGCCAAGGCGGCGGGGCTCGCCGGCAAGGCCCGCATCCGTATCAGTGACGAGCTTGCCCTGTCCGACAAGGACCAGTTCGCCTTCTGCTGGATCACCGACTTCCCGATGTACGAGTGGAACGAGGACGAGAAGCGGGTCGATTTCTCGCACAACCCGTTCTCGATGCCGAATTTCGACCACGACGCCTTCATGGCCCTCGACCCCGAGGACCATGCGACGATCCTCGGCATCAAGGCGTTCCAGTACGACATCGTCTGCAACGGCATCGAGCTGTCGTCGGGCGCGATCCGCAACCACCGTCCCGAGGTGATGGAGAAGGCGTTCGGCCTCGCCGGCTACCCCAAGGAGGTGCTGGAGGCGAAGTTCGGCGGCATGCTGAACGCGCTCAAGCTGGGCGCTCCCCCGCACGGCGGCATCGCGCCGGGCGTCGATCGCATCGTGATGCTGCTCTGCAACGAGCCCAACATCCGCGAGGTGGTGCTGTTCCCGATGAACCAGCGCGCCGAGGACCTGATGATGGGCGCGCCCTCCGAGGTGACTTTGAAGCAGCTGCGCGAGCTGCATATCCGCCTCAACCTGCCGCAGAAGCAGGGCTGATCGGCGGACGTGCCCGGTCTCGTCGCGGTCGTCGTCGCGCATGACAGTGCCGGCGTGTTGCCGGCCTGTCTGGCAGCGCTTGCCCGCGAGCACGTCCCGGCCCTCGTCGTCGACAATGCCAGCCGCGACGGTTCGGCGGACCTCGCCGCCAGGTTCGGCGCGCGGGTGCTGCGGCTGCCGCGCAACGAGGGCTATGGCCGGGCCAACAATGCCGGGATCTGGGCGGCGGGGCGGGCGACCTACGCGCTGATCGTCAATCCCGACATCGAGCTTCAGCCCGGCGCCGCCGACGCCTTGCTGGCGGCGGCCGAAGCCTACCCGGATGCGGGGCTGTTCGCGCCCCGCATCGTCGAGCCCGACGGGCGGTTCTTCTACCAGCCGCGCTCGCTGCTCGCGCCCTATCTCACCAATCCGCGCGGCACGCGCCATCTCCCGGAGGGCGATGCCTGCGCACCGTTCCTGTCCGGCGCCTGCCTGATGGTCCGGCGCGACCTGTTTTTGTCGCTCGGCGGGTTCGATCCGAACATCTTCCTGTTCTACGAGGATGACGACCTCTGCCGGCGGGTCGCCGATGCGGGGAGGGCGCTCGTCCATGTCCACGGCGCGGTGGCGCTCCATGGGCGCGGGGCGTCGAGCGCGCCGGAGCCCGGCCGGGTGCGCCGCTCGCGCTGGCACCAGGCGTGGTCGCGGGCCTATGTCTCGCGGAAATACGGCCTGCCGGACCCGACGGGGGCGATGCTGGCGAAGAACGGCGTGAAGGCGCTGCTCGCGGCGCTGGCCTTCCGGCGCTCGGGGCTGGAGCGTTATGGCGGCTCGGTCGCCGGTGCCTGGGCGGCCCGCAAGGGCCGCTCCGCGCTGGCCCGGGAGGGCCTCGCCCGGGACGGACACGCCGAGGCACCGCCGCACGAGGCCGCGCCGTGGTGACGGTCGCCGCCGGCCTCGGCCAACGGCACAACGCCTTCGGGACGGTCCGGCTGGCGCTGGCGCTCCTCGTCGTGGTCTCGCACGCCTTCAGCGTCACCACCGGCCAGGTCCTCGACGAACCGCTGGCCCACCTCACCGGCTACACCCTCGGCGAGCACGCGGTGAACGGCTTCTTCGCCGTCTCGGGCTTCCTCGTCACCATGAGCCTGGTGCGCCGCGGCCCGCGCGATTACGCCGTCGCGCGGGCCCTTCGCATCGCCCCCGGCCTCGTCGCGGCGACGCTCGCCGTGGCGCTCGGCCTCGGCAGCCTGATGACCAGCCGGAGCCTCCCGGCCTATTGGGCCGATCCGGGCCTGTGGCGCTTCATCGAGGGAACGCTCACCACCTTCAAGAGCAACGCCGCCCTGCCGGGAGTCTTCTCGGACAACCCGTTCCGGTTCCCGATGGGCACGGTCTGGACGCTCAAATACGAGGTCTTGTGCTATGGCGGCCTGCTGGCGGCCGGGCTTCTCGGAGCCTTGCGCCGGCGCTGGCTCTGCCCGCTCCTGGTCGCCGGACTCGCCATCGCCCTCGCGCTGGCCGGCCTGCGGGCGGGCGAGATGCCGAAGGGCCTCGAGACGTCCTTGCGCCTGCCGCTGATCTTCGCCACCGGCGCGGCGCTCTTCCTTCATGCCGAGCGCGTCCGCCTGAGCGGGCCGCTGGCGCTGGCGCTCCTCGCCCTGGCGGCGCTGCTGCACGGCACCGCCCTCTACCCGCCGGTGCTGTTCCTCGCCGAAGCCTACGGCGTGATCTGCCTCGGCCTTGCCCCGCCCCTCCGCCACAAGGCGCTGGATCCGCGGGCGGACCTCTCCTACGGCACCTACCTCTATGGCTGGCCGGTGCAGCAGAGCCTGCACGCGCTGTTCCCTGGGGTCTCGCCGTGGTGGCTGCTGCCGCCCTCGCTCCTCCTCACCCTCGCGGTGGCGGCCCTGTCCTGGCGCTTCGTCGAGCGGCCGGCCCTCGGCTGGAAGGCGAGGCTGATGGGACCGCGGGAGACGGGAGAACGGTCCGGTCAACGCTGAGGCGCGGGTTCCCTCTTGGTGCCGCGGGCGGAGCGAGGGCCGTGTATCGCCGCGGCCTCGTGACAGCCAAGCCCTGTGCCGAAAGTTTGAGCAAACCCGTCCCGCACGTCGCGCGATCCACCCCCTCCCGCCTGCCCTAGCGCAAAGCTGGGGGGCGCAGCGCCGCGAAAGACGCATTTCCTTTGCCTTGGCCCCCGTCTTGCGTCTAGCTTCGGGGCAAACAGAGGGACGCCCATGCCGCTCAGCGCGTTCGATGAAATGACGGGAACTCAGGAGAGCGGACTGAGCCCGGCCGCGGTGCGCGAGGCCTACGCGGCGCTCAAGACCTGGCTCGAAAGTACCCCGCCCGAGCATTTCGACACGCGGCGCAGCCAGGCCGAGTTGTTCTTCCGCCGGATCGGCATCACCTTCGCGGTCTACGGCGACAACGAATCGACCGAGCGGCTGATCCCGTTCGACATCATCCCGCGGGTGCTGACCAAGCCCGAATGGGGCTTCCTGGAGCGCGGCCTCAAGCAGCGCGTCACCGCGCTGAACATGTTCCTGGCCGACATCTACGGCCCGCAGGAGAGCATCAAGGCCGGCATCATCCCGGGCGACCTGGTCTTCCGCAACCCGCATTACCGGCTGGAGATGCGGGACTTCAAGGTGCCGCACGGCAAGTACGTCCACATCGCCGGCATCGACATCGTGCGGACCGGCGAGGACCAGTTCTTCGTGCTGGAGGACAATGCCCGCACGCCGTCGGGGGTCTCCTACATGCTGGAGAACCGCGAGGTGATGCTGCGGCTCTTCCCCGAACTGTTTTCCAAGCACCGGGTCTCGCCGGTCGAGGCTTATCCGGACGCGCTGCTCGCCACCCTGCGCAGCCTGGCGCCGATGCGGGCCGCCCGCGACCCGAGCGTGGTGCTGCTGACCCCCGGCCGCTTCAACTCGGCCTTCTACGAGCACTCGTTCCTGGCCGACAAGCTCGGCGTCGACCTCGTGGAAGCTTCCGACCTCTTCACCAAGGACGACGTGGTCTACATGCGGACCACCGAGGGGCCGCGGCGCGTCGACGTGATCTACCGGCGCATCGACGACGACTTCCTCGATCCGCTGGTGTTCCGGCCCGATTCGGTCCTCGGCGTGCCGGGCCTGATGAGCGCCTACCAGAGCGGCAGCGTCACGCTGGCCAATGCGGTGGGCACCGGCATCGCCGACGACAAGGCGGTCTACAGCTACATGCCGGAGATCGTGCGCTTCTTCACCGGCGAGGAGCCGATCCTGCACAACGTGCCGACCTGGCGCTGCCGCGAGAAGGAGGCGCTCGCCTACGTGCTGGCCAATCTCGGCGACCTCGTCGTCAAGGAGGTCAACGGCTCGGGCGGCTACGGCATGCTGGTGGGGCCGCATGCCACCAAGCGCGAGATCGAGGAATTCGGCCGCAAGGTGCGCCATGCGCCCGACGGCTTCATCGCCCAGCCGACCCTGGCGCTCTCGACCTGCCCGACCTTCGTCGCCTCGGGCGTCGCGCCCCGCCACGTCGATCTTCGGCCCTTCGTGCTCGCGGGCGCCGACGACATCCGGATCGTGCCCGGCGGCCTGACCCGGGTGGCCCTCAAGGAAGGGTCGCTGGTGGTCAATTCGAGCCAGGGCGGCGGCACCAAGGACACCTGGGTGCTCGACGGCTGAACGGCCCCGCCGACGCCTTCCGCATTTCGAGAACGGGACCGGGCCGGACGCCCGGTCCGCCCGCACTGCCACAGCGTGAGCCACTAGCCCCGCCATGCTCTCCCGCACCGCCGACAACCTGTACTGGCTCTCGCGCTACGCCGAGCGTGCCGACTTCGTCGCCCGCATCCTCGACGCGGCCCTGCGCCTCTCCGCCCTGCCGGCCAATTACGGCGGCGGCGACGCCAACGAGTGGGACTCGGCCCTGGCCTCGGCCGGCAACATCGAGCTGTTCCGCCCGCTCTACGACAGCGTCAACGAGCACACCGTCCGCGACTTCCTGGCCTTCAGCCCCAACAACCCGTCCTCGATCCGCTCCTGCCTCCAGACCGCCCGGGAGAACGCCCGCAGCGTCCGCACGGCGCTGACGAGCGAGATGTGGGAGGCGATCAACGAAGCCTACCTGCACTTGCGCAGCTTCGAGGGCCGGGACATGACCCGGGAGGAGTTCGCCCGCTTCCTCGACTGGGTGAAGGGCGTGTCGCTCGCCTTCGACGGCTCGGCCTACCGCACGATGCTGCGCAACGACGCCTACTGGTTCACCCGGCTCGGCATCGCCATCGAGCGCGCCGACAACACCGCCCGCATCCTCGACGTGAAGTACCACGTGCTTCTGCCCGAGACCGAGCGGGTCGGCGGCAGCCTCGATTATTTCCAGTGGACCACGATCCTGCGCGAGGTCTCGGCGCTTACCGCCTATCATTGGGTCTACCGCGAGAGCATCAAGCCCTGGCTGGTGGCGGATCTCCTGATCCTCAACCGCGAGATGCCGCGCTCGCTGGCCAATTGCTACGAGATGCTGGTCAACAATCTCGACCGCATCGCCGACGCCTATGGCCGCCGGGGGCCGAGCCAGCGCCTCGCCCGCGGCATGCTGGCCAAGCTCGACGACGTGACGGTGGACGAGATCTTCGCCGCCGGCCTGCACGAGTTCATCGAGGCATTCATCGCCGAGAACAACCGGCTCGGGGCGGCGATCGTCGAGCAGTATCTGGGCTGAAGCCCCGCGCGCGGGGCTGCCACGTCCCGCACGGTTTCGCCCTTCCGCGGGACGGTGTATGACCGTCCCGCACGGCTTAAGCTTTAGCGTGACAGCGAGCCTCGCGACACCATGCGCATCCGCGTCGTCCACGAGACGGTTTACCGATACGACAGCCCGGCCCGGGGCCTGATCCAGATGCTGCGGCTGACGCCGCGCGACCATGACGGCCAGCATGTCCGCGCCTGGCGCATCGAGCCGACCGTCGACGGTCGCCTGAGCCGGCGCGAGGACGGGTTCGGCAACGTCGTCCACATCTTCAGCGCCGACGGTCCCGAGGAGGCGATGACCATCCGGGTCACCGGCGAGGTCGAGACCACCGAAACCCACGGGGTGATGCGCGGCATCTCCGAGTGGCTGCCCGATCCGTTCTACCTGCGCGAATCGCGCTTCGCGGTCGCCGACGAAGCGATCCGGACCTTCGCCGACGAGACGGTGGCCGGGAGCACCGACCGGCTCGACCGGCTGCATCGGCTGCTGGCCGCCGTCCACCAGGCGGTCGATTACGCTCCCGGCCCGACCGGATCCGCCACCACCGCGGCCGAGGCTTTCGCCTTGCGCAAGGGGGTGGGGCAGGACCTCGCCCATGTCTTCATTGCGGCGGCGCGCCATCTCGAGATCCCGGTCCGCTACGTCTCGGGTTATTGCTGGCGGCCCGATACGGCGGTGCAGGAGGCGGGACACGCCTGGGTCGAGGCCCGGGTGCCGGATCTCGGCTGGGTCGGGTTCGATCCCGCCCACGGCATCGCCGTCACGGAAGCCCATCTGCGGGTGGCGATCGGCCTCGACTATCTCGACGCCGCTCCGGTCCGCGGCAGCCGCACCGGCGGCGGCACCGAGACCATGACGGTCCGGGTCCGGGTCGACGATGCGAGGGCGCAGGCGCAGGCCCAACAAGCGCAGGGACAAGCGCAAGCCTAGGGTCGAGGCTCAATCAGCACCAGAACGCGATGACGGCGGCCAGGGCGAGGGCTGATGCGAAGTTTCGGGCCAGCTTGTCGTAGCGGGTGGCGATGCGGCGGAAGTCTTTGAGGCGGCAGAACGCCGCCTCGACCCGCCAGCGATCACGATAGCGCCGCTTGTCGAGGCGGATCTTGCGCTTGCGGGCGCGGGTGCCGGGGATGACCACGCTGATGCCGTGCTGGCGCAGATCCTGGCGCAGCCAGTCGGCATCGTAGCCGTTGTCGGCGATGAGCCGGCGCACGCGACCGGGCGCCTTGTCCAGCACGACAGGGGCGGTCTTCCCGTCACTGGCATTGCCAGGCGTGAGGTGGATGACGCCCGGACGACCGATCACATCGGTGAGGAGATGGATCCTGGTGGTCGGACCCGCGCGCGAAGGGCCGATCGCCTGTTCGCGGGCCCCCCTTTTCCGCCGTGGGCGGCGCGCTGGGCTTTGACGTAAGTCGCGTCGAGAGCGGCGGCTTCACCAGACCATCCGGTCCTGGCCAAGGTCTCCAGCATGCGGGTCCAGAAGCCGCGGCGCGACCACCTGTTGAAGCGGTTGTAGACGGTGGTGGACGGACCGTATGCGCTTGGACAATCCTTCCAGCGGCAGCCGCACTTGATGACGTGCAGGATGCCCGACACGATGGTGCGGTCGTCCTTGCGCCGAGCGCCGGGCTGGTTGGTGGGCATGAACGGCGCCATCGCCTGCCATTGCTCGTCCGACAGCCAGGACAGCTCTGCCATTGACTCCTGGGAGGCGCTTCGAATCACAACTCGTTCGTCATTGCAATGTCTTGAATGGGTTTTGACCTTAGGGTCAAAGTTCGATCAGCTTGAACATGCGAGGGACTGCTGAGGGTGGGGAGCAGGTTTTGATGCCTCTACCGAAACCGGAGGTTCCGGTATCGATCCGATACCGTCGCTAAGTGCCGTTTTACCCGCACGTGTCGGCGGTGGTTGTCCCGCACGATTGAAGCTGCGCGTCGAAGCTTCGAGCCAACTCGGCGAGGCTGATTGCACCAAGCCGCGCAACCAACAATGCCTCGGCCTCGCGCAGTGTGTCCTCCACCGCCTCGTTGACCGCCTTCTCAACGGCGCAATCAGGGTTTGGATGATCGCTGCCGATCGCGAAGATCCGCGGACCACCAACCGCGCGATGGATGTCGAGAAGCGACACTTCGGCCAAGTTCGCGGCGATGGTCCATCCGCCACCGTGCCCCTTCTCCGATTTCACGTAGCCTGCATCTCGGAGCCCGGCCATCGTGCGGCGGACGACCACGGGGTTCGTTCCGAGCATCCGCCCGATCGCCTCGGACGTCATGGGTCCGTCGTGGCGTGCCATGTGAAGGAGCACGTGGAGCGTTCGTGAGAGGCGGCTGTCGGTACGCACGCCGCAATCCTCCACGCCCCAGTCGAGATTGGCAACCACGGATCGTTACGCTACTTATGGAGTTACATGAAACGGGAGCGTCGGCGATGCGAGAGTTCGAAAATCCCAATCGGTGGGACAAGGTCGCCCAGCACTATGAGAAGACAGCCCATCCGTTCACGGCGCGGTTCGCCGAAGCGGCGCTGGCGACCGTATCGCTGACGTCCCACAGCCGGGTTCTCGATGTTGCGACGGGAACGGGGGCGCTTGCGCATGCCGCGGCGCGGATGGGCGCGCAGGTCACCGCCGTGGACTTCTCGGCCGGCATGATCGCCCGCGTTGCTGCGGCAGGACTACCCAACGTTGATGCGAGGGTTATGGACGGACAGGCGCTTGCCCTACCTGACGCCAGCTTCGATGCCGTGTTCTCGATCTTCGGCGTGATCATGTTCCCCGACTGGCGCAAGGGGCTCGTCGAGATGGCACGGGTGACGCGACCCGGTGGCTACGGGGTTATCGCGACGTGGCAGGAGCAGGGGGCCGCGACGTTCTTGTTGCTCGGCCAAATCCGCCGGACGTTGTTCCCTGAACGCGAAAACATGACGATGCCCGCAGGGGTGAAGGCCATGAGTGATCCGGAGGAACTCGCCCACGAACTGGTCGAGGCCGGATATCGCGCGCCCCGCATCGACCGTGTGACCTTCGATTACCATCTCGACGTTGGGATGTTGGACGATCCCGAGATGCTCTTCGGCATGTCGCATGATTGGGTCGCGCTCAGCGACGAGGAGAAGGTGGCAGTCATTGCCGAAGCACGGCGTCTGGCGGGCGACCAGGCAATCCTGCCGATCCCTTCAACGGCGCTGATCGGAGTAGCGGAACGCTGACGCGTGTGCCCACTCGACCTGTTCATCCACTGCCTGGGAGCGGACCTTCTCAGGGTCTGCCATGGGTGGGAAGCGGGCACACCACGTTGGCGGTCGAGTGATCTACGCTTTTTCCTTGGACAGTACATAGGCAACGATTGCGTTGGCGTGGCCGTGGCCCATGCCGTGCTCGGCCTTCAACATCGACACTAGGTCCATGTGTTTTGCTGGAAGCCGATCCCGGACAATCTGCTGCCATTCGCCGATCGGGCGGCCGTACTTCTTCTCTATGGATGGGAAGTACGAGGCCGGTCCCTTGATGGGTTCGGTGGACACGGGTGGCCGTCCTTCTCATGTGTTGGTCGGCAGGAGCTTCGTCGCATGTCGCTCAGGCTGCAACTCTCAGGACAACGCGATACGCTGCCGAGTCCGCAATGGGTGGTTTTCAGGCGGGCCGCTTTCGGGCGATGATGCGATAAAGCGGACATCGGAGTTTCGGTTTGACGACCCTCACAATGCACGAGGCGTTGCGCGTGCTCCTCGATTTGCCGGACGAGATGGGGCGTCCTCCCGCACCTGTGTCGTCGAAGGACATCGAGGACTTCGAGCTGTCAGAGAACGTGCGTGTGCCGGACGACCTTAAGGTGTTCTGGCTCGCCTATGGGGCACGTCAGCTCAACAGCAAAAAGATCTTCGGCTTCAGGGCGACGACCGCCTTCGCGAACAGCAAAAAGAAGAGGATTAACGTTGGTGCGATCGGCGGCCCACGCGCCCTCGCGGAAACAAGGCAGCGGTATCTCGACCCGCTCTACAACAATTCGGGACCACGTCTCCCCGATGCGCTCTCCCCCTGACGTTCGACGACGGTTATGGACATTGCTTGATCGATCTCACGCCCGAACATCATCGGCGCATGCTCTATATTGTTATTATGGCCAAGACTTTTGGAGAGCAGAGTTACGACTGGAATTCCATCGGCGGCGTGGAAGCTAGAGCGCTTCACGATTGCGTTGCAATCGCGAAGCTTCTCTAGATGTTTGATTTTGCCGCATTTTCTACGACGAACCGGTATCCACTTCGTCGGAAAATGCTCTAGCTTCAGCAGTGTCCTGGCCAGCCTCACGCCGGACTACCTTTAACCGATGGTCATGGCACAAGAAGGCATATCGTCCGCTTTCTCAAACCCGACGCACAGTTTGAGCCGTCCACTACGGGTCGAAGGCTACCCTCACACGGTCAAGCTGATTGGATTTTGACCCTAGGAATGATCGCCCATCCTGTGGCGCCGCTGCGATAGGCATGCGGCACCTCACCCGGCGGCAGCGGAATGGGCTGGATTCACCGGACGGGCTGCGCCAGGGTGGCGCCGCGTGCGGTACCGGATCGCCCGCAAGATGGTCGCCGGGGGGCGGTGTGCGATGACCTATTGCGTCGGGATCCTGGTCGAAGAGGGTCTCGTCATGATCGCCGACACCCGCACGAATGCGGGGCTCGACGACATCTCGACCTATCGCAAGCTCCACATGTTCACCAAGCCGGGCGAGCGGGTGCTGGCGCTTGCCTCGGCCGGCAACCTCTCGGTGACCCAGTCGGTGCTGTCGCTCCTGACCGAGGGCGTCGAGGATCCGGATACCGGCAAGCCGGAGACGATCTACGACGCGCCGACGATGTTCCGCGCCGCCCAGCTCATCGGCCGCGCGATCCGCAAGGTGCGGGCGATCGAGCGCGCCGGATTCGAGGCGGCGCAGCTGCGCTTCGAGGTGTCGTTCCTGTTCGGCGGCCAGATCGGCGACGGGCCGATGCGGCTCTACATGATCTACTCCGCCGGCAACTTCATCGCCTGTAGCCAGGATGCACCGTTCCTCCAGATCGGCGAGCACAAATACGGCAAGCCGATCCTCGATCGCGCCGTGACCTACAAGACCGACATCTACGATGCGCTGAAGGTCGGCCTGGTCTCGATGGATTCGACCATGCGGTCGAATCTCGGCGTCGGCCTGCCGATCGACCTCACGGTGATCCGCCGCAACACCTGCGACACGGAGGTTCTGCACCGGATCGAGGCCGGCGAGCCGTATTTCCACGACCTGCGCGAACGCTGGTCGGCGGCCCTGCGGGCGGCCCACCGGGCGATCCCGCGGCCGCCCTACGGGCCGGGGGCGAAGTAGGGCGGGGATGGTTCACCTCTTCCAACCCGCGCCCTCATCCTGAGGTGCTGCGAAGCAGCCTCGGGATGAGGGCGTGAGTGGAACAAGGTGGAGTTCTCGATCAGCTATCACGCGATACTGACGGATAGACACGCCATACTCGAGCATTTTCCGACGAAGTGGATACCGGTTCGTCGTAGACAATACGGCAAAATCAAACAGCGAGAGAAGCTTCGCGATGGCAGCGCGATCGTGACGCACTCTAGCGGATGAATGTCGCGTCGTCCGAGGCCGCGCAGCGGAGCCTGGAAGACAGACGCTCGCGTGCAGAGGACTATAGCGGCACGCTGAGCGCCATCTCTCGAGCCATTGATGGTTCTGGATCCCGGGCTCCGCTGCGCGGCCCCGGGACTGACCCTGCGGGGTGGGAAAGCCGGCGCGGACCCTGTCCTCGACGAACCGGAACGGCGCTTCCGCCAGACCTCAATCCGCCAGCGGCCGCGCCTCCTCGGGCAGCATGATCGGGATACCGTCGCGGATCGGGTAGGCGAGCTTGGCCGAGCGGCTGATCAGCTCCTGGCGGGCGGAGTCGTAGTCCAGCCGCTCCTTGGTCAGGGGGCAGACCAGCAGTTCGAGCAGCTTCGGGTCGATGCGGGTGGCCTCAGCGGAAGCGGGAGTATCGGTCACGGGGGATCCTTCCGAACGGCCCGCCGGGGGCCTTGATCGCCTGGCGGGTCCTTGCCCCCGGGCCATACCCCAAAGCGCGGACTATTGCAGCGTCGGCTCGCCGCCAGCTCCCCGCACCAGCTCCATCTCGGTCACGGCGATCAGCACCTCGGCCCGGGTCTTGAGGTCGGGGGCCTCCAGCATCGCCTGCTTCTCGCGCGGACCGAACGGGCTCATCATGCACAGCGCATTGACCAGAGCCTCGTTCGGCGCCTCCTCGATGCCGGCCCAGTCGACCTTGAGATCGTTGGCCTCGACGAAATCGCGAAGCGCCTTCAGCACGCCGGCGCGGTCCACCGCGTCCTCGCCGGCGCGGGCGTGGAAGTCGCTCTCGAACGGCGCGAAGGTGACCTTGCAGCGGCGATAGCCGGTGGCGGTGGACACCTCCTCCTCGATCCGGAACCGGGCAATGCCGGTGAGCGAGATCAGGTAGCGGCCATCGCCGGTCTCGGCGAACTGGGTCACCCGGCCGGCGCAGCCGACCCGGAACAGCTTGGGCGCCAGCGGGGTCTCGCGGGAATCGGAATCCGGCTGGATCATGCCGATCACCCGGTCGGTGCGCAAAGCATCGTCCACCATCGCGAGATAGCGCGGTTCGAAGATGTTGAGCGGCATCTGGCCCCGCGGCAGCAGCAACGCGCCGGGAAGCGGAAAGACCGGGATCTCGGTCGGGCAGTCGGCCGGGCCCTTGTAGGCGACGTTCATGCTCATCGGCGTCGCTCCCGCGCGGATCGTCAAGGGGGTCCCGGACCCTGTCGTCCCGGGTCCGGGATCACCCACATTAACTTAGGGCAGTGTCCTCCGGTGTGGATACCGGTCCGGCGTAATGCCGCGCCGGGGATGCCGATCCTGCCCCGTCAGGAGAACATCAGCGCGGACAGCTTGCGGCGGCCGCGGATGGTCATCGGATCCATCGGGCCCCAGGCCTCGAACAGTTGCAGGAGCTGCTTGCGGGCGCCGTCGTCGTTCCAGGTCCGGTCGCGGCGGACGATCTCGATCAGCTGGTCGATCGCCTCCTGCTGCTGGCCCTTGGCGTTGAGGCCGAGCGCGAGGTCGAACCGGGCCTGGTAATCGGCCGGATCGGCCTCGATCCGGTGCTGGAGGCCGGCGAGGTCGCCGAGCGACGCCGCCTGCTCGGCCAGCTCGATCGCCGCCTTGACGGCCGCGATGGCCGGGTCCTTGGCGGCTTCCGGCGGCGCCGCGTCGAGGAAGCGGCGGGCCCCCTCGATGTCGTCGCGGTCGAGGAGCAGGCGGGCCAGAGCCGCGATGGCGCCGGCATGGCCCGGCTCCTGGCCGAGCACCGCGGCGTAGATCTCGGCGGCAGCGTCCGGGTCGCCGGCCTCGGCGGCAGCCTGCCCCTCCGCCATCAGGTCCTCGACCGCGGTGGGGCCGAGGGGGCCGACCAGGCGCTCGATGAACGCCTTCACCTGGCCCTCGGGCAGCGCCCCCATGAAGCCGTCGACCGGTTGGCCGCGCTGGAACGCGATCACCGCCGGGATCGACTGGATGCCGAGCTGGCCGGCGATCTGGGGATGCTCGTCGATGTTCATCTTGACGAGCTTCACCTTGCCGCCGGCATCCTTGACGGCTTTCTCGATGATCGGGGTGAGCTGCTTGCACGGCCCGCACCACGGCGCCCAGAAATCGACCAGCACGGGCTGCTGGAGCGATTCCTGCATCACGTCCTGGCGGAAAGTCGCCGTGGTGGTGTCCTTGATCAGAGCGCCCGCAGGGGCATGACCGGCAGGGGTCTGGCCGGCCGCGGGAGTGTCGGTAAGCATCGATGACCTCGGGAGAACGGCCTTCACGTCGCGAGCTCGGACGGCCCGCCGAACAGATGGGGTAGACCGGGCACCCCGACCAGGGCAAGGCGCAAGGGGCCGGCACACGCACGGGACGACACCGGCCGGACGCGCCGCGGCGGGCGGCGCGTCCGGCCCGCCGTCACGCCGTGGCCGGCGCCGCCTGGCGCATCCGGCCGATCATCAGCGACATCAGCGCCGCCATCACGGCGGTGAGGCCCGCAGCCAGGAATGCTTCGAGGTAGCGGCCTTCCGAGGCCCGCACCAGACCGGCGCCGAAGGCGGCGGTGGCGGCCCCGAGCTGGTGGCCGGCGGCGATCCAGCCGAACACGATCGGGGCGTCGCGCTCGCCGAACGCCTCGTTGGCGAGCCGCACCGTCGGCGGCACCGTGGCGATCCAGTCGAGGCCGTAGAACACCGCGAAGATCGACAGGCTGTAGAACGAGAAGTCGGTGAAGGGCAGCGCCATCAGCGACAGGCCGCGCAGGCCGTAATAGACGAAGAGAAGCTTGCGCGGGTCGTACCGGTCGGTGAGCCAGCCCGAGCCGGTGGTGCCGATGAGGTCGAAGATCCCCATCATCGCGAGCAAACCCGCGGCCCGCACCTCCGGGATGCCCTGGTCGGCGCAGAACGAGATCAGATGGGTGCCGACCAGCCCGTTGGTGGTGAGCCCGCAGATGAAGAAGGTGCCGAACAGGAGCCAGAAATCCCCCTTCCGGCTCGCCCGCACCAGCCCGTCGATGGCCGCGCGGAACGGATTGGCGCGGCGCGGCGGCTCCGAGGCGGTGCCGGGCGCGGCACCGTAGGGGGTAAGGCCGATATCGGACGGACGCTCCGGCAGCAGCCAGGCGACGACGGGAATCAGGGCCGCGACGGCGCAGGCGACGGTGAGCACCACCGGCCGCCAGCCGCCTCCTTGAGCGATCGCCGCGAGGCCCGGCAGGAAGATCAGGGTGCCGGTGGCGGTGCTGGCGGTCAAAAGCCCCATGAACAGGCCGCGGCGCACCACGAACCAGCGGTTGACGACCGTGGCGCCGAGCACGATGGCGACGCAGCCGCTGCCGAGGCCCGACAGCACGCCCCAGGTGGCGACGAGGTGCCAGGGCTCGGTCATCAGGGCGCTCAAGGCCGTCGAAGCCGCCATCAGGGCGAGCGCGCAGAGCAGCGTGCGGCGGATGCCGAAGCTCTGCATCAGGGCCGCCGCGAAGGGTCCGACGAGCCCGTACAGGAAGATGCCGAGCCCGGCCGAGAACGAGGTGGTGGAGCGGCTCCAGCCGAACGCCTGCTCGAGCGGCAGGATCAGCACCCCGGGCGAGGCGCGCAGGCCGGCGGCCGCGAGCAGGCACAGGAAGATCACGCCCACCACCACGAAGGCGTAGTTCTGCCCGAAGGGCCGGGGCCTCGGAGCGGCCGGCGAGGCGAGGCCCGGCGGCGACACGGTCGAACTCATGCTGGGACACCCTCCCCGAATCGTGCTAGGACGTTACGTACCGGTCAGTAACATCGTCAAGGGACGAACATGGCGGAGGGGCATGACGGGAGCGCACCCGTCCGGGCCGGCGACCGGATCCGGGCGGCGGCGCGGGAGCTGTTCTACAGCCGCGGCTTCCGGGGCGTCGGCGTCGACGAGATCGTGGCCCGGGCCGGGGCGACGAAGCCGAGCCTCTATCGCGGCTTCGCCTCGAAGGACGCCCTCGTGGTCGCCTGCCTGGAGGATTACGAGGCGGGCCTGCGCGGGCGCCTCGACGAGGCGCTGGTGGCCCATCCGGACGACCCGCAAGGGGGCCTGGTGACGTTCCTCGACGGCATCGCCCGGCGCAGCGCCCGGCCGGGTTTTCGCGGTTGCGGCCTCACCAACGCGGTGGTCGAGTATCCGGAGGCGGACCACCCCGTCCGCGCGGCGGCCCGCGACGGCAAGCGCGCGCTCCATGCCCGCCTCGCCGAGGTCGCCGGCACGCTGGGCGCCCGCGACCCGGAGCGCCTCGCCGACGCGCTGCTGCTCCTCGTCGAGGGCGCCTTCGCCTGCGGGCAGATCTTCGGCGCCGAGGGGCCGAACCGTTCTCTGGCCGGGGCCGCCGAGGTCCTGATCGCGGCGAGCCGGGCGTGACCACCAGCATTTCGCACTGCACGATAGAATTTCGTCAATAAATCAGGGGGTAGCGGGAGCGCGGTCTTGATTCCGTCGCCGCGTTCGGTCGATACGCGAGAGTTGACGCTGATCGCGGCCGGCAACCTCTTTGGCAGCCTGAGCCTTTGAGGCAGATCTTGGCCGCGACCCCCGTGGAGTTGAGCGTATGACCCTCGTACGACGTTTCCAGGTTGCGCCGGCGCTGGTCCGCCTGATCCGCAAGGAGCGCGGGTCCTCCCGCATCACCGAAGGGTACTTTCCGCCGCAATCCGGCCGGACCTCGTTCGTGCGGGTCGATGGCGGCCAGTGCCACCTCGTCCTCGTCACCTCCGACAACGGCGCCTCGCACGAGGAGCGGACCGAGGTGCCGCGCGCCCATGGCGACGCACTCCTCGACGTCTGCGCCGGCCGCGCCGCCTATGACCGCACGCAGGTCGCCCTCGGCAACGGCCGTGACGCATTGATCGACCGCTACGTCGCCCCCGGCCATGTCGACGTCATCTCGGTGGTGTTCGACAATCCCGACGAGGCGGGCGGCTTCCCGGTCCCGCCGTGGTTCGGCCCCGAGGTCACGACCGAGCCCGCTTATGAGGGCCGCAGCATCGCGCTTCAGGGCGTGCCGCATCCCGGCGAGGTCGGCCTGTCCAACGCCGCCCTCGATGCCGTGCTCGACCTGATCGAGCCGCGCTACGGCTTCGGCCGCTACGCCGCGCCGAGCCGGACCGGCGACGACGGCGGAGTGGCGAACGCGCTTCGCCGCATCGCCACGCCGCCGGCCCCCGAGCCGGCGC
>NZ_LABX01000208.1 GCF_001043915.1 Methylobacterium aquaticum | reverse complement strand
AGGCCAACGCTTCGTCCGCTCCGATTCTTGTTTGATCGCAGATTTCCGCTGCCGAACCGGTGACCATTGCGGCGAAATCTGCTTAGGCCGGTGGGGCCGTCCACACGGCGTCGCGCACGGTGATCGCCCGTGGGATCAGGCCGAGGCGGTGGAAGCGGTCGGCGGTGGCCTGCTGGCCGGCGAGGATCCGGTCGGTCAGCGGGCGGACGGCGAATTGGGTGCGGTCGGCCGCGACCTTCTGGATCGGAAGCGGGATGCCGGTGACCTCGGCGAGCGCCTGCGCCACCTGCTCGCGGTGGCTCTCGGCCCAGGCTGCGCCCTGCTCCAGTCCCCGCAGGGCCGCGCGCAGGACGGCCGGGTGGCTCTGCGCGAAGGTCCGGTTGGCCAGGAAATAGCCGGACACGTCGAGGGTCTGGCCCGAGGTGGTGAGCACCCGGGTCGCGTCTCGCGCCTGCGCGATGGCGAAGAACGGATCCCAGATCGCCCAGGCGTCGACGCTGCCGCCGGTGAAGGCCGACCCGGCATCGGCGGGCGAGAGATAGACGGGCGTGATGTCGGTGAAGCTCAGACCTGCCTTTTCCAGCGCGGCGACCAGCAGGTTGTGCGCGGAGGTGCCGCGGGCCACCGCCACCTTGCGGCCCCTGAGATCGGCCACCGTGCGGATTGGCGAACTCTCCTTGACGAGGATCGCCTCGCCCTCGCCGGAGGGCGCCGCGGCGGCCGTGTAGACGAGATTGCCGCCCGCGGCCTGCGAGAAGATCGGCGGCGCGTCACCGGTATAGCCGAAATCGATGCTGCCGGCATTCAGCGCCTCCAGCAGGGGCGGGCCGGCCTGGAACTCGAACCAGCGCACCGCGACGCCGCGATCGGCGAGCTGCGTCTCGATCAGGCGCTGCTGGCGGGTGACGACGATCAGGCCGATCTTCTGGTAGCCGATGCGGAACTCCTTCGGGGCGGTCTCACCGGCGGCGCGGGCCGGCGGCGCCGCCAGGGCACCGGCCGTCATCAGCCCCGCGAGGACGGAGCGGCGTGTCGGGGTCATCGTGTCGACTCCAGCAGACGTGATCCGGAGGCGTGGCGTCGTCGCAGATCCTCCGGATGTCGACGGAAGGTCTCATCTGGCCGATCTGGCGTCAATGAATGGGAAAACCAAAATCAAGCGTGCCGATGAACATGCTTTCCCCTGGCTGGGTGGGTGGAAGAATTTCGTTCTTGGTCGGCGGTCGGGCGGCGAGTGGCCGAAATGGGGCGCGGGTTCTCGTATGTCGCCATGCCGGGACGTGCCGATCCGGACACCGCCCTTGAAATTCAACCCTCTGTAAAATCGAACACTTTCCCCTCCCCAGAAGGGGGATGGGACCTGTCGTTTTCTACAAAGATTTGAGCCGTGGTGGCATGTGTGACGCTGATCGGCGCCCCGAGGAGAAGAGCCCCCGCCACTCCTGTCCCCGCACAGCCCGGGATCACCTTCCGACAGCCCCGCTCGCGGCAAAGAACGGGTCGTGGCCGACAGGAGGCCCCCGACGAGACGACATCCCCGGATTGCCCCGGTCGCCGCCGCCCGCCATGATCGGCTCCGAAAGGCCGCCCGGCTCGACCCGGGCGGCGCCGGAGGACCGCCCTTGTCCCGTGTGCTCTACGAACTTGCCGCCGCCGATCCGGACCGGCGCTTCAGCCCGTTCTGCTGGCGCATCCGCCTCGCCCTGGAGCACAAGGGCCTCGCCTTCGAGGGACGGCCGTGGCGGTTCACCGAGCAGGACGCGCTCGCCTTCTCGGGCTCGGACAAGGTGCCGGTGCTGGTCGAGGATGGGCGGGCGATCGCCGACTCCTCCCTGATCGCCGCCCATCTGGAGGCCGCCTACCCGGACCGGCCAACCCTGTTCGGGGGCGCGGCCGGGCTGGCGCTGACACGCTTCCACGCCGCCTGGACCGATCAGGTGCTGCACCCGGCTCTTGCGCCGCTCCTCCTCCTCGACATCCACCGCCACCTGGGCGAGGCCGACCAGGCGTATTTCCGGCACAGCCGCGAAGCCCGGTTCGGCAAGCCCCTGGAGGCGGTCTGCGCCGACCGGGACGGGCAGATCGCGATCCTGCGAAAGACCCTCGCGCCGGTGCGTGCGGTGCTGCGGGCGCAACCCTTCCTCGGTGGCGACGCTCCGCTCTATGCCGACCATGCGGTGATGGGCGCCTTCCTGTGGGCCCACGGCGTCGGTGCGCCGGATGTCCTCGAACCGGACGATCCGGTCGCGGTCTGGCGCCGGCGGATGCTGGACCGGCTGGGGGAGGGATCGCGGGCGCTGACCCTGGGCTGACGCGAACTCCCTGTGGACCCCGGCCCGCGACGCGGATCGGGGCCGCCCGGGCCGTGTTACGAGTCCGGCATCGCAGGGAGCCGAGATGACGATCAGCGTCGAGATGGGGGTGGCGAGCGGCCGGCCGGCCGCCCTCGACCTGGAGGAGCTGCTGGCGACGCGCCTGCTGGTTCAGGGCAATTCCGGCTCGGGCAAGTCGCACCTCCTGCGCCGCCTGCTGGAGCAGAGCGCGCCGCACGTGCAGCAGGTGGTGATCGACCCCGAGGGCGACTTCGTCACCCTGGCCAATGCCCACGGCCACGTGGTGGTGGAGGGCGACCATGGCGAGACCGATCTCCAGCGCATCGCCGCTCGGGTGCGGGCGCACCGGGTCTCGGTGGTGCTGACCCTGGAGAGTCTCGATGTCGAGGCGCAGATGCGCGCCGCCGCCGCCTTCCTTGGCGGCCTGTTCGAGGCCGAGCGCGACCATTGGTACCCGGTGCTGGTGGTGGTCGACGAGGCGCAGCTCTTCGCGCCGGCCGCCGCCGGCGAGGTCTCGGACGAGGCCCGCAAGGCGTCGCTCGGTGCGATGACCAACCTGATGTGCCGCGGCCGCAAGCGCGGCCTCGCCGGCATCATCGCGACACAGCGCCTCGCCAAGCTCGCCAAGAACGTCGCCGCCGAGGCGTCGAACTTCCTGATGGGCCGCACCTTCCTCGACATCGACATGGCCCGCGCCGCCGACCTGCTCGGCCTGGAACGGCGCCAAGCCGAGAGTTTTCGCGATCTGGAGCGCGGCCATTTCATCGCGCTCGGGCCCGCTCTGTCGAAGCGCCCGCTGCCGATCGCCATCGGGCCGGTGGCGACCTCGGCCCGCTCGTCGAGCCCCAAGCTCGTGCCGCTGCCGAGCCCGGCCGCCGGCGACGACTTGCGCGAGCTGATCCTGACGCCGTCCGAGACCGAACCGGTCTGGACGCCCGCTCCCCGCCCGGCACCGACGCCGCGGGCGACGCCGACCGACCTGTTGCAGCAGCTCGCCCAGTACCGCCCGCCGGAGCCGGTCGAGGTGGCGCCGAGCATGAGCGATGCCGAGCGGGATGCGGCGCTGGCCGACATCCTGCGCGAGATCGCCGCCGATCCGGACGCCGCCCATCACCCGATCGCGGTGCTCTACCAGGATTTTCTGGTGCGCTGCCGGATGCGCCGGCTGCCGGGCGAGCCCCTCGATCTCGGCCGCTTCCGCCGCCGGCTCGCCATCGCGCGGGCCGGCGTCGACGGCGAGGCGGCGGAGGGCGACGAGGCCGATGCCGTGATGGCGGCCTGTGCCAGTCTGCCCGAGGAGGTGCAGGGCCTGTTCCTGCTGCTGGCGCGGGCCGCCCGGGCCGGGGCGCCGTGCCCCTCCGACGACGCGCTCGCCCGGGCCATCGGATCCAGGTCTCCCGGCCGGGCGCGGCGGCTGCTGGCCTATGTCGAGAGCCGCGGTGCCGCGGTGTGCCGCACCGATTTCCGCGGCAACCGCGTGGTCGCCCTGCCGGCGCTCGGCTGCGAGACCGCCCCCGGCAACCCGAAGGGCGGCGCCGAGGAGCCCGCCGGCCTGTTCGCGGCGGAGTAGGGGAGCGGGCCTCGGTCCGCGCCCGGTCACGGCTGGCCGGTCGTCCGGCCCGCCTTGCCCGTGCGGGTTCGACCAACGGCCCAAGATGCTGACGCATTACTTCGATCTCGGGCAGGCCCGAGATCGACAGGGCCGTTGATATTACATCCGTGCCGTCAGGGTCGCCAGGACCGAGAACGGCGCCCCCGGGATGTTGTTGGTCGCGTTGAACGGCTGCTCGATGTAGCGCGCATCGGTCAGGTTGCGCAGGTTCAGCGAGAACCGGGCGTGCTCGTTGAGGTCGTAGAAGACCGCGGCATCGACCCTTGTATAGGCGCCGACCTTGTAGCTGTTGGAGATGTCGCCGAAGCGCGAGCCGACATGGGTCACGCCGGCGCCGATCCCGAGGCCGCGCCAGGCTCCCTCCTGGAACTGGTACGTCGTCCAGACGCTGCCGCTGAACAGCGGCGCACCGTCGAGGCGGTTGCCGACCGGGATGGTGGTGTCCCGCGTCACCCGGGCATCGGTGTAGCCGACGCCGCCGATGACCTTCCAGCCCGGCAGGAGCGTGCCGGCGAGATCGGCCTCGACGCCTTTCGAGCGTTGCTGCCCGGTGATGATCGAGTAGTTGGTGTTGACCGGATCGTTGGCCGCGACGTTGTTGCGGGTGATGTCGAACACCGAGGCGGTCAGGCTCACATCGGGCGAGAGATCGAACCGGGTGCCGACCTCGACTTGCTCGCCGGTCTCCGGCGGCGGGCTGGCGACGCCAAGGACATTGGCGGTCTGCGGCTTGAACGAGGTCGTGTAGCTCGCATATAGCGCCAGCGGCTCGGCCAGCCGGTAGATCAGGCCGACCCGCGGCGACACGCCGGACAGCTCCTGCTCCGGCGGGATCGTGCGCGAGGCCGACGTGCGGCTGAAGTAGAACTGCGTGCCGGTGTCGTAGCGGACCCCGAGCAGCACTTGCAGACCGTAGCCGAGATCGATCTGGTCTTGCGCGTAGAGACCGGTCAACTCGGTCTTCTGCTTCAGGTCGCTTTGCAGCGACAGCGCCCCCGGCAGTGCCAAGCCGGGAAGGGGATCGAGGAAGCTCACCGAGGCGAGCGGGCCCTGGGTCGTGTAGGCGCGCCGGTAGCCATTGAAATATTCGACGCCGACGAGGGCGGTGTGGCGCAGGCCGAGCCAGTCGAACTTGGCCACCAGCTCGGTCTGGCTGTCGACCGAGGCGTAGGTCGAGTTCACCCCGGTGGTGCGCCGGGTGACCTGGAGCCCGTTGGCCGAGAGGCCGTTGGCCCGGGCCGCGAACACGTCGAAGCTGCCACTCTGGGCGTTCAGCACCTGACGCAGCATCAGGTGCTCGTTGATGTCGTGCTCGATTTTCAGCGTGCCGAAATTCGCGTTGGCGTTGTAGCGCGAGAATGGCTCACCGTAATAGCGCGCGATGGTGTCGAGCGGCACCCGCCCGTTCCGGGCGACAAGGCCCTCGTCGTAGACGCTGTCCTGCCGGGTGAACTCGCCGATGAACGAGACCCTGGTGTCCGGGCTCGGGTTCCAGGTGATTGCGGGCGCGGCGAAGAAGCGGGAATTGTCCCGGCCGGCGAGATCGCGAAAGGTCGGGTCGACCTGCGTGGCGACGCTGAGGCGGGCCGCCAGACCATCGGTTCCCGGAACCGGACCCGAGACCGAGCCCTGCACCCGCCGGAAGCCGAAGCTGCCGCCCTGGATGCTGGCATCCGCCGTCGGCACCAAGCTCGGCTGGCGCGTGACGATGTTGATGACGCCGCCCGGATCGCCCCGCCCATAGAGCACCGAGGCCGGTCCTTTCAGCACCTCGATCCGCTCGACATCGGCGAGGTCGCGCTGGACGGGATAGAAATTGTTGGCTTGGTTCATGAACACGCCGTCGATGGCGTAGGTCTGGGTCCGGAAGCCGCGGATGAGGAAGGTGTCGCTGCGGCCCTGGATGGAGCCGCCCGGCTGCACGTTGCTGACGTTGAACAGCGCGTCGGCGAGGCGAGTCTCCTGGCGGTCGACCAGGACCTCGCGCGGCACCACGTTGACGGTCTGGGGCACGTCGCGCAGCGGCGTGTCGGTCTTCGTGGCGGTGGCGCTGCGGGTCGCCCGGTAACCCTGGACCGGGCCGGTCGCGGTCTCCCGGAAGGACGGCGCGCCCGCGACGGTGATCGCGTCGAGGGCGATGGCGTCGACGGCCTCCTGTGCCCCCGCCCCGCCGGCCGAGAGAACCGGCGCGGCGCCCGCGAGCAGCGCGAGGAGCAGCGGCGACCGACGCCGGATCGCGGGGCAAGGGAAGACGCGCACGGAAACCTCGGCGGAAGACAAAGACATCCTGCGGCGTAATCGCTCGCTCGAAGTCAATCAATCGCCGTGCAGAGGTAAGATCTGGAACGATTCCAGGCCCTGTCGCAATCGTCATGGGTGTTGCGTAAGGGCATCTCTTGTCTTGCGCGATACCACGTTGACCTGGCGAAGTGCTCATGGTGTTTCGTGAATTGGAATAAGTCCAAGACATTGCAGCAGGCCGAGGCGTGCGTGCCGGTCGGGGCGCGCCCCCGGATGCTGTCGATCCCCGCGTCGTGGGCAGGAAACCGTGCCGGGCGCCCGCGAGGGCGCACGCAACCAAAGAAAAAGCCTCGACGCCAGCCAGATCTCCCCGGGTCCCTTGCAAGACCCGGAACGATCGGGATGGTGTCAAGGCTGTCGGATGCAATCGGACAGACCTTGAAGGCAGCGCGCGGCAGCGGATGACTGCGCCGCGCGCTGATCGGTTATTCGAGGCTCAGGGCCACGAACCGCACCTCGCCGTCCTTGTTGGAGACGAGGAGCAGCGCCGACTTGCGGCCGTCCTTCTTGATCTGGTCGATGCGGCGGGTCACGTCGGCGGGCGAGCTCACCGTTTCCTGGCCGACCTCGACGATCACGTCGCCGGCCTGGATGCGCTTGTCGGCGGCGTTGGAATTGGGATCGACCCGGGTGACCAGCACCCCCTTGACGGTGTCCTTCACCCCGAAGCGCTTGCGCCCCTCGTCCGACAAACCCGAGAGGTTGAGGCCAAGGGCCTGGCGGGTGACGTCGGCGTCCGGCTGCGGCCGGTTGAGGTTTGCCTGCTGCTGCGGCTTGTCGTTGTCCTCCAGGCGGCCGAGGGTGACCTGCTTCGTCTGCTCCTGGCCCTTGCGGATCGTGGTCACGTCCACGACCTTGCCGACCGGGGTCGAGGCGACGATGCGGGGCAGGTCGCTCGAACTCTTCACCTCGACGCCGTTGAACTTGGTGATGACGTCACCGACCTCGAGACCGGCGGTCTTGGCCGGGCCCTTCTCGTCGACGCCGGCGATCAGCGCGCCGCGGCCGCCGCCCTTGAGGCCGAGCGCCTCGGCAGTGGTGTCGTCGACATTCTGGATCCGCACGCCGAGCCAGCCGCGGCGCACCTCGCCGAACTGGCGCAGCTGGTCGATCACCGGGCCGGCCGTGGCGGTGGGGACAGCGAAGCCGATGCCGACCGAGCCGCCGGTCGGCGACAGGATCGCCGTGTTGATGCCGATCACCTCGCCGTTCATGTTGAACAGCGGACCGCCGGAATTGCCCTTGTTGATGGCCGCGTCGGTCTGGATGTAGTTGTCGTAAGGGCCCGACTCGATGTTGCGGCCCCGGGCCGAGACGATGCCGGCCGAGACCGAGCCGCCGAGGCCGAACGGGTTGCCGATCGCGATCACCCAGTCGCCCGGCCGCATCTTGTCGGAGTCGCCGAGCGGCACCGCCTTGAGCGGCCGGTCCGGATCGGGCTTCACCCGCAGCACCGCGAGATCGATCTTCGAATCCTTGCCGACGATCTCGGCCTTCAGCTTGCGGCCGTCATGCAGGATGACCTGGATGTCGTTGGCGTCGCCGATGACGTGGTTGTTGGTGACCACGATGCCGGACGAATCGATGATGAAGCCGGAGCCGAGCGAGTTCGAGCGGCGCGGCGTCCGCGGCTGGCTCTCGCCGCCGCCTTGACCGCCGCCTTGGCCGCGGCGGTTGAAGAATTCCTCGAACAGATCCTCGAAGGGCGTGCCCGGCGGCAGTTGCGGCAGGGTCCGGCCCCGCGCTTCGACGGTGGTCGAGGCCGAGATGTTCACCACCGCATCCGTCACCTGCTCGGCGAGATCGGCGAGCGACGCCGGCCCCTTGGCCAGGGCGACATCCGGCAGAACGGCCGTGCCGACGGAGAGCGCGAAAAGGGCCCCCGCGAGGGCGGGCAGTCGCCGTCTCGCGAAGGCGGGGTTACGGCGCGAGGAAGCGGCCATCAGGGAACCTCGTTGGGCAGGATCGTCGTCGAGTCGGTTCGGCCCGGCACGCGAGCGGGGAGGCGGTGATCCGCCCCGTCCGCACGGCCCGGGCAGCTCCGGCGACCGGGCCGGGAGCGTTCCTTAAGATCGTCTCCCGGCGAACCGGTTCAAGCCCCAGCCAAGCGGGTCGTGGCGCGTGCAGCAGCGCCGCAGGTCCGGCCGACCACCGCAAGCCGGGTGACCGCGTCACGCGAAGAGAAGGCGCACCACACCGACCACGACGACGCCGGCGGCGGCCGAGAGGAGGCCGACGAGGCGCATCCGGTCCACCGGAGTCTGCGACGCCTCCTGCATCGCCCGGCGCATCGCCGTCGGGAAGGCGGCGCAGAGAAGGCCCTCGATGGCCAGCGCGAGGCCGAGGGCGGCGACCAGATCCTTCACGGCCGGGCACCGCGCGGCCGCCCGCGGGCGGTTCCCGTGGC
>NZ_LABX01000207.1 GCF_001043915.1 Methylobacterium aquaticum | reverse complement strand
TCGCGCAGGCGAGCGCAGCCGCGAGCGCGGTCAGGGATGAGCGCATCTGGGTTCCTCCGGGGACCGTTTCTTGCCGTCCCGACCCTGGCGGGCGAGGATCGGGGTGCCGGATAGAACCGAGATTGGCAGCGCTTGTCGAGCGCGTCTTTCGATCTAGAAACCGCGATCCGCCTGCCTGCGCGGGGCGACCCTGCGCGGGGCGACACTACGGAGACGCCCGAAGCATCACGGCCGGCCTCCCATCATCATCGGGGCGTCGAACGGAGACCGCGCCCCGATGATCACCTGCTTCATCCGCTACCAGATCGAGCCGACGCGGATCGATGCGTTCGAGCACTACGCCCGCGGCTGGAACACCGCGATTCCCCGCTGCGGCGCGGATCTGATCGGCTATTTCGCACCGCATGAAGGCTCGGCCACCACGGCCTACGGCCTCTACAGCCTGCCCGATCTCGCCGCCTACGAGCGGTATCGTGCGCGCCTGCGCGACGATCCTCTCGGTCGGGAGACCTTCCGCTTCGCCCAGGCGGAACGGTTCATCCGCCGGGAGGACCGTCTGTTCCTGCGCCGGGTGACCGGGCTGGCGGAGTGAGCGCCGCCGCCGGCGCGCCGGC
>NZ_LABX01000206.1 GCF_001043915.1 Methylobacterium aquaticum | reverse complement strand
CGGCCCAAGATGCCGACGCATCGGGCCGTCGACCCATTTCGAATTTTCGATGTCAAGCCGGAGGCTTGGCGACAATTCGAGAACCGAACCAACGGTCGTTTCCAACGACCGTTGGTATGACTGCACTGGGCCGGCTCGGGAGGGGGTGAAATCCCGGCTCAGGCCGCCGGCCGGCCGAAGGCCGCGGCGATGCCGGGGAAGAGGTCGGCGGCGGAGAGCCAGCCCTCGACGCCGCGGGCGAGGATCTCGGCCGGCACCACGCCCTCGCGGGCCAGCATCGTGGCGGTCTCGGCCTTGAGGCGGCCGATCTCCGCCTTCTCGCGCTCGCTCGCCTGGGCGAGCGGCCGCCAGGCGTAGCGCAGGGACGGCTCGTCGCGGCCGAGCGCGTCGCGGATCAGGAGCCGGTCGAGGCGGGCGATGGCCGGCGTCAGTTCGACGGTCTGCCGGGCCGCGACATGGTCGTGGTAGTTGCGGATGTCGGATTCGCCGGTGGCGTTGAGGCCGGCGGGCGACTGGCCCAGCAGCCGCGTCACCGGGATGTCGGCCGCACCCGCCGCGACCTGGAGGAAGAGGCGGGCCACCTCCGGCAGGCCGGAGAAATCGAGCTGCTTCTGCTGGTAGCGCTCGCCCTCCGGCGAGCGGCCGTCGCCTTCGAGCAGCAGCATCCCGAACAGGCCCTTCATCCGGGCCGCGTAGGCGAAGCGCTCGGTGACCTGACGGGTGCCGTCCTCGGTCGAGAGGTGCTGCGACAGGCCCGGCACCGAGATCACGTCCTGCTTGGCCTCGGGCAGCATCGCGGCGATGTGGGCGGCGGCTGCCGTCGCCTGGTCGATCGCCTCCAGGAGGGCCTGGAGCACGCTGTCGCCCCAGCCGTCACCGAGCGCATCCTCCGGCAGGGCCGCGCCGAGGAGGCGCACCACCCGGGAGGGATGCACCGCCTGCCCGCCGGCGAGCGTGTAGACCTGCGGCTCGCCGAACCAGGGCGAGAGCGGATCGCGCTCGATGGCGCCGGCCTGGATCCGGCCGCGGGGCAGGACGTGGAGATACAGCAAGCCCCCCTGCCCGACCGCCTCGGGATCGAGCGGCAGGCTCGGATCCGGGGCGCCGTCGCCGATCAGGAGCGCGGCGCCGCCATGCAGGCGCGCCAGGCGCAGAGCCCGCAGCAGGCGGTCGCGCAAGGCAAGGCGCTCCTCGCTCGCCGCCAGGGCCGCCGCGACCTCGGGTGGGGCCTGCCAGGCGCGCCACTCGCGCAGCATGTCGAAGGGCACGATGTCGACGACCTTGCGGGCGAGCCAGTTGTCCCGGTAGGCGGCGTCGAGTTCGCTCCGGGCCCGGGGCACGTGGACGTGCAGGTTGCCGGTGCTCTTGTCCCGCGGGCCGCCGAGGCCGGAGACGAGGTTGGCGAGGCGGTCGGCGAGCCACATCACAGGACTCCGAGCAGGCCGTATCCCGGCCGGGCCAGCGCCGAAAAGGCGCGCGAGAGGGCGTCGACCTGGTCGAGGAAGGCGCCGTTGGGGAAGGCGCACAGCTCGTCGAGGAAGGCCCCGTTCCACGGGCCGGCGACGAGGTGCAGGTTGCCGGCCTCGGCCTGGGCCGAGACCGGGGCGGCGCGGGTCGCCTTGTCGCCGCTCTCGGGGCTGGCCCGCGCGTCGTAGCCGGCAAGCCGCGAGACGAGGTATTGCGCCTGCGCCTTGCCGGCCTGGCCGGGATCCTGCGGCAGGGAGATCCGGCAGGCCGGCCCGTCCTCGGCGGCGGTGGCCAGGATCAGCCGCTCGACGCCGCCGGCCGAGAGCCGGTCGCGGCGCACGTCGACGACGTAGAGCCGTCCGTCGGGCGCCCGCGCGAGCTTGACGCCGGCGGTGTAGTCCGGCTGGCGCCCAGGCCTTGGCACGCTCGCCGCGAGGTCCCAGGCCCGCACGACGAGACAGCCGGCCGGCTCCGCCCGCACCAGGGTGAACCAGCCGCGCTTGAACAGCCCGCCGTCCCGGGGGGCGGGCCGCTGCTGGTACTGGCCGGCCGCCGCGTAGTCGCCCATCACGGCCTTGTCGCGCTCGACCGCGTTCCGGGGAAACCGGGCCGGGAAGAGCAGCTCGCCGGCCTCCCGGCGGGGATCGGTGAAGCCGATGCGGGTGGCGCAGGCGCGCTCCGGCTCGAACTCCATCGGCAGCATCAGGTGGTCGTAGCCGAGGTTCCTCGCCAGGATCACGCCCGACAGGTCGCGCTCGTGCAGCCGTTGCATGATGACCACGATCGCCGAGCGGACGGGATCGTTGAGGCGGGTCGGCACCGCCTCCAGGAACCATTGCGCGATCCCCTCGCGCACCCGCTCGGACTTGGCGCCGTCGACCGAGATCGGGTCGTCGAGGATCACCCGGTCGCCGCGCGAGCCGGTGATCGAGCCGGCCGAGACCGCCTCGCGCAGGCCGGTCGCCGTGGTCTCGAACCGGGCCTTGCGGTTCTGGTCGCGGGTGAGCCGCACCCGCTCGCCCCACAGGGTCCGGTACCAGGGCGAGGTGATCAGGCGCCGCGTGCGCAGGTTGTCGCGCAGCGCCAGCCGCTCGGTGTGGGAGACCGCGACGGTGCGTAAGCTGGGGCGGTTCTTCGGCCCCCATTCCCAGGCCGGCCAGAACACGCCGGCAAGCAGGCTCTTCATCGTGCCGGGCGGCACGTTGATCAGCAGCCGGGTGATCTCGCCGGCGGTGACCGCCTCGAGATGGGCGCTGACCGCGTCGATGTGCCAGCCATGGATGTAAGGGGCGCCGGGCTCGATCGCCGGCCAGGCCCGGCGCACGAACCCCGCCAGGCTCTCCTCGCTATCGAGCCGGTCCAGCGCCCGCAGCAGGGCCGGCGGATCGGTCAGCCAGGCGCTCGGCGATGGCCCGGAGCTGGGCGCGCTGCTCCCCGTCGAGGAGGCGGAAGGCCGCGTCGGGATCGGGGATCGCGGTGTCGTCACGGTGCTTCCCGTCTCCCTTGCCGTCCGTCTTGCCGTCGAGATCCCAAGCCTGGCGTTCGAGGGCGATCCACAGCCGCGCCGCGGCGGCGAGGTCGCGCAACGCCGCGACGCGCTTCTGCAACGCCGCCGCGCGGGCGAGCCCGCTCTCCTCCGCGCCGTCTTCGGGCCCGGATTCCTCCGCGATGGCGGCCTGGAGGTCGTCGAGGAGCCGCAGGGTCAGGGTCGCGCCCTGCGCCACCACGAGGCGGTGGCCGCCCAGAACGTCGCCCGGACGGGCCTCGCCCGATGGCGCGTCGCTCGGGGGGATGCCGGCCGGGGCGGCGGCGTCCGGTGGGGCGTCGCGGCCCCACCCCTCCGCCCGCGCCCGGCGCCGGAGCGTCGCCGGGCTGATGCCGAAGCGCCGCGCGATCGCGGGCCCGGCCCCCGGCTCCGCCCGATAGGCCGCCGCGATGCCCGCCCAGTCGATGACGCGCCGTGCCGAGTGCGTCCCCGAATGCTTCTTGGCCATGTCGCCTCTTCGAACAATGGGGAGCGCCGCCCGGCCCGGAGCAGCCAACCGGCGGCGGGACGCTCGCGGACACGCGCCGCCCTTCGCCTCGGTGATGCCGTGGGCCGGGTCCGGGGACACATCCCCGCGTGGCGGGGCAGTCGAGCGGCCACCTCCCTGATGGGCAGGCCGCAGACCCGGATAACCTGAAACCCTTGTACCCGCCCCGCCGATGTTCGTCAAATGTTCTCTTCGGCGGGGCGCAATTTTTCGCTCAGGCTCACTCGGGCTCGATCTGGTCCTCGTCGAGCAGCACCGGGGTCTCGCGCCCGAACAGCGACAGGGCGACCCGGTAGCGCCGCCGGGCCGGGTCGATCCCCTCGACCGTGCCGCTCAGGGCCGCGAGCGGTCCGGCCGTCACCCGCACGGCGTCGCCGAGGGCGAAGAGCACGGCCGTCACCGCCTCCGCGTCGCGGCCGTCCTCCCCGCTGCCATGGCCGGTGATCGCGTCGGCGAAGCCCTGGAGCACGGCCGGCGCGATGACGACGGCCCGGCCGTCGCGGAACAGCACCCGGGCGATGCCCGGATGGCCCTCGACCTGCGCGAGGTCGTGGTCGTCGTGCAGCCCGACGAAGAGCGTGCGGTGCAGGAGCGGAACCCGGGCCGTGCGGCGGCGGCCCGCGGGCGAGGTCAGCTCGATCTCCTCGCGGGGCTCGAAGGTGGGGATGCCGGCGGCTTCGAGGTCGCGGGCCGCCCGGGCCGCCCAGCGCGGCCTCGTCTCGGCGACGAGCCAGACCCGGTCGGCCGCGAGCACGATCCGGGCCGGCCGGACCCGCCGACGGCGGCGGCGCCGGATCTCGGCGGCCCGGTCGGCCGGCGGACGGCCCTGGGCGATGGCCTCGCGGCGGCGGCGGGCGATGCGGCGCTTGGTCCCGCTCACGCCGCCCTCCCCGGCTGCCGAAGACCCGTGTCGCTCAGGTCCCGCCGGGGCGATCCGGCGGCGTATCGCGGGCGGCCTCCCGCGTCAGCGCCTCGGTCGCGCGCACGATCCGGGCGCGCACCATCAGGAACAGGCCGACCCCCGCGGCGAGGGTCCAGAGCACGATCAGGGCAACCTTCATGCGTTCCTCCTGCACCGGCACGCCGCGCCGCGCGAGCCTTGCCGTCCCGGATGCACCCGCCCTGCCGCGCGCCGGCCGCCCGTTGCGGTGATTTGCCGCCAGACCCGCCGGGGCGCGACCGGCCCGGATCGTCCGTCGCCGCCCCGGCGGTGCGCCACCGAAGCAGACCTGCCTTGGCGGGCCAACGCTTTGCCCGTTGAGATTCTTGCTCGATCGCAGATTTCTGCCGCCGAACCGGTGACCGCTGCGGCGAAATCGGCTGAGCCGTCCCGTCCTCGGGCGGGCCACGGCGGGCTGCGAAGAATCGGTTGACCATCGGAGGACTCCGGCAACGAGGGATACGGCGCAAGGCTGCCCTGGGGGTAGAGTGGCAGGGCGGGCACGGGCGAGCGACGTGGCACGCCGCAATCCTTGCGATCGAAATCACTACATGATGTAATGATTTTGCTCAATACCTCAAGTATCGGGGGCAATCGCTGAGGTGATCCAGTCGGGAGAGAATCGGGTCCGGGCCGCGCAGGGCGAGCGGCTGCGGCAGGCACGCATCGCCGCCGGTTACCGCTCGGCGCGGGACGCGGCGTTGCAGAATGCCTGGCCGGAGAGCAGCTACCGGGCGCACGAGGCCGGCACCCGGACCATCGGCCAGGACGATGCCGAGCGCTACGCCGCACGCTTCCGCCGCGACGGCGTCGGGGTCACCGCCAAGGGGCTGCTGTTCGGCGACGACGACGCGCCGGAGCCGGTCGCGGAGGGCGGCCACGAGGTCGGCCACGTCGTGGGTCAGATCGTAGGAGTGAAGGGATTGATCAGTGCCGGCGGCTTGATCGATACCGGGGACGAGCAGCCCGGGCCGGATGGCGACCTGTTCCGGATCACGGTCCCGTTCCCGGTGCCGCACGGCACCATCGCGTTCCGGGTCGCCGGCCTGTCGATGTATCCGAAATACGAGCCGGACGACGTGGTGCTCTGCGCCGAGGCGGGCGAGAGCCCGGACCGTCTGCTCGATCTCTACGCCGCCGTGACGACGGCGGAGGGGCAGCGCTTCCTGAAGAAGATCCTGCGCGGCTCGCAGCGGGGCTCGTACCACCTGGAGAGCCACAACGCCCCATTGATGCCCGATCGCCGCCTGGTCTGGGCCTCGGGCATCATCAGCACCGTCCACGCGCAAGCCTGGAGCCGGTTCTGCGCCGGCTCCAAGTCCGGCGGATAAAGCAAGGCCGGCGGATAGAGGAAGTCCGGCGGGTCGGAGATCGCTGCATCGTGCAGCGATAATCGTCAGTCGGCCTGCGCGACCCGGGCGGTGCGGCGCTGCGCGGTCCAGCGGCCGGAGCAGAGGGCGGAGACGGTCCAGGTGCCGGCGCCGGAATTGGCCTGGAGCCGGCCCGAGGCGGCGCCGCTGGCCGAGCCGTGGCGGACGGTGAGGCCAACCTGGCCGTCCGGCCCGATGCGCCCGCTCACCGTCGCGCCGCCGTCACCCGTCGAGGCCACCCGCACGTCGCCGTCGGCGATCGCGAGTGAGACGGTGTAGCGGCTGTCGCACATCCCCGATTCGGTGACGAGCTGCACCGCCCAGGTCCCGTTGAAGCTCCGCCCCTCCGCCGCCGCCGGATGCAGGCTGGCCGGCAGGGCGGCGCACAGGACGAGAGCGGCGACGGACGACTTGAGCATGGGACCCCCTGGTTGTTCGACGCCGGCCGCATGGACGAGCCGGCTCGCTTCGTGATGGCGTGGCAGAGCGTTGCGGCGAGGCCGCACCGTCCCGCTGCGCGAACCCGGGCGGTCGCGCGCTGGACGAGAAGCGATGTGGATGGGGGATCCTTAACACAGGCAGAACGGCAGCAATATGGCGCGTCGCGGCCTGCCTGTCCGGGGATCGACTGGGCTATGGCCGCGCTTGTCGGCGGTCTTCTGGCGGAGACTTGGCCGTTCCTTACGGCCGGTCTGGGATCAGAGCGGCAGGGTCGCGGCCATGCGCCGACGCAAGGGCTCGTCCGGCAGCGGGCCGGTGCCGGCGCGCAGGTTCACCGCCATGTGGCCGGGATCGGCGGTGCCGGGGATCGCGCAGGTCACGGCCGGGTGCGAGACCACGAACTTCAGCAGGATCTCCGCCCAGGAGGTGCAGCCGATCTCCGCGGCGTAGTCCGGCAGCGGCGTCGGCGCGAGGCGGCGCAGCAGCCCGCCGCCGCCGAAGGGCCGGTTGACCAGCACGGCGACACCCTTGTCTGCGGCGAGCGGCAGCAGGCGCTCCTCCGCCGCCCGGTCGTCGAGGGCGTAATTGATCTGGAGGACATCGAGCCGCTCGGCGTTCAGGACGGCCTCGACGGCGTCGTAGGCGCTCTCGGTGTAGTGCGAGATGCCGAGATAGCGGATGCGCCCCTGCGCCTTCCACTCCCGCAGGGTCGGCAGATGCACGCGCCAATCGAGCAGGTTGTGGATCTGCATCAGGTCGAGGCGCTCGGTGTGCAGGAGCTGGAGCGACCGGGTCATCTGGGCAATTCCCGCCTCGTGGCCGGTGGTCCAGACCTTGGTGGCCAGGAAGGGGCGCTCGCGGGGGCTGGCGTCCTTCACCAGGTCGCCGGTCACCGCCTCGGCCCGGCCATACATCGGCGAGGAATCGATCACCCGGCCGCCTTTCGCCAGCAGAGTCGCCACGACCTCGCGCAACGGCGCCCGCTCGGCGGGTTTCGTCCCGACATCGAAGCCGCGCCAGGTGCCGAGCCCGATCACCGGCAGGGTCTCGCCGCTCGCCGGGATCGGCCGCCGGTGCATCTCGGCGGCTTGCGCGTGAGCCACGCCCCCGACCGACGCCGCCAGCGCGGCGCCGAGGAAGCCTTGCCGGGTCAGTCCTTGTCGGGCCGTGCTCGTCATCGCGTCTCTCCCTTGTCGGCGCCGCGCCTGTCCCGAAACGCCCGCGGGCATTCCCCGGTGCCCTTGGCGAAGAAGCGCGAGAAATAGGCCGGGTCGGTGAAGCCCAGGCCATAGGCGATCTCGGCGATGCCGAGGTCGGAATAGAGCAGGCTGCGCTTGGCTTCCAGCAGGCGGCGCTCGCGGATGATCCGGCTGGGGCTCGATCCCGTCATCGCCCGGCAGGCGGCGCGCAGCCGCGCCTCGGTCACCCCGAGATCGTCGGCGTAAGCCGCCAGCGGGCGCTCGCGGCGGTGATGCGCCTCCACCGCCTCGCGGAACCGTGCGGTCAGCAGCGCCTGCGGTCCCGGTGGGGCCGCCGGCTCCCGCGTCGCGGCGAGCCGGCGCAGGCCGGCGACCAGGACCAGCATCAGATGGGCCTCGATGGCACCGCGCCGGCCCGGCGCCGCCCAGGCCAGTTCCCGGGCGAGTTCGGCCACCGCCTCCTCGACCGGGCCCGGCTCCGGCAGGGCGAGCGCCGCCGGGCCGGCAAAGAGCGCCGACAGGTCCGGCTCGCGCCCGCACAGGTCGCGCAGATAGCGTGCCGAGAGGGTCAGCACCGTCCCCACCGTGCCGTCGGCGAAGCGGAAGCCGTGGGCGGTGCCGGCCGGCACCACCAGCAGGCAGGGCGGCGCGAAGGCGAGCCGCTCCGCCTCGGCCCGCATCTCGCCCGGGCCCTCTGCGATCAACAGCAACTGGTGCAGGCCCGAATGGACATGCGGGCGGATCGTCCAGCGGTTCGGGCGGCTGCGATCGTCCAAGGCTTCGAGATGCAGGAAGCGGTCGTCGGCGTCCCGCGGGGCCTCGCCGTAGAGGAAGAAGTGCGGCACCGCAGGGGCTTGGACGGGATCGCGGCGCATGGCGGGCGGTGTCTCGCGGGGCGGGCGGGATCGACGAAAAGTCCAATTTTTCCCTTGCCCCGTCCATCGTCAATCCGCCCGGCGCGGTTCACCTTTTTTGCCGGAGAGCGGCCACCGCCGAGACGGTGGCGCCATGGAAGGAAACCCTCAGATGCGCACCCAGGTCGCCATCATCGGCGCCGGCCCGGCCGGCCTGTTTCTCGCTCACCTTCTGGCCCGCGCCGGGATCGACGCGGTGGTGCTGGAGCGGCGCACCCGCGACTATGTCGAGGGACGGGTCCGGGCCGGCGTGCTGGAGCAGGGCACCGTCGCGCTGATGGAAAGCCTCGGTCTCGACGCCCGGCTCAAGGCCGAGGGTTTGGTCCATACCGGCACCAACCTCGCCTATGACGGTGAGATCTTCCGCATCGACATGGCGGCGCTGACCGGCGGCGCGGCGGTGACGGTCTACGGCCAGCAGGAGGTGATGCGCGACCTGTTCGACGCCGCCGAGCCCCGCGGCGTGCGGATCGTGTTCGAGGCCGAGGACCTGCGGCTCGACGGCCTCACCGGCGAGCGCCCCAGCGTCACCTTCACCAAGGGCGGTGAGACGCGGATTCTCGCCTGCGACTTCGTCGCCGCCTGCGACGGTTTTCACGGCGTCGGCCGGGCGGCGATCCCGGCCGACGTGCTCAAGGTCTACGAGCGGGTCTATCCCTTCGGCTGGCTCGGCATCCTGGCCGAGGTACCGCCGGTCAACCACGAGCTGATCTACGCCAACCATGCCCGCGGCTTCGCGCTCGCCAGCATGCGCTCGCCCACCCGCAGCCGCTACTACGTCCAGGTCGGCCTCGACGAGCGGATCGAGGACTGGTCGGACGGGCGCTTCTGGGACGAGATCGAGATACGCTTAGGGCCGCAAGCCTCCGCCGGGCTGGTGCGCGGCCCCTCCTTCGAGAAGAGCATCGCCCCCTTGCGCAGCTTCGTCGCCGAGCCGATGCGCTATGGCCGCCTGTTCCTGGCCGGGGACGCCGCCCATATCGTGCCGCCGACGGGGGCCAAGGGCATGAACCTCGCCGTCTCCGACGTCGCGATGCTCGCCGAGGCGCTGACCCTGCATTACGGCGAGCGCGATTCATCGGGTCTCGACGGCTATTCGGCCCGGGCGCTCGCCCGGGTGTGGAAGGCCGAGCGCTTCAGCTGGTGGTTCACCGGCCTCACCCATCGCTTCCCCGACATGGACGCCTTCGCGCGCCGGATGCAGGTGGCGGAACTCGCCTATATTCGCGGGTCGCAGGCCGCCCAGACGGTGATCGCCGAGAACTACGTCGGGCTGCCGATGGCGCCCGGTCACGCGCCGATCGGCGCGTGACCCCCGCGGGCTGTCAGCGGGACGGCTCGGCCGCGACCGCGCTCCAGCCCTTCAGCGGAAAGGCCCAGTCATAGGCGAGGTTGAAGACGAAGGCGTAGGCCACGTAGAACAGCGCGATCGCGATATCCATCACGAAAGCCTGGACGAGGCCGATGCCGAGGTACCAGGCGATCGGCGGCAGCAGGATCACCAGCAATCCCGCCTCGAACAGCACGGCGTGACCCACCCGGAGGCCCAGGCTCTTGCGGGTGGTGCCGGTGAGCCGCTGCATCGCCCGGTCGAAGCCGAGGTTGTAGACGTAGTTCCACCCCGTCGCCACCATGGCGCTGCCGAGGCCGATCACGCCCATCTCGGAGGCGTGCAGCCCGAACAGCACGGTCCCGAGCGGGATGATGAGCGCGAGGCCGATCACCTCGAACAGGAGGGCGTGGCGGATCCGGTCGCGGGTGCTGCGCATGGTCTGACTCTGGACGCTTGGATTGGTCCGCCGCCTTCTATCTGCGATACTCCGGCCGGCAAGTTGGGACGTATCGCGGGATCAGATGGATGGCCGTCTCCTTCGACCAGCTCCAGGCTTTCGTGGCGGCGGCCGAGGCCGGCTCCTTCTCGGGCGCGGCCCGCGCGTTGCGGAAGGCGCAATCGGCCGTCAGCACGCAGGTGGCGAATCTCGAGGCGGATCTGGGGCTGGAGCTGTTCAGCCGGGCGGGCCGGAACCCGGTCCTCACCCCGGCGGGGGAGCGGTTGCTCCTGGAGGCCCGGGTGGTGCTCGACCGGCGCGAGCACCTGATCGGCGTGGCGACGAGCCTGGAGCAGCGGGTGGAGAACCGGCTGGTCGTCGCCATCGACGAGCTTTACCCCGAGCACGCGCTGGGCGCCCTCTTCGCCGAATTTGCCCGTCGGTTTCCTTATGTGGAACTGGAACTGCTGTTTCCGTTGATGGAAGATGTCAGCCGCATGGTGCAGTCCGGCGCCGCCGATCTCGGTGTGATGTGGCGCCAGGAGGTCCTGCCGACGGAACTCGGCTTCCAGACCATCGGCTGGGTCCCGCTCAAGCTCGTCTGCGGCCGCGACCATCCCCTCGCCAAGGCGCGCGTGGAGTGGGAGGAGCTGAAGCGCCACCGCCAGATCCTCGTCGCCGCCCGCAGCGACGGCCCCGAGAAGCGCCGCCTGCGGGTCGCCGCCGAGGTGTGGTGGGTCGAGAGCCACTGGGTGATCCTGGAGATGGTCAAGCACGGGATCGGCTGGGCCTTCGTCACCGACCACGTCATCGCCGCCTCCCTGACCGCGCCGCATCTCGTCACGCCGGATTTGCAGTTCGACCAGGGGGATTGGCCGATCGCGCTGGAGTTGGTCTGGCACAAGCAGCGGCCGTGCGGGCCGGCTGCGGCGTGGCTGCGGGAGCGGTTTGCGGCCGAGCGGGTCGGTGGTGGCTTGGGGTGAGCGGGTCGGGTGAGGTGTGATCCAACCTCCGGACGATTCCTTCCGGACGTCGGATCGCCAGCCCGCGCGGTGGAACCGTCGGCTCCACACGCCTGAGCGAAGCCGATCTCTGCATCGCGAAGCGATCAGTCGGAAATCGTGCGAGCCTGGGTTTGACGTGGCCGAGGTCGTTGGATGGCGCCTCGGCCCGAGGGTGCCCGTGCACGGGGGCACGATCTCCCGGAACGGCGGCGTGCCGCACTCTCCCTGGTCATTCGGGGGGCGTTCTCGCGCAGAGCCGCGCTCGCAGCAACGCGCTTTGCCATTTGCCATCGTCCCATCGATGGCACGGCGTTCGGCGGTCAGGAGCCGGGCGTCGGGGGTGCGTGACGTCTCTAGCCTCACGATCGGTCGGAGGAATCGCGGCTGACCGCGTGATGGCGATCGGGGAGAGGACGGCAATCGCACGGTCCTCGCCTGTTTGGGTCGCAGGCGTCGGCATCACCGGATCGGCGTTTTGACACGCAGGGACCTCACATCGTCCCAGCGTCGCCGTGCCGTCGGCGAGCGTCCGCACGCGACGGTGAGGCTGAAACGGTTGCCGATGGATCGCGTCGCGAGGCGGAAAACCGGCTTCGCTCAATCGCCGCGCGGGCTTGCTGATACGGTTCCCGACCGGATCGTTCGGACACCGTGTGAAAGGTCCGTGTCAACGGCTGTCGGCGTTACCAGCGCAGGAACCGTCGACCGACGAGCGCCGCCAAGCCGGTCGTGAGCACCATCCCGAAGCCGTACCAGAGCGCGACAAACAACGTGGAGTCGTTCGGGCAATAGAACGAGAAGATCCCTGCACCCACCGCGCCTCCGGCGAGGCCGGCCGCGGCGCCCGCCTTGGCAGGATGGCGGGGCGCACCCGCCCGTGCGGCCCAGAGCAGGCAGAATGCGGGCAGAAGGGACGTCACCACGATCATCGTGAGGCAGGCGAGGGGCGATATCCCGATGGCGGCCTGCGCCCAGGACGACCGTGGCGTCACCGCCATATCGAGGCCGGTTGCGGCCCCGAGCAGCAACAGGGGAGCGAGCAGGACGCCGATCGGCGGGCCGGCCCGGTCCGGGCACGAGACCCTTGCGGCCACGGCCAGCGCGGCCATCGCGGTCACCGCGGTGAACAGGAACTTGAACACCACCCGGGGGTTGGCAAGCGCGGCCAGCAGATCGGCCCGGACACCGACCAGCGCGACGAAGAGCAGGCCGGCCACGATTCCACCGCTCAGACCCGCGATGACCAAGGAGCGCCCCACGGGTTTCGTGGGTCGCGCATCCGCCGCCAGCACAGCGATCAGGTTGGTCGTCTTCATGACACAATTCCCTTCCGGGCTGCCGACGCCAGCCGCTTGAGCCCGCGATGGAGCGCGACACGAACCGCCCCCTCCCGCAGGCCGAGCGTCGCGGCGACATCGCGCACGGAGCGGCCTTCGACCGCCAATCCCCGGACCACAACCTGTTCGCGGGGAGACAGAACGGCAAGATGGCGATCGAGATCGATGCCGAACACGTCCTCCTCCGGTGCCGGCACGACGTCGACCAGCGTGTCGACGGTGATACCGTCGGCGATCAATCGGTTCTGGCGGCCTTTGCGTCGTGCCCAATCGATGAGCTTGTGGTCGGCGATGGCATGGACCCAGGGGACGAGCGGGCGCGATGGGTCCCATGTCCCGCGCTTCAGGTGGATGCTGAGCAGCGTCTCCTGTACGACATCCTCCACATCCGCCCAATTGCTCCTGAGCCGTCGCCGGACCCGGGTCCGCACGAGCGCCGCGATGGCGACCAGCGCCAATGCGTAGGCGTCTTCCCTGCCTTGGAGGGCCGCCGTCATCGCGGCGGTCAGATCTGGCTCGCTGAGTGTCACCTGCCCAACCCTACGCAGGGTCGTGTCCCGGCGTTACAGCGCCGCCCGACGAAATTGTTTGCGGCTCCCCTGTAACAGCCATCCCGGCCACATCGAAGGACAGGATGCGGGCCGGAGATCGCGGCCTCGCGGAGGAGCCATCCATGCTGCGTCGTCCGGTCCTTCTCGCTTGCGCCCTCGCGCTCGCGCTGCCCGTTGCCCTTCCGGCATCGTCCTTCGTCGGAACCGCCAGCGCGGCCGAGACCAAGGCGTTCACGTCGTCAGCCTTCGAGGCCGCCAAGAAGGCGGGCGGGCCGATCCTGATCGACGTGACCGCGCCGTGGTGCCCGACCTGCAAGGCACAGAAGCCGATCCTGTCCGAGCTGCTTGCCGATCCCCGGTTCGCCAAGATGACCGTGCTGCACGTCGACTTCGACAGCCAGAAGGACGCGCTCAAGGAACTCGGCGTGCGGATGCAGAGCACGCTGATCTCCTACAAGGGCGGCCGGGAGGTCGGCCGCTCGACCGGCGTGACCGACAAGGCTGCGATCGCGGCGCAACTCGACACGTCGATCTAAGGGCGGATCCATGCTCGCGACGGTCGGCTTCGCGTTCATCGCGGGCATCCTCTCGATCCTGTCACCCTGCGTCCTGCCGCTCCTGCCGATCGTGCTGGGAGCGGCCGCCTCGCAGCATCGCCTCGGCGCGCTCGCGCTCAGCGGCGGCCTCGCGCTCTCCTTCACGGTGATCGGCATCCTCGTCGCCACCGTCGGATTTGCGATCGGCCTCGATGCGAGCCTGTTTCGCACCGCCGCCTCGATCCTGCTCTTGAGCATCGGCGCGATCCTCCTCGTGCCGGCGTTTCAGGCCCGCTTCGCCCTGGCCGCAAGCCCGATCGGGGCCTGGACCGAGAACCGCTTCGGCGGCTTCTCGACGGAGGGATGGATCGGCCAGTTCGGTGTCGGTCTGCTGCTCGGTGCCGTCTGGAGCCCCTGTGTCGGCCCGACGCTCGGCGCCGCATCGCTCGCGGCGGCGAATGCCGAGAACCTGCCGGCGGTTGCCGTGACGATGCTCGCCTTCGGCTTCGGCGCGGCGTTGCCGCTGTTGCTGCTCGGGTTCCTGTCCCGGGAGGCGATGATGCGGTGGCGAAACCGCATGCGGTCGGCCAGCGGTCCCATCAAGCGGCTGTTCGGTGTCGTTCTCGTTCTGGCGGCCGTGCTGATCCTCTCGGGCTACGACAAGCGGCTCGAGACGGTGCTGGTCGATGCGTCTCCGGCCTGGCTGACGGACCTCACCACGCGCTTCTGATCGGGCGTGACCGGCGCGGTCCGGGCAGGTTCAACCGGCGACCCTACCGCGCCTCCTCCCCATCACCCCCACCCCGCAAC
>NZ_LABX01000205.1 GCF_001043915.1 Methylobacterium aquaticum | reverse complement strand
GGCGGCGCGCGCCGCCCGCACCGCCCCCATCAGAATCAGGCCGTTCGAGACCACCAGCGCCTCGGGCCGCCCCGGCTCGGCGAGCCAGCGCGCCACCTCGCCTTGCGCCGGCTCGGCATCCGGCAGGACATGGCGCATCTGCGGCTCCAGCCCGTGCCGGTGCATCGCCGCGAGGTAGCCGTCGCGCCGCTCCTCCGCGGTCGAGCTGGTGGAACCGAACAGGCCCGCGATGCGGGAATGGCCCTGCTCCACCAGATGGTCGACCAGGGCGGCGCCGGCCGCGACGTTGTCGAGCACCACCGAGTCGTGGCCACCGGGCGGGCCGGTGCGGTCGATCAGCACCAGGGGAAACGGAAAATCCTCCGGCCGCAGCCGCTCGGCGGTGCGGCGGGTCGGCGCGAAGACGACGCCGGTGACCCGCTCCTCCTGCATCAGCCGCAGGTACAGGGCCTCGCGCTCGGCATCCTCGCCGGTGTTGCACAGGATCAGCCGCATCCCGGCCTGGTAGGCCGCATCCTCCACCGCCCGGCTCACCGCGGTGAAGAACGGGTTGCGGATGTCGGCGACGATGAGCCCGATGGTCTGGGCCGATTGCGAGCGCAGGCGGCGGGCCGAGAGGTTCGGCCGGTAGCCGGTCGCGCGCACCGCCGCCTCCACCTGCTCGCGCAGGGCGTCGCTGACCGGGCCCTTGCCCAGGGCCCGCGACACGGTCGCGGTGGAAACGCCCGCCGCGCGGGCGACGTCACGGATGCCGACGGTCATCGCCTCGAAAACGTTTTCAGGAACTGCACACCCTTTGTGGCAGGCACCTACGCGGCATGCAAGTCCTGACACTCCGACGGAGCCGATCCCCGATTGACACAGTTTATGAAAACGTTTTCATAGACGGCAAGGAAAATTCGATCGCCTCCAGGGAGGAAGCCCGCCATGCTCGCGCCGACACCGCCGTTGACGCCGCGCATCCTGATCCGCACCGCCGCCACCCCCTCGACCAAGGACGCCGCCATCCGCGAGGCGGCCCAGCTCCTGGTCGCCGCCGGCTGCATCGACCCGGCCTACGAGGCCAGCATGCTGCGGCGCGAGGCGGTGGCGAACACCTATCTGGGCCACGGCGTCGTCATCCCGCACGGCATGGTCGACGATCGCGCCCTGGTGCGCGAGAGCGGGCTCGCCGTGCTCCAGGTGCCGGGCGGGGTCGCCTGGCATGACGGGCAGGATGCCCACCTGGTGGTGGCGATCGCGGCGCAATCCGACACCCACATCACGGTGCTGCGCCGCCTCACCCGCCTGATCCAGGACGAGGCCCGGCTGGAGCGCCTGCGCACCACCGGCGACGCCGCCGAGATCGCCGCGGCCCTCGCCGAGGATGGCGCCGTCTCGGGCAGCGCCGGCCCCGCCGCCGACCTTGCCCAGAGCTTTGCCTGGACCGTCGATTACCCGACCGGCCTGCATGCCCGCCCGGCCTCCGCCTGGGTCGAGGCGGCCCGCGCCAGCCCCGCCCGGATCCAGGTCCGCCACGGCGCCGAGGTGGCGGATGCCAAGAACCTGATCGCGCTGCTCCAGCTCGGCCTGCGCGCCGGCGACGAGGCGGTGATCTCCGCCGAGGGCGACGACGCCCCGGCGGCGCTCGCCCGGCTCAAGGCCGTGGTCACCGGGCTGTCAGCCGGCGAGAAGGCCGCCGTCGCCCGCGCGGCGGAGGCCGCCGCCAAGGCCGCCGCTCCGGTGGCGGGCTGGAACCCGGCCGATCCCTGCCAGGTGATCCCCGGCATCGGCGCGAGCCCGGGCCTCGCCATCGGGCCGATCCACATCCTCGGCCCCACCGAGGTCGCGGTGCCGGACGAGCCCGAACCGCTCACGAGCGGCGGCGACCGGCTGCACGCGGCGCTGGAGAGCACGGCGGCGCAGCTCAAGGCGCTCGCCGACGATACCGGCCGGCGCCTCGGCCAGGCCGATGCCGGGATCTTCAAGGCGCAGGCCGATCTCATCGCCGACACCGACCTGATCACGCTGGCCTGCCAGCTGATGGTCGAGGGCCACGGCGTCGCCTATGCCTGGCACCGGGCGGTGGAGCGCATGGCCGGCCAGCTCTCGGCGTTGGGCAATCCGGTGCTCGCCGCCCGCGCGGCGGACCTGCGCGATGTCGGCCGCCGGGTGCTGGCGCAGATCGATCCGGCGCTCCAGGCCGGCCATGCCCTGCCGGACGCGCCCTGCCTCCTGCTCAGCCCGGACCTCGCGCCCTCCGACACCGCCGGGCTCGACCCCGCCCGGGTGCTGGGGCTCGCGACGGCGCAAGGCGGGCCGACCTCCCACACGGCGATCCTCGCCCGGACGCTCGGCATTCCCTCGATGGTGGCGGCCGGACCCGGCCTGCTCGCCCTGTCTGCGGGCAAGACCGCGATCCTCGACGGCACCACCGGGCGGCTCTACGTCGATCCGAGCGCGCGCGACCTCGCCTCGGCGCAAGCCTGGCGCGACGCCTTGCGGGCGACCCAGGAGGCGGAGGCGCGCGAGCGCGGCCTGCCGGCCCGCACCCGCGACGGGCATGCCCTCGCCATCGGCGCCAACGTCAACACGCCCGATCAGGTGCCCTTCGCCCTGTCGCAGGGCGCCGAGGGCGTCGGCCTGATGCGCACCGAGTTCCTGTTCCTGGAGCGCGGCGAGACTCCGGGCGAGGACGACCAGTATGCCACCTACCGGGCGATGCTGGAGGCGCTCCGGGGCCGCCCGCTGATCGTGCGCGCCCTCGATATCGGCGGCGACAAGCAGGTGCCCCACCTCGCGCTGCCGAAGGAGGAGAATCCCTTCCTCGGCGTGCGCGGCGCCCGGCTGCTGCTGCGCCGGCCCGACCTGATGGAGCCGCAACTGCGCGCCCTCTACCGCGCCGCGAAGGATGGCGTGCCGGCCGACGCACCTGGGGGTAAGGACGCGCCGCTCTCGATCATGTTCCCGATGATCACCTCGGTGCCGGAGGTGCTGGCCCTGCGCGACGCTTGCGAGCGGATCCGGGCCGAGATCGCCGCGCCCGCCGTGCCGCTCGGCATCATGATCGAGGTGCCGGCCGCGGCGATCCAGGCCGATGCCCTGGCCGCCCATTGCGACTTCTTCTCGATCGGCACCAACGACCTGACGCAATACGCGCTCGCCATCGACCGCCAGAACACCGAGCTGGCGCCGGAGGCCGATTCGCTCCATCCGGCGGTGCTTCGCCTGGTGCGGATGACCTGCGAGGGGGCAGCCCGGCACGGCCGCTTCGTCGGGGTCTGCGGCGGCATCGCCGGCGATCCGTTCGGGGCGGGGCTGCTCGCGGGCCTCGGGGTGCACGAACTCTCGATGACGCCCCGCGACCTGCCCGCCGTGAAGGCGCGCCTGCGCGCCGCCTCGCTGGCCGAGCTGAAGGCGCTCGCCGAGGAAGCCTGTGCCCAACCCGACGCCGCGGCGGTGCGGGCCCTCGACCGCTCGTCCGGCGACAGGGCGGAGGCGCGGTCGTGACCCGCATCCTCACCCTCACCCTCAACCCGGCGATCGACCGGACCGTCACCCTCGACCGGCTGGTGCCGGGCGAGGTCCACCGCGCCCGCGCGGTGCGGGACGATGCCGGCGGCAAGGGCATCAACGTGGCGAGCTGCCTGGCCGATTGGGGCTTGCCCGTCACCGCGGCCGGGGTGCTCGGCGCCGGCAACGCCGCGGCCTTCGAGGCCCTGTTCGCCGCCAAGGGCATCGCGGATCGCTGCCTCCGCGTGGGCGGCGAGACCCGCATCAACCTGAAACTCGTCGATCCCGCCGGGACCACCGACGTGAACCTGCCGGGCCTCGCCGTCGACCCCGCGACCCTGCGGGCGGTCCGCGCCATGCTGGCCGAGACGGCCGGCCCCGACACCCTCGTGGTGCTGGCCGGCAGCCTGCCGGCGGGGGCCGGGACCGGCCTCTACGCCGAGCTGACCGCGGACCTGAAGGCGCGCGGCGGCCGGGTGCTGCTGGACGCCTCCGGGCCACCGCTGGCGGCAGCGTTGGCGGCGGCCCCCCTGCCCGACATGGTCAAGCCGAACCGGCACGAATTGGAGGAATGGGCCGGCCGCCCGCTGCCCACCCTCGCCGACGTGGTCGAAGCAGCCCGTGACCTCGTGCGGCGCGGCATTGCCCTGGTCGTCGTCTCGCTCGGGGCCGAGGGCGCGGTCTTCGTCCGCGGGACCGAGGCCCTGCACGCGCTGGCCCCGGCGATCGCGGTGGCGAGCACCGTCGGGGCCGGCGACGCCCTGGTGGCCGGGCTGGTGGCCGGGCTCGTGGCCGATCTGAGCCTCGCCGGCACCGCCCGGCTGGCGCTGGCGTTCGCGGCCGGCAAGCTGACGCGGGCCGGCGCCAACCTGCCGGGGCGCGCGCCCGTCGAGGCGATCGCCAGGACGATCGACGTGCAGGCGCTGACGGCGTGACGCAACCAAGCGCCATCCCACCCGCGACCTCATCCCGAGGCGCCGCGCAGCGGTCGAGTCGTTCGACATCGGAATTTGGCCGGACATCACAACAGACCCCAGGAGGAACACCCCATGACCCACTTGGTGGCCGTCGTCGGAGGCGGCGATCTCAGCACCCATGCGGTGCTGGCGGCCGAGTCCCTGCGCCGGGCGGCGGGGCGGCGCAACCAGCGCCTCGACGTCGAACTGCGCGCCCGCGGCGCGACCGGGGCCCCCTTGAGCGAGGGCGCGATCCGGGACGCCGACGCGGTGCTGCTCGTCGGCACGGGTGACCTCGGCGAGGGCCGCTTCGGAGCACTCCAACGGGCCAAGGCCGCGATCGAGGACGTGCTCACCGACGTCGACGGGGTGATCGACCGGGCGCTCGCGAGCACCAAGAGCCTCGGCGAGAAGAACCCGAGCAAAGCCCCCGAGGCGGGCGGATCTCGGCGCATCGTCGCCATCACCTCCTGCCCGACCGGCATCGCCCACACGTTCATGGCGGCGGAAGGGATCCAGGCCGCTGCCCAGGCCCTCGGCCATTCCGTGCGGGTCGAGACGCAAGGCTCGGTCGGCGCCCGGGACGCGCTGACGCCGGACGAGATCGCGGCGGCCGACATCGTGCTGATCGCCGCCGATACTGGAATCGACCGCTCGCGCTTCTCGGGCAAGCGGGTCTACGCCACCACCACCAAGGCGGCGATCCGCGACGGCAAGGGCCTGATCGCCACCGCGCTCAAGAACGCGGAAGTGCAGGGCGCCGACGCCACCGAATCCAGCTCCGCCCGCCCGGCTGCCGAGACCAAGGCCGGCGCCTACAAGCACCTGATGACCGGCGTGTCGTTCATGCTGCCCTTCGTGGTGGCGGGCGGCCTCCTGATCGCGCTTGCCTTCGCGTTCGGCGGCATCGATGCGATGTCGGCGGCCAACACGGGCAGCTTAGGCTTTGCCCTCGGCGAGATCGGCGCCAAGGCGGCCTTCGCGCTGATCGTCCCGGCGCTCGCCGGCTACATCGCCTTCTCGATCGCCGACCGGCCCGGCATCGCGCCGGGCATGATCGGCGGCATGCTGGCGGCCAATCTCAATGCCGGCTTCCTCGGCGGCATCGTGGCGGGCTTCATCGCCGGCTATACCGTGTCGTTCTTGAGCCGCTCCATCCGCCTGCCGAAGACCCTGGAGGGCCTCAAACCCGTCCTGATCCTGCCGCTGATCGGCACGCTCGTGACCGGCCTCCTGATGGTCTACGTCGTCGGCGTGCCGGTGGCGGCGTTGCTGGCGGCGCTCACCGGCTGGCTCAAGGGCATGCAGGGCACGAGCGCCCTGGTGCTCGGCCTGATCCTCGGCGGCATGATGGCGCTCGACATGGGCGGGCCGATCAACAAGGCGGCCTATGCCTCCTCCGCCGCCCTGATCTCGTCGGGCATCTACACCCCGATGGCCGCCGTGATGCTCGCCGGCATGACCCCGCCGCTCGGCATTGCCCTCGCCACACGGCTCTTTCCCGGCCGGTTCAGCGCGCAGGAGCGCGAGGCCGGCACCGCCGCGGCGGTTTTGGGGGCCGCCTTCATCACCGAGGGCGCGATCCCCTTCGCGGCCGCCGATCCCCTGCGGGTGATCCCGGCTCTGGTGGCGGGCTCGGCGGTGGCGGGCGCCCTCTCGATGACGCTGGGGGTGGCGCTGCGGGTGCCCCATGGCGGCCTGTTCGTCCTGCCGATCCCGAACGCCATCACGCCGGTGCTGGGCGCCGTGGTGGCGCTAGCCGTCGGCACGGTCATCACCGCCGTCCTGGTGGGCCTGCTCAAGCGGCGGGCGGGCTGAGCGGCCGGCCTTCGGCGACGAGCCCGGGGCTTAACTCCCGGATCGTCGCCGCTCGCGGTGTTTCCTGGTAGGCATGATGTCCTGATGGACAGCAGGCCCGATCGTGCCGGGACAAGCCCGCGACGGCGCGGGCCGCGGCGGGCCCGTGTCGAGAGGATGTCGCAGCGAGATGGCGCTGATCGGGCAGGTCACCCTGGACCTGGTCCAGGCCGTGAAGGCGGCACAGAACACGGCCGAGATCGTGGCCGTGCTGAGCCGGGCCGGCACGGTCTTCGGCTACGAGCGCTTCGCCATCGCGGGCGTGCCCCAGAGCGCCGGCGAGAACCTGCCCGACCGGCTGCTGCTGATGCACTGGCCGGAGGCATGGGCGGCCCGCTACGTCGAGCGCGGTTACGTCCAGCATGATCCCGTGATGGCGCATGTGCGGCGCACCACCACGCCGTTCCTGTGGTCGGAGGTCCCGGTGGAGCGCGATGCGGCCGTGGCGCGGCAGATCATGGGCGAGGCGCCAGCCTTCGGCCTCGGCGACGGGCTCTGCGTGCCGATCCACGACGTGGACGGGACCGAGACCGCCGCCTCGTTCGGCGCTCCGCGAATGGACCTCTCGGACGAGGCCAGGGCCGGCCTGCACCTGCTGGCGATCTACGCGCACCTGACGGCGCGCCGCCTCGGTCCCGCCGTGCCGGCCCGGCCCCCCCGCGCAGGCCGCGCGCAAAGCTGCACGCGGCGCGAGATCGAATGCATCAAGTGGGCGGCCGCCGGCAAGACCGGCTGGGAGACCTCCGAGATCCTGTCCCTGTCGCAGCGGACGGTGGAGGATTATCTGCGCAACGCCGCCCGCAAGCTCGGCGCCGTCAACCGGGTGCAGCTCGTCGCCCAGGCGATGCGCGAGGGATTGATCGATTAGATCGCAGCCCGCCCGCACGACCGCAGGCGGGGCCAAGCAGATTTCGCCGAAGTGGTCACCGGTTCGGCGATAAAAATCTGCGACAAAACAAGAGCCTGAGCGGGCGAAGCGTTGGCCTGCCAACGCAAGCCTGCTTAGGCCGGCCCGGATCTCGAACGGCCCTTCACCGTGCCGGAACCGGAGCCGGGCCGGCGTCGCGCCGACAACGATCGCCGCGACCATTCCGTCGTGAGGCCGGGGGTGGATCGAGCCGCCACCGTCCCGGACCGACAGCCACCGGTTTCCGCCGAACCCCGTCGTCCCGCCCAAGTCCGTGACCGCGCTTCGACCGGCCGGATCGCCCGGTCTTGCCGCAGTGACGGCCCTCTCGCATGCCCGGAGAGACCGGGAAGAATTGTCTTGCCCCAAGGCATATTCATGTTGTCGAGCCGATTAATTAGCCATCCCGTAAATTTACGGTCTATCATCTGAAAGATTAAAAGATCATGAGTAGCTCCAAAGCGAGGAGCCCTGATCTTGATCACGATCATCGATCGCGACAGCTACCAAGCCAGCGCGGATCTGCTCGACAGGATATATTGCTTCCGCCACCGCCTGTTTGTCGAGACGATGCGGTGGGAGGCGTGCCGCAAGCCCGACGGACGCGAGCGGGACCAGTTCGACGGGCCGGATTGCATCCACGTCGCGGGGATCGACGACGGCGAGGTCGTGTCGTATTCGCGCCTGCTGCCGACGACCCGGCCGCATCTCCAGAGCCACGTCTATCCGGAGCTTCTGCAAGGCGCGAAGGCCCCGAGCGGCCCGCGCCTCTTCGAATGGACCCGCTGTGGCGCCGCCCCCTGGCGGCGTGCCTCCGCGACCGCGAAGGATCCCGTCGCCGGGCGCCAGTTCGTGGCGGTGGCGGAACTGACCGGGCTGCTCGGCCTCGACGGCTACCTGATCCAGGCCCACCCGATCATGATCACCCATCTGGCGACGCTCGGCTGGGAGACCGAGCCCCTGGCCTTGCCAATGATCTACGACGGCAATCCCCTGGTGGCGTTCCTTGCCCGCTGGACGCCGGCCACCGCCGACACCACCCGGGCGGTGTTCGAGCTCGCGGGCACGCCCTACGACGTGCCGCGCGGCCTCGGTCGTGCGTCGCTCGATCGCACGGAGCGGATCCTGCGGGCGTCGTGACGCGCCCTACTCGACCCCGGCCGGGGGCCTCAGCGTCGCGCCGATGCGCGAGGAGACGATCACCGCCTGCGTCCGGCTCTCGACGCCGAGCTTCTGGAGAATGGCCGAGACATGAGCCTTCACGGTCGCCTCCGAGACGCCAAGCTCGTAGGCGATCTGCTTGTTCAGCAATCCCTCCGACAGCATCATCAGCACCCGCACCTGCTGCGGCGTCAGGGTGGCGAGGCGGCGCATCAGGTCGGCCGTCTCCTTGTCCTCGGAGGCCGACAGCTCGATGTCGGGGGGCGACCAGTTGCCGCCGGCGAGAACCTCGCCGATCGCCTCGCCGATGCGGTCGACGTCGAGGGATTTCGGGATGAAGCCAGCGGCACCGAAATCGAGAGCGCGGCGGATCACCACCGGGTCCTCGTTGGCCGAGACGATCACCACGGGAATTGCCGGGTGCTGCGCCCGCAGGTAGATCAGGCCGGAGAAGCCCTGCACCCCCGGCATCGTCAGATCGAGCAGCACGAGGTCGATCTCGGGCTCCCGGTCGAGGATCGCCGTCAGCGGCTCGAGTCCGCTCGCCTCGAGGATCCGGGCGCCGGGCAGGATCGCCGTCACGGCGCCGCGCAGGGCGCCGCGAAACAGCGGGTGGTCGTCCGCGACGACGATGGTGGTCTCGGAACCCAACTCACTCCCCGCCACGGCACCCGCGCTCCTTGGCGCTTCTCGGCCTACTTCTTTTGTCTCTATAGCTTTTTTTGACGGGCTTGAAACCGGAGCGTGTGCGCTATCCACGCCATCGAGCCGCTGGCGGATTGCGCAGAGATCGCGCGCGATCGGGCCAGCGCCACGCGGTCACTGCCGTGCGGGCGGCAAGAACTGACAAGCTTACGCAGCCTCAAATCGCCATTAGACAGATTGGCAATCTGGTGGGCCGCCTCCCAAAATTGCAGAGATCCCGTCACTCGGACTTGGCCGCGATGTCGGCCCTCGTTCCTCCACTGACCACCGCAAAAGCAGCCGATCTTCGGTTCGGCGACGCACCACGTGACCCGCGCTCCCGGTCGCAACGGCGCCCTCTCCCGACAGGCGCGGGGCGTATGTCGGTGCGGCCTGGACCGGAGGCGGGTTCCGCGGCGAGACGCTCCCTGTCTGCCGTGAGCGTCCGGACCTCGCTCGGCGGCGTCACCAGGGAGGCACCATCGGCGACAATCCGGTGCTCGGGCACGGCATTGTGATCGGGCCGAGGTCGATGGCGGCTCCGCCGCGCTTGGCACACTCGGCCGTCCCGGTCCCGAAGCTGGGCCTCGCGGCGGAGTGGGCCAAGGCACCGACACCTCCTTCGCGACGGTGGGCGGACGGCTCGGCGACGCGCTCGGTCCCCTGCTCGTCGATGCGGCCGGCGGCTGGGCGTTCTCGGAGATAGGGTCAACGGCGGCGTCACGGTCCCGGCCTTCTCGGTGCCGCTGCCATCAACAGATCCCCCGGGCCTGCCGTTCTGGAGCCCGGGCGCCGTGTCGTTCCCGAGCATCTCCACCGCGGCGGCCCGGTCAATGCCCGCTTCAAGGCCGGGTTCGACGTGCACGAGGTGCGGATCGGCGTAAATCACCGACTCGACGGGCCGTAAGCGGGCTGCGCGGGTCCGCCACGCTCCGCCCGCTGAGACGATCGTGGCATCATTGGTCTTGTCGCAAAACCAGCGCCCGGCTTCGCGACTTCTGCGTCTGCCAGGGCCTCGTACCAACGACCCTCAATGCTGCCGTATCAGGTCGTCCATCATCTCGATGGTCCGATGCCACGCCAGAGGCGTGGCGCAAATTCGAGAACGGCATCCAAGGCCGTGTTTCTAACCTTGGGTGTTATTCGAGCGCGCCGGTAACCGACGCCGCCGCAGGCTCGACATAGCCCCGCGCGACCAGTTCGGGCTGAGCCGCCGGCCGACGGGCCGCGGGGACAGGCTGGGGCGTCGTGGTCAGCTCAGCGAAAGGCCGCACAGCCGCCGTGTCACGCGCCGTCTCCCGCATGATCGGCGGAAACACCGTGATCGAAGCGGAACGATCCTGCGCCTGCGCCGGCACCGCGCTCAGGGCGAGGAGAGATAATGCAAAATATTTCATGGTTGTTTGCGCTCCAACCTCAGTTCAATTGACCAGTCCAAGGTAAACAATCATGAAATTTGTTGCAGCGCAATATGAAATATTTAGCATGTTGCGTCCGTCGTCTCAATTGCGGCAAGAGATCGCCTAAGCAGGATATTTACGATGTCCGGCGCCGGTGGAGCGCAGCAGCGACGGCGCGCAGTTGAGACGAGCGGCCGATCAGCCGGGATCCATTGGACGATCATCCTGTGGATCGTGCGGGCCGATCACGGGGGTTTGCAGCGGGTGGTCTGAGGCCGACGACCTGCGTCGGCGCGGCGTATGCCGCGCGTGCGCGGCTCAGACGTGGAAGAGACAAGGTCCGGGCCGACGCCATGCGATCGTCATCGGCAACGCGCTCGCGTCACGCTGCACGCCGAGGCGCGACGGGTTTGCAGGATGGCGCCGCCTCCGGGCCGGCGTCCTGCGTGGGCATCCGACGTCCGGTCAGGCGCCGGCGAGATGCAGCACGATCTCGCGACGATGCGGCCGATCGCGATGCTCGATCAGGTAGATCCCCTGCCAGGTCCCGAGGGCCAGTTGCCCATCGACCAGCGGGATCGTCAGCGCCACGTCGGTCAGCAGGGTGCGGAGATGGGCCGGCATGTCGTCCGGCCCCTCGCTGCCGTGGACGTAACCCGCATGGCGCGGCGCCAGCCCGTCGAGGGCGGTCAACAGGTCGGTCCGCACGTCCGGGTCGGCATTTTCCTGGATCGTCAGGGAGGCGGAGGTGTGGCGGCAGAACACCGTGAGCAGCCCGTGACGGACACCCGCCTCGCGCACGAAGTCCGCGGCGGCGTCCGTGATCTCGGTGAAGCCCTGGCCCTTGGTGTCGACCACGAGGCGGCCGGTCGCCTGGCGGGTGACGGTGCCCCTGGCGATCATGTCGAAGCGCTTCATTCGGCGATCTCCCGTCCCGGGTGAACCTCCGTCTCGCCGCGGGCCAGGATGCGCTCCAGCGCCTCGATCCGGTCGGCCTCGGCCGGCGGCTTGTCCCAGCGGATGCGGCTGACCCGGGGAAACCGCATCGCCACGCCCGATTTGTGCCGGGTCGAGCGCTGCACGCCCTCGAAGGCGATCTCCAGCACCAACCCCTTCGCCACACCATAATCCACCTCCCGCACCGGGCCGAAGCGCTTGGTGGTGTGGTTGCGAACGTAGCGGTCGAGCTTGGCCAGTTCCTCGTCGGTGAAGCCATGATACGCTTTGCCCACCGGCACCAGCTCCTCCGCGCCGTCCGGCGTCTCGCGCCAGACCCCGAACGTGTAGTCGGAATAGAACGACGAGCGCTTCCCGTGGCCGCGCTGGGCGTACATCATCACCGCATCGACGCGGAAGGGCTCGCGCTTCCATTTCCACCACGGGCCCTTGGGCCGGCCGGGCTGGTAGGGGCTGGTCCGCCGCTTGAGCATCACCCCCTCGATCGCGTCCGCATCCGGTCCGGCACCGACCGAGGCCGGATCGGCCCGCGCGGCGGCGAGCGCCTCCCAATCGGCGAAGGGCACGAGCGGCGACAGGTCGATGCGGGCGTGGTCGAGCCCGGCCACGAAGCGTTCCAGCCGCGCCCGGCGCTCGGAAAAGGCCAGGGGCCGCAGGTCCTCCTCGCCCTCGGCCAGGAGATCGTAGGCCCGGACATGGGCCGGGAAATCCTGCAACAGCTTGCCCGTCACCGCCTTCCGGTTGAGGCGCTGCTGGAGCACGTTGAAGCTCTGCACCCGTCCCTCGCGCAGAATCAACAACTCGCCGTCGAGGGCCCCCGAGAAGGTGATCGCCTCGGCGAGGTCAGGGAAGGCGCCGGAAATGTCCTCCCCGGTGCGCGAGTAGATCTTTTGGATCTGCCGGCCGTCGCGGTCGCGCCCGCCGGCGAGCTGGACCCGGATGCCGTCCCATTTCCACTCGGCCGAGAACGCCTGAGGCTCCAGTTTGTCGAAGTCGCTCTCCTCCTCGATCGGATGCGACAGCATCGGCGGGCGGAACGGCGCCGGATTGACCGATTCCGGCGGGCCGGCCCGGCCCTCGACCCAGGCGAACAGCTCAGGGTAGGGAGCGGCGAGGCCATGCCAGACCTCCTCCACCGCGTCGGCCTCGTGCCCGCCGAGGCTCGCTACCGCGGTCTTAGCCAGCCGGGCCGAGACGCCGACCCGCAATTCGCCGGTGATGAGCTTGAGGAGCGCCCAGCGCCCGGTCTCGTCGAGGGCATCGAGCCAGGCGGCGAGCCGCGCCGGCAGCTCGCCCTTGCCGATGGTCCCCAGCGCCTCCACCACCTCGGACAGGGTCGGCACCGGCGGGTTGTTGTGGCCGGGGCCGGGCTCGTCCCCGGACTCCCGTCCCGGTCTTGCGGGCCAGATCAGCGCCGTCGATTCCGCAAGGTCGCCGACATAGTTGTGCGACATCCGGAACAGCACCGGATCGACCCGCTCCTCGACGAGGCCGCGGATCAGGCCGGGCTTGGCCTCGCGGAAGCTCAAGGACCCGGTCATGGCGGCGAGCGCGTAGCCGCGGTCCGGATCGGCGGTGTGGCGAAAGAAGTCCTGGAGCAGGCGCAGCTTGGCATTGCGCCGCGGCTCGTAGGCGAGGCGGTCGAGGAGATGGGCGAAGTCGTTCATGCGGCCGTCTCCACCCCCTGTGCATCCGGCTCCGCCTCGCCCTCGTCGCCGTAGCCGAGCATGTGCAGGGGCTTGGCCCGGATGCCTTGCGTCCCGCACCAATGCACCAGGGCATCCTCCTGGCCATGGGTCACCCAGACCTCGCCGGCCCCGGTCTCCCGGATGGTGCGGCAGAGATCGTCCCAGTCCGAATGATCGGAGATGACCAGCGGCAGCTCGACGCCCTTCTGGCGCGCACGCGCCCGCACCCGCATCCAGCCGGAGGCGAAGCCGGTGACCGGATCGGGGAATTTGCGCGACCACAGGTCCTGGATCGCGGAGGGCGGGCAGATCACGATCGTGCCGCCGAGCTTGGGCCGCTCCGCCGCCACCACCTTGATCGTCTCGCCCAGCGGGACGCCCTCGCGCCGGTAGAGATCGGTCAGCTTCTCCATCGCACCGTGCAGGTAGATCGGCTCCGAAAAGCCTTCCTCGCGCAGGAGCGCCATCACCCTTTGCGCCTTGCCGAGCGCGTAGGCGCCGACGATGTGGGTGCGCTCGGGGAAGAGCCGCACCGAATCGAGCAGCTTTCGCACCTCGTCGCGGGCGACCGGATGGCGGAAGACCGGCAGGCCGAAGGTGGCCTCGGTGATGAACACGTCGCAGGGCACCACCTCGAAGGGCAGGCAGGTCGGGTCCCGCGCCCGCTTGTAATCGCCCGAATTGACGATCCGGCACCCCCCCTGCTCGATGGCGATCTGGGCGGAGCCGAGGACGTGGCCGGCGGGGTGGAAGCGCACCGTGACGCTGCCCATCCGGATCGCCTCGCCGAGCCGTGCCTCCTGGCGGGTCTCGCAAAAATCCTCGCCGTAGCGGACCGCCATGATGCGCAGGGTCTCGGGCGTCGCCAGCACCGCACCGTGGCCTGCCCGCGCATGGTCGGCATGGCCGTGGGTGATGAGCGCACGCGGCACCGGGCGGACCGGATCGACATGGAAGTCGCCGGGCGGGCAATACAGCCCCTCACGGGTCAGGGTGAGGAGATCGGTGGGGCGCGACGCCATGGATCCTCGTCAGGCGGTGAGACCTCTTCCCGGGAGCGGGGCCGGGTATATAGGCGGCCCGGACCGTTCGTCCCTTCCTCCCCTCGCCTCTCCCTCCGAAAGCCCCTCCGCGATGCCCGCGCCCGACCGCTCCTCCGGCGACCTCCTCGCCGACCGCCGCTATGCCTGGGCCGAGGCGGCTTTCGCCGGGGGCGATGCGGAGGCCGCCGCCGACCTCGCCGGGCAGGTGCTGGAGCGGGTGCCCGGCTACGGCCCGGCCTGGCTGCTGCTCGGGCGCGCCCGCGCCGCCGTCCCGACCCTGCGGCGGGAGGCCGCACAGGCGTTCCGGGCGGCCCTCGCCCTCGATCCGGAGGATTCCCTCGGCGCCCGCCTGCATCTCGCGGAACTGGGCGAGACGGAGGAGGAGGCGATCTCGCCGGCCTATGTCCGGGCGTTGTTCGATGGCTATGCCGGGCGCTTCGAGCGCCATCTGGTCGAAGGGCTGGGCTATTGCGGCCCCGCGCTGATCCGGTCCGCCCTGGAGCAGCTGCGGGGGCCCGACGTGGTCTTTTCGCGCGTCCTCGATCTCGGCTGCGGCACCGGCCTGATGGCGCGCGCCCTCCAGGGGATCGCCGGCTCGCTCACCGGCATCGACCTGTCGCCCCGGATGCTCGCCGAGGCCCGGCGCACCGGCCTCTATGCCCGCCTGGACGAGGGCGACCTGCGGGATGTCCTTCAATCCGAGCCGCCTGCGAGCGCCGATCTCGCGGTGGCCGCCGACGTGTTCATCTACTTGCGGATGATCGGCCCGGTCGTCGCCGGAGTGGCCCGGGTGCTGGTGCCCGGCGGGCTGTTCGCCTTCACGGTGCAGGCCCATCCGGGCGAGCGCGGCGTCGTGCTCGGCGCCGACGGACGCTACGCCCACGGGGTGGCGACTCTGCGCGAGGCGGCGGAGGCGGCCGGGCTCGCGGTCGCGCTGCTGGAGCCGGCGGAGATCCGGCGCCAGAACGGCAGCGGCGTGCCGGGATGGCTGGTGGTGCTGGCGCGCTGACGCCGGCCCTCAGCGCGGGTTCGGGTCCATCGGATCGACGCCGCCCGGCCTCGGCCCGTCATTGGTCGGGAAGAAGCGCCGCGACGGCGTCTGGCGCGGCTGCACCGGCGTGCCGCGCAGGGGCTCCACGTCCACTTGGCCCTGGCGGTTGACCTGGCGGCTGCGCGGCGCCTCGTCGCCGCCCCGCGCCTGCTCGCGGCGCTTGCGGCCCTCGGGCTTGGCGGCGGCCACCGGCGCGTCCTCCTGCTCCTTCGGCTCGGCGATGAGGTCGGTGCCGCCTTTGCAATCGACCAGCCACACGTCGTAGATCGGATGCTCGATGGCGTGAAGGCCGGGGCTGGAGGCGAACATCCAGCCGGTGAAGATCCGCCGGTACTTGTTCTCCAGCGTGACCTCGTCGACCTCCAGGAAGGCGGTGGTCTTGGCGCTCTCGGTCGGGGGGCGCGTGTAGCAGACCCGTGGGGTGAGCTGGAGCGCGCCGAACTGCACCGTTTCGTCCACCGCCACCTCGAAGGAGACGGTGCGGCCGGTGATCTTGTCGAGGCCGGCAAAGACCGCGGTCGGATTGCGGATCTTGTCGGCCCGGGCCGGCGCGGAGGCGAGCACGCCCCCCAGAACGGCACCGCCCAGAACGACACCGCGAAGGAGCAGGAAGGCGCCCGCGGCGCGGCGTGCGGTCATGCGGCTCAAACCCAAACGCTCCCGGCTCGATGGTCGGCGGCCCCTGACGGGCCTCTCGCGCCCGGATCGACGGGGCGAGCGGGCAGGACCGGCCCACCCGCGATAGACACAAGGAGGATGGTGGAAAAAGGGCGGGTTACTCGCCCGGCACCCACGGCACGTAGTCGCCGGTCGCCGCCGGCCGCTGGCCGTAGGAGAGCTGCGAGCCCCGCGGCCGGTAGGCCGCCACGGTCCCGGTCAGGTTCTCCTCGTGCGGCTTCTGCCACTCGCGCGGGACGTAGGTCTCCTCGGAGGGCGCCACGTCGGTGGCGTGGCACAGCCAGCCGCGCCAGCCCGGCGGCACCTTCGAGGCGTCGGCATAGCCATTATAGATCACCCAGCGCCGCTCCGGGCCGACCGAGGCATCGATCAGCGGACCTTGCGCCCGGTAGTAGCGGTTGCCGAACTCGTCCTCGCCGACGAAACGGCCGTGGCGCTTGGTGTAGAACTCCAGGCTGACGGTCGAGCCGCTCCACCAGGTGAAGATCCGAAGCAGGGTGTCTTTCAGCGCCATCGCGACCGTCTCTGGGCTAACGCCCCCGGGAATGGGAGGGAGGCCCCCCGTCGTCGCGCGGGACTATGGTGAGATGGCCCCCGGATGTCCAGCATGTCCCGCGCCGCAGCACGATTCCTGTGGGCGAGGCTGTCACGCCGCCGCCGCAGCGCCCCGATGCCCAACCACCTGTGAACAAATCGGTGGTCGGATGCTGCGCCGGCTGTGACCGGGCCGAGGGGCCGGTGCGATTCCGCCAAGCCGGATACGGGCTTACGCGGAGGTTCGCCGCCATCCACAGGATTCCGCCCGTCAACACAACATCTAGGGAGGAACGGAGTTCGCCGACACTAGTTATTGACGTGGGGCTGCCATGCTCGGTAGTTTCCATGCTGACAGGACGAGCCGGCCCGGGAGGGCCGAGGCGCGTCCGCCCCATCGACACGTCCCCGCCATTCCTCGTAACCGGCGGACCCCGCCATCCTGCGCGGGCGGTCCCCGGCTGTTCGTGACCGGAGAGTATCCCCATGCGGTTCGAGCGTCGCATCACCACCGCGGGGCAGTCGCCCTATGCCAGCATCCCGTTCCGCAAGGCGGTGAGCGAGATCCGCAATCCGGACGGCTCGGTGGTGTTCCGCCTCGAGGGCATCGACGTGCCGGAGACCTGGAGCCAGGTCGCCTGCGACGTGCTGGCCCAGAAGTATTTCCGCAAGGCCGGCGTCCCGGCGGCCCTGAAGAAGGTCGAGGAGACCGGCGTCCCCTCCTTCCTGTGGCGCTCGGTGCCGGACGAGGCGGCTTTGGCCGGCCTGCCCGAAGGTGAGCGCGCCGGCTCCGAGACCTCGGCGACGCAGGTCTTCGATCGGCTGGCCGGATGCTGGACCTATTGGGGCTGGAAGGGCGGCTACTTCACCAGCGAGGAGGACGCCTCCGCCTTCCACGACGACTTGCGCGCCATGCTCGCCCGCCAGATGGTGGCGCCGAACTCGCCGCAATGGTTCAATACCGGCCTGCACTGGGCCTACGGCATCGACGGCCCGGCTCAAGGCCATTTCTACGTCGACTACAAGACCGGCGCTCTGACCCAATCGGCCAGCGCCTACGAGCACCCCCAGCCCCATGCCTGCTTCATCCAGTCCGTCGCCGACGACCTCGTCAACGAGGGCGGCATCATGGACCTGTGGGTGCGGGAAGCCCGCCTGTTCAAGTACGGCTCGGGCACCGGCTCCAACTTCTCGCGGCTGCGCGGCGAGAACGAGAAGCTCGCCGGCGGCGGCAAGTCCTCTGGCCTGATGAGCTTCCTCAAGATCGGCGACCGGGCGGCCGGCGCCATCAAGTCCGGCGGCACGACCCGGCGCGCCGCCAAGATGGTGATCGTCGACATCGACCATCCGGACGTCGAGGCGTTCATCGACTGGAAGGTCAAGGAGGAGCAGAAGGTCGCCGCCCTCGTCACCGGCTCCAAGGTGGTGTCCAAGCACCTCAAGGCGGTGATGAAGGCGTGCGTCAACTGCGAGGCCGCCGGTGACGCCTGCTTCGATCCAGAGCGCAACCCGGCCCTCAAGCGCGAGGTCAGGAACGCCCGCAAGGCGATGGTGCCGGATGCCGCGATCAAGCGGGTGATCCAGTATGCCCGCCAGGGCTACACCGACATTGCGTTTCCGATCTACGACACCGACTGGGATTCGGAAGCCTACCTCACCGTCGCCGGCCAGAACTCGAATAACTCGGTCTCGCTGACCGACGACTTCCTGCGCGCCGTCGACGCGGATGCGGACTGGACCCTGACCCAGCGCACCACCGGCAAGGCCACCAAGACGATCAAGGCGCGGGACTTGTGGGAGAAGATCGCGGAGGCCGCCTGGGCCTCGGCCGATCCGGGACTGCACTTCAACACCACGATGAACGACTGGCATACCTGCCCGGTCGGCGGGCGGATCCGGGCCTCGAACCCGTGCTCGGAGTACATGTTCCTCGACGACACCGCCTGCAACCTCGCCTCGGCGAACCTGCTGGCGCTCTACGACCGGGCGGCCAAGCGCTTCGACGTCGAGGGCTACGAGCATCTGTGCCGGCTGTGGACCGTGGTCCTGGAGATCTCGGTGCTGATGGCGCAGTTCCCGAGCCGCGAGATCGCCGACCTCTCCTACAAGTACCGCACGTTGGGCCTCGGCTACGCCAATATCGGCGGCCTCCTGATGACCATGGGCCTTCCTTACGATTCTCGTGAGGGTCGGGCGCTGGCCGGTGCGCTGACCGCCATCATGACCGGCGTGTCCTACGCCACCTCGGCCGAGATGGCGCGCGAGCTGGGGCCGTTTCCGGCCTACGAGGAGAATGCCGACGCGATGCTGCGGGTGATCCGCAACCATCGCCGGGCGGCCCACGGCGAGGCGACGGGCTACGAGTTCCTCAACACCAACCCGGTGCCGCTCGACCATGCCGGCTGCCCGCAGGGCGAGCTGGTGGCCCATGCCCGTGCGGCGTGGGATCGCGCCCTGGCGCTCGGCGAGGAGCACGGTTTTCGTAATGCCCAGGCCACCGTCATCGCGCCGACCGGCACGATCGGCCTCGTGATGGATTGCGACACGACCGGCATCGAGCCCGACTTCGCGCTCGTGAAGTTCAAGAAGCTCGCCGGCGGCGGCTACTTCAAGATCATCAACCGGGCGGTGCCGGATGCCCTGCGCAGCCTCGGCTACCGCGAGGCCGAGATCGCCGAGATCGAAGCCTATGCCGTCGGCCACGGCTCGCTCGGCCAGGCGCCGGCGATCAACCCGGGCAGCCTGCGGGCCAAGGGCTTCACCGACGACAAGATCGCCGCGGTGGAAGCGGGCCTCAAATCGGCCTTCGACATCAAGTTCGTGTTCAACCGCTGGACCCTCGGCGAGGACTTCCTGACGAAGACGCTCGGCGTGCCGGCCGACAAGCTCGCGGAGCCATCCTTCGACCTGCTGGCCTTCCTCGGCTTCAGCCGCAAGGACATCGAGGCGGCCAACGTCCATGTCTGCGGGGCGATGACGCTGGAGGGCGCGCCGCACCTTCGCCCTGAGCATTACCCGGTCTTCGACTGCGCCAATCCGTGCGGCCGGATCGGCAAGCGCTACCTCTCGGTCGAGAGCCACATCCGCATGATGGCGGCGGCGCAGCCCTTCATCTCGGGGGCGATCTCCAAGACCATCAACATGCCGAACGACGCCACGGTCGAGGATTGCAAGAACGCCTACCGGCTGTCCTGGACCCTGGCGCTGAAGGCCAACGCCCTCTACCGCGACGGCTCGAAGCTGTCGCAGCCCCTCAACGCCGCCCTCATCAGCGACGAGGCCGACGACGAGGAGGATGCGGTCGAGGCGCTGCTGGCCCAGCCGGCCGCTGCCAAGACCGTCACGGTGACGGAGAAGATCGTCGAGCGGATCGTCGAGCGCGTCGAGCGCCTGCGCTCCCAGGAGAAGCTGCCGAGCCGCCGCAAGGGCTACACCCAGAAGGCCAAGATCGGCGGCCACACGATCTTCCTGCGCACCGGCGAGTACGACGACGGGCGGCTCGGCGAGATCTTCCTCGACATGAACAAGGAGGGCTCGGCGCTGCGGGCCTTCATCAACAACTTCGCGATCTCGGTCTCGCTCGGCCTGCAATACGGCGTGCCGCTGGAGGAGTACGTCGACGCCTTCACCTTCACCCGCTTCGAGCCGGCTGGGTTCGTGCAAGGCAACGACGCGATCAAGAACGCCACCTCGGTGCTCGACTACGTGTTCCGTGAGCTGGCGATCTCGTATCTCGGCCGCACCGACCTCGCCCATGTCGACCTCTCGGAGATCGGCACCGCGGTGACGGGCGTGGCCCCGGCGAAGCCCGCCGCCTCGGATCCGGTGCCGGCGCACAACGTCGTGTCGCGCGGCCTGCTGCGCGGCTCCGGCGACCGGCTGACCCTGATCCATGGCGGTCCGTCCGGCGCGACCTCCGGCGTCGCCGCGCCCGCGACGGGCCAGTCGGCTCCGGCCGGCGGCACCGTGCTGGCGGTGCGGGGTGCGGTGGCGCTCAAGACCGAGCCGAGCCTGGCCGGCACGATCGAGGCCCTGGCCGAGGCCCTTCCCTTCGCCAAGCCGGATCCGGCCGCGGCAGGCCGCAGCGTGTCGGACCGTCGCGCCGAGGCGAAGATGAAGGGCTATGTCGGCGAAGCCTGCCCGGAATGCGCCAACTTCACCCTGGTGCGGAACGGGACCTGCCTGAAGTGCGACACCTGCGGTTCGACGACGGGGTGCAGCTGAGCGCCGTCTTTGCACACAAGCGACATCGCTCGAATGCTGTCGGGCAAACCATAGGATGACATCTCGGCAAGGACGCGCAGCAACCGCTGCGCGTCCTTGCGCATCCCGGTGCAAGCAGATCATGGTCGATCAGCTCGGCCATTTAGCTTCGCCCTCACGGATCCGGCATGCGGCTTGCCCGCACCCGGCTCTTCCCGGAAGTTACCCGCCGCATCAGGCTCGTGCCATTTACCGCTCTCGAGGATGCCGGCCTCAAGCCACAGCCGAGCCACCCGGACGACCCGAGGATCGGCGATCCTGTGCGCCACCATCCGCAACAGCCATTCGTGGTCGACCCAGCCGAAGAAGCTGCGATGTCAACGCCGATTGAAGTCTGACCCGGCCTTGGGCTCTCCCGCATGTGTGGTGCAGGACGGTCCGGCCCGCGGCCCTGAACCGCCTGACGAAGTCGGGCACTTCCGACTGCCTTGCGGGACGCGGGCAGGCCCCTGCCGATGACGGGCGGCCCATTCGGAAAATTCAGGTGTGTCCGAGCGTTGCGCCCAACCCGTGGCTTCGCACTGTACCAGAAGTGCCGGAGAGCCAGTTTCACACCGGCGGCGACACTCTCTCCATGGCCCAGTGAACGCTTCGCCGTGAAATACCCACGGTGGGATCCGAGTGGCCGAATGGGGCCCGCTCGGTTCAGTGCCGACGGCGCTCAGAAATGAGCGTCCCTCCCGCGATCGCTTGTCGTGACGGCTGACCGTTTCCAGCAAGATCATGAAAATGCGCGAGCCGTTCAGCCGTCAGATCATGACGGTCGATCGATCAAATAACTTCGTCTTGATCACAGTTGCGATGGGATATCGCGACGCCTATTCGTCAAAAATATCAATGCAGAAGGGCGACAGCGTCCACACGGTCAAGCACCGGTCATCCGCGTTCAACACTGAGCGCATCGCCGATCTGTACCAGGATCCGCACGTCCCCGATCAGCGTATCGTGCAGCATGGCAGGAACGTGACCGACTCGACCAACCTGATCCGCATCATTCAGCAGGGGCAGCCGGACGAGATCGACAATCGCGCAGCACAGAGCCACGTCCAGGTCACCGTCGAGACGCCGGAAGACATCGCCAATCCCGATGGCGTCGGCACGTTGCGGGAGGGGACAAGCCTTCGAGGACCGTCGATCGGCCTCTATCGTCCGCCGGGGACGGCAACCGCCCGTCTAATTCAGCAAGGCGCGATGACGGTTGCCCCGCGCCTGCACGGTCGTCATCGGCAGGCGCAAGACGCGACGCTGATGCTGGTCCTCGACCCGGAAGGCGCTGCGCGCCCAGTCGCAGGACATCTCGCGATCATCGAGCAGACCGGCTGCCAGCTTGGCCGCCATTTCCAGCGCGTCGGCCATGCTCTGGAGCTCGACTCCCTCGGGGTCCATGATCAGGCAGCGCCCGGACTGGAAATGGAAGTAGTAGACGGTCATCAGGGGCTCGACGGCGATTCGTCTCGATCTATGACACAGAAAACGACCGACGGCGATCCACTTCTGGTTAAACCTGTAATCTCCAGACATCTTCAAAGAGATGGGATGTTATAGCTTATAATCACTCCGGCCGTTACCATCGTGGATTGTCGGTCACGAGCCAGGTGGGCTTACGGTGTGCTCCAATAAGAAAGCCGCCCGAAGGCGGCTCTCGACGGTGACGTTGCAGGTCGGTCGCGAGGGAATCAGGCCCGAAGACGGGTCCGCACCTCGCCGAGGCTGCGTCGGATCAGATCCTGCGCGGCGTCGCCGCTCATCTTCTCCCGCAGGATGGTCTCGGAGACCCGGACGGCGGCGTCCGCCGCGGCGGCCCGCACCTCGGCGGTGGCCTGGGCCTCGGCCTGGGCGATCTTGGTCTCCGCCGCCTTGGTGCGGCGAGCGACGAACTCGTTCAGGCGGGCATGGCCCTCGGCCGCGGCGGCTTCGGCCTCGGCGCGGGCATTGGCGACGATCTCGGCGGCCTCGCGCTCGGCCTCGGCGCGGCGGCGCTTGTAATCCGCCAGGACGGCCTCGGCCTCCTCGCGCAGGCGCCGAGCCTCTTCGAGCTCCTTGCGCACGCGCTCGCCGCGCTTGTCGAGCCCGCCGATGATCTGGTCGAACAGACCCATCTTCCAGGCGATGCCGCAGAACACCACGAAGGCGACCGCGACCCAGAATTCCGCATCGAACAGCATGTCGTGATCTCCTGCGGCTCAGTGCACGGTCTGGGGACGCGCGGCGCGGTCATAGGCCGCCTCGACCGCGCTCCGGTCCGGCGCCTGGCCGGTCAGGCGCTCGACGATGGCGGTCGCGGCGTCGGCAGCCACCTCGCGCACGCTGCTCATCGCGGTCGCGGTGCGGGTGCGGATCTGCTCCTCGGCCTCGGCGAGCTTGGTCGCCAGGTCGGCCTCGAGTGACTTGCGGCGGGTCTCGGCCTCGGAGGCGAGCTGCTCGCGGGTGGTCTGGGCGATGCCCTTGGCCTTGGCCTGGGCGTCCTTGAGCGCGCGCTCGTAGGTGTCGCGGGCGCTGTCGGCCTCGGCCTTGGCGTGGGCGGCCTGATCGAGATCGCCGGCGAGCCGGGACTGCCGGTCGTGCAGGATGCCGGCGATCTGCGGCAGCGCGATCTTCGACATCAGGTAGTAGAGCAGGCCGAAGGCGAGCGCGAGCCAGAGGATCTGCGCCACGAAGGTGCTGCTCTCGAACGGCGGGAAGCCGCCGCCATGCTCGGAGGCCGGCTCGTGAATCAGCCCCTCCTTGAGGGGGGCGGGTGCATGTGGCTGCGCCATGGTGTCGTCCGGGTGTGGGGGAGACGAAGCGCTCCCGCCGAGCGCTCGGCCGGGCCGGCCGTCGCGCCGCCACGCCTCTCGGAGCGGCGGCGGCACGAAGTGGTGTCATACCAACGGCCCAAGATGCTGACGCATCGGGCCGTTGACCCATCTCGAATTTTCGATGTCAAGCCAGAGGCTTGGCGAAAATTCGAGAACAGAACCAAAGGTCGTTTTCAACGACCGTTGGTATCAGGGGCCCTAACGCACGCGCACCGGAGCCTCGTGGAAAGGCCCGGTGCGCGGGTGGACCACCTCGTTTCGGCAATCCTCGCCGGGATCAGACGGCGAACAGCAGCAGCAGCGCGACGAGCAGCGAGAAGATGCCCAGCGCCTCGGTCAGCGCGAAGCCGAGGAGCAGGTTGGCGCGCTGGCCGTCGGCCGCGGAGGGGTTGCGCAGGGCGCCGGCGAAGAACTGGCCGAACAGGTTGCCGAGGCCCATGGCGGCGCCCGCCATGCCGAGGCAGGCGAGGCCGGCGCCGATGTACTTCGCAGCAACGGGATCCATCGTGATGCTCCTAAGGTCGTCTAGTCGTCTGGCGGGTGGTATCCGGCCGCGACACGGCGAACCGGGGTGGGAAGCTCTGGGATGCGATCGCGGGAGGGCGGGGCCTCTGACGGAGGCCCTTCGGCCCTTCTAGTGGCCCGGATGCAGGGCGTCGCTGAGATAGATCGAGGTCAGCGTCGCGAAGACGTAGGCTTGCAGAACCGCGACCAGCATCTCGAGGGCCGTGACGGCGACCGAGAGGGCGAGAGGCAGGGGCGACAGGATGCCCCAGACGCCGGCGGCGAGCAGGGCCGGGACGAACCCCGCGAAGATCTTCAGCGCGATGTGGCCCGCCAGCATGTTGGCGAAGAGACGAACCGAGAGGCTGATCGGCCGCGAGATGAAGGACACGACCTCGATCACCACGATCAGCGGCTTGAGCCAGCCGGGCACGCCGGGGGGCACGAACAGGCCGAGGAAGTGGGTGCCATGGGCCATGAAGCCGTAGATCACCACCGTGAGGATCACCACCAGCGCCAGCATGAAGGTGACGATGATGTGGCTGGTCACCGCGAAGGCGTAGGGGATCATCCCGAACAGGTTCAGCAGCAGCACGAACATGAACAGGGAGAAGACCAGCGGCACGAAGCGCTCGCTGCCATGGCCAGCCGACTGGTGCACGGTCTGGCCGATGAACTCGTAGAATATCTCGGCCAGCGACTGCGCCCGGCCCGGCACCACCGCCCGGCTCTTGGTGGCCCAGATCGTCAGGAGCGCGATGAGCCCCACGGCCAGGAACATGTACAGCGCCGACTGGGTGAAGGCGATGTGCTGGTGGCCGATATGCCCGAACGAAACCAGCGGCTTCAGCTCGAACTGGTGGATCGGATCCATCTTGACGGCCATGCCGGTCCCGCCCCCTCGTCTATCGCTGCCGCGGGCTTCTCCCGCCGCGCTGCCAACCCGTGCAGGCGGATGCACGGCATCCACCGGATGATCAAGACCCTGGCGGGCCTTTCTTCGTGTCCGCGGCCGGAAAAAATCCGGAAACCCGCATCACGTTGTAGATTCCGGCCGCGAAGCCCATGACGAGCAGGACGATCAGGCCCCAGGGCTTGGTGCCCAGGAGATGATCGCAGCCCCAGCCGAGAAGGCCGCCCGCCAGCACGCCCGCCACGAATTCCGTGGACAGCCGCATGGCGATGCCGAGGGACGAAGGCTGGCCGCGATCGGGACGCGACGACGGATCGGAAGCCGCCGGCGGGCGCTTCCGGTCGATCTGCATCTCGAGACGCTTGAGCCTCGCGGAGAGGTCGTCGTCGGGGGAGGAGCCCTCACCGGTGCCGTCCTTCCCCCGCGGGTCGTTGCCGTTCATGGCGAAACCTCGCGCGTGAAGGATGAGGAGATCCGGTCCGGCTACCCCCGTCGAGCGGGCGCACCATAGTTTCGCCCACCTTGGGTGTCAAGGCACCCCGAAGCGTTGGTAAGTCATTGTACTTTCGGCGGATTTCGCACCGCACACAGGTCCGCTGTCAAACCGCCTCGACCCGTTGCTCGGCGGTCGCGAGATCGACCGAGACGGGCTGCGCGCGCCCCCGCTCGGCCGTGGTCACGCCGAACAGCCGGTCCATCCGCGCCATGGTGATCGGGTTGTGGGTGATGACGATGAAGCGGGTGTCGGTGTCGCGCGCCATCGCCGTCTGGAGGTCGCAGTACCGCTCGACATTGGCATCGTCGAGGGGCGCATCGAGCCGGCGGCGTTCCTCCGCGAAGGTCTCGGGCGCCTCGGCGAGGTTCGACTTGCCGCAGCCATTCGGCCCGATCAACCCCGGTCAGCCCGGGCTCGACGACGGTCTCGAAGCCGCCGATGCGCAAGCGCGTGAACGTCATGAGGCGACGCGGTGCGCGGAGTCGCGGTGCTCTTTCCCCTCCCCCTTGTGGGGAGGGG
>NZ_LABX01000204.1 GCF_001043915.1 Methylobacterium aquaticum | reverse complement strand
CCCATGACCCGCCCCCCGACCGGCCCGGCGCCGACTGGCGCGGCCCGAGGCGCCGATTGCGGGAGATCGACGGATCGGGTGAGGCACCGTTCCGGCACCTGCGCGTTGCCTGCCGACGATGCAGCATCGATGAAGGGGCGGGCGATGGCCGATACGGACAAGAAGGACAAACCGGATCTCGCGCGGGGGATCGCGTCGGGCGACCTGCCCGAGGGGGCGATGATCGAGGGCACCCTCGGCGGGGACACGGTGCTGCTCCTGCGCCGCGACGGCGCGGTCCGGGCGATCGGCGCCCGCTGCACCCATCTCGGCGCGCCGCTCGCCAAGGGGATCGTGGCGGAAGGCGAGCTGCGCTGCCCCTGGCACCATGCCCGCTTCAGCCTGGAGACCGGCGAGGCGGTCGGCGCCCCGGCCTTCGACCCGCTGCCCTGCTACCGAGCCGAGGAGCACGACGGCCACATCACCGTCACCGGACGGCGCGAGGCCGCGGCCACGCCCGCTGCCCGCTCTCCCGGCAAGGTCGTGATCGTCGGCGGCGGGGCCGGAGGGCATGCCTGCGCCGAGTGGCTGACCCGGGCCGGCCACGGCGCCGCCGTCACCCTGGTGAGCGACGATCCCGATCCCCCCTACGACCGCACCTTCTGCTCGAAGCAGTACCTCTCCGGCAAGGCGACGCGCGCGGCGACGCGGCTCGCCCCCGAGAGCGTCCATCGGGGCGAGGGCCCGCGCCTCCTGTGCGACCGGGCGGTCTCCGTCGATCTCGGCGCCGAGGAGGTCGTGACCGCGGGCGGCGAGCGGCTGCCCTACGATGCCCTGGTGATCGCCACGGGCGCCGCGCCGCTTCGGCCGGACGTGCCGGGCTTCGATCGCCCGAACGTCCACACCCTGCGCAGCCTCGCCGACGCAGATGCGCTGATCGCGGCAGCCGAGACGGCCCGCACGGTGGCGGTGGTCGGGGCGAGCTTCATCGGCCTCGAAGTCGCCGCCGCGATGATCGCCCGCGACAAGAGCGTCACCGTGGTGGCGCCCGAACCGGTGCCGCTCGCAAACGTCCTCGGCGCGGCGGTCGGCCGCTTCGTCCAGGGCCTGCACGCAGACAAGGGCGTGACCTTCCGCCTCGGCCGCAGGGTCACGGGCTTCGACGGGACGGCGCTCACTCTCGACGACGACAGCCGGATCGAGGCCGACCTCGTGGTGCTCGGCACCGGCGTCGCGCCCCGCACCGACCTTGCGGAGAGTGCCGGCCTCGCCCTCGCGGACAGGGACGAGGGCGGCGGCATCGCGGTCGACGGCCTGCTCCGCACCTCGGCGTCCGGGATCTACGCCGTCGGCGACGTCGCGGCCTATCCGGATCCGCGCAGCGGCCGGCGCCTGCGGGTCGAGCACTGGGTCCATGCCCAGCGCCAGGGCCAGCACGTCGCCCGCGTCCTCCTGGGGGAAGCGGCGGCGTTCGCCGAGACGCCGTTCTTCTGGAGCGGCCATTACGGTACCAGCCTGCGCTACGTGGGTCATGCGGGATCGGCCGAGGACGCCGAGGTCGCGGGCGACGTGGCCAAGGGCGATTTCGCGGTGACCTACCGCGAGGACGGGCGCGAGGCGGCCCTCGCCACCTGCAAGCGCGACACGCAGTCCCTCGAGGTCGAGGCCGCCTGGGACCGGGAGGGCCGCGCGGGCATCTAGACAGAAACTCATGAGCTTGGCGGCGGTGGCGTTCAGGCCGCCTCCGCGAGCGGTTGAAGCGAGGTCTGGTATCCGAGCTTGGCTCACTGGGAGACCATTTTCTTGGCTTTGACCTCATTGGACCGACGGTCGAAGTGGTTTGGGCCAAGATCCTTCTGTTCAGCGCCATCCCTCAGCATGTGGTAGATAGGCGGTCAGCATCGAGGCAGCGACAGCGCAGATCGCCTTCTTGGGACCACGCTTGGCGCGCAGCCGATGGAATTGCGCCTTGTAGTAGCTGAACCGCCCCGGTTTTCCCGGAGGCTCCAACTTCTGAGAGGATGGAGCCATGACGAAGCGAACAACCCCGTTTTCCCCTGAGGTGCACGAGCGTGCGGTGCGGATGGTGCGCGCCCACGAGGGCGAGCACATCTCGCAGTGGTCGGCGATCCAGTCGATTGCCGCCAAGATCGGCTGCTCGGGCGAGACGCTGAGGAACTGGGTACGCCAGTCCGAGCGGGATCAAGGCGTGCATCCCGGCCAGACGACGGACGAGCGCGAGCGGATCAAGGCGCTGGAGCGAGAAGTTCGCGAGCTGCGCCAGGACAACGAGATCCTGCGCAAGGCGAGCGCGTATTTCGCCATGGCGGAGCTCGACCGCCGGTCGCGGCCATGATCAGGTTCATCGACGAGCATCGGGAGGTCTACGGGGTCGAGCCGATCTGCAGGGTACTGCCGATCGCCCCGTCGACCTACTACGTGCATGGCGCTCGACGTGCCGACCCCGAGAAGCAGCCGGTTCGCGCCCGCAGCGACGCCGCGTGGACGATCGAGACAAGGCGCGTGTTCGAGGCCAACTTCTGCGTCTACGGCGTGCGCAAGATCTGGCGGCAACTGGCCCGGTAGGGGATCGTGGCCGCGCGATGCACGGTGGCGCGGCTGATGCGCCAGATGGGCTTGGCGGGGGTGGTGCGTGGCAGGACCGTGCGCACCACGATCCCCGACCCGGCGGCGACCTGCCCCCTCGACCGGGGTCAAGCGCCACTTCAAGGCTCCACGGCCGAACGCCTTGTGGGTCAGTGACTTCACCTATGTGGCGTTCGTCATCGCTGTGTTCGCCCGGCGCATCGTCGGCTGGCGGGCCTCACGCAGCGCTCACGCGAGCTCGTTCTGGATGCCCTGGAGCAGGCCCTGCACGAGCGTCGTCCCGTCCAGGGCAGCGGGCTGGTGCATCACTCGAACCGCGGCTCGCAATACTTGGCTCTGCGGTACACAGAGCGCCTGGTCGGTGCGGGCATCGAGCCATCGGTCGGCAGCGTCGGCGACTCTTACGACAATGCCCTGGCGGAGACGATCAATGGTCTGTTCAAGGCGGAGGTCATCCAACCGACGCCTCCTCGCGCCCATCGGCAACGTCCCTCCCGCCGAGGCTAAAGCGCGATATCATACCCACGTCGGCGACCAAGCCCTCGCCGCCTGACCCAAGACAAACAGCCTCAAAAAACCCGGAGCGGTTCATGATCCGATGAGGTAGAAAAGGCAAGCTCGCCGCGTCTGTGCCTTATCATACCGGAGGCCGGTCCTATAAGGGATAAGTGACGCCCCTTCTGCGTCAGACGACGTGGTCGGCCATGGCCAACTTCCGGGGGCCGATCCGATCGATTTCTGCCATTCGCCGCGTTTCCACGTCCGCTCTCGCGGGGCGTCCGTGATCCATCGTCAGCTAGAAAGGCGGCGTAGAGCTCGTCGAGGCGAGAGGCTACGTAATCACCGAACGACGGATCTCGATCGATGGCGAGCGTTCCGCTCGTCCCTTTGCGGGAGATCTGTGCCGTCGCTCGACCACCCTGGCGCCGCCGGTCAGGTGGTGACCCGGGCGCTCCTGTTCGAGGAGGGGTGGAATCACCGCGTCACCCCGAGATCGAACCTCATCGACGTGCATCTCGGCCGGCTGCGCCGCAAGCTGGAAGCGGGTGGGGCGAGCCGCCGGTGATCCACGGCGTGCGCCGCATCGGCTTCACGCTCATCCTTGATGTCTGACCTTGCCCGATCACTGACCTGGTCGGCTCCACCACCTTCCGCTCGGCGCTCGGCCTCGCCCGGTGGTCGGCCATGCTCGCGCTTGCCATGTTCGGCGTCGTCTCTCGGCTGACGGCCGCGTTCCTGCGGGAGGAGCCGGCCGAGACGCTGCGGCTCGAAATCCGGGCCGCCGCCGAGGCCCCGGCCGGCGCGGTGGGGCGGGTCGGGGTGCCGGCACGGCCACATCCGGCCCCCCTCTTGACCGGCATGAATCCCATCGCCCCCAAGACCACCGCACCGATTCGAGGCTATTGTGGACGATTGTCCTGAATCCTGCATGGAACTCTTCACGAATCAGGCGGTGCAGCCGCTCCGGGACGCCAGATCACACCGGCGGGGGACTCGGGGCGGGCCCGCGCCCGATTCGTCTGTGAATCGAATTTAACATCCACCGCCGAATCTCGACTCCGCATTGCCGCTGGCGCCCGAGTCGTGACACGACTCGTAACGTTACGAGTCGTGGAGCCGAAGCGATGGCCGATACCCCGTCTCAGCGCGTCAAGAAGCTCCGCGAGGCCCGCAAAGCCTCCGGGGAGACGGAGACGAATGTCTGGGTACCGGCACAGGTGCAGCAGGCGATCGACGCGGCGGTGCGTGAGGGCAAGTTCCCGAACCGGCGCCTCGCGATCATCCACGCGCTCGAGCAGGTTTTCGTGGGACAGACGATGTAGACGCAGCAAAGCAAAAAAGCGCCGAGGTGGGGACCTCGGCGCTTTTTGGGATCTCATAACGGGGGCTGGGGAAGCCGCCGCTTGAAGACCGGATTGGCATCCTCCTTCTAGCGGTTCCCGACCTTCTCGTCAATGACGCCCTCTCGGGCGAACGATCCCGCTTTGCCTCCGTCCAAGGAGGTGTGGAGTGGAGATGGTTCAGACCGGGGGCCGGCCGCTGACGCGCGCCGCCCTCGCTGGGAAGAGACGCGCCCTCGAGGACGGGCGCACGGTCACGCGCAAGGACTTGTCGGCATCGGCCCGCGAGGCGGCGAAGGCGCTCGGCCTGCGCCCGTCGCTGCGGCTGGTCCTGTCCGAACTCGTCGCCACCTGGGGCGAGCAGGACTGGTCGCGGCTGATCGTGTGGCCGTCGAACGAGTACCTGGTGTCGCGCACCGGGCTGTCGGAACGCGCCGTGCGCTATGCGTTGCGCGACCTCGTCAGCCTGGAGATCATCGCGCCGAAGGATTCCGCCAACGGCAAGCGCTACGCTATCCGGTCTCGCGACGGGACGATCCTCGACGCCTTCGGGTTCGACCTGACGCCGCTCTACGCGCGGCGGGGCGACTGGGCGGAGGCGATCCAGGCACGGGCCGAGGCGCGGGAGCGCCGCCGGCGGGCCTTCGACCTCGTGACGATGCACCGGCGCGCCGTGGTGGAAGCCCTTCAGGCTTTCGCGGCCCGCTATCCCGAGGCGTCCGTGGCCGACCTCGCGGATGCACAAGCCAGCCTCGACGCGACCACGCCCGACCGGCGCGGCAACGGCGATCCGGAACTGGTCCTCGAAGCCTGGGGAGAGCTGCGCCGCATGGTCGAGGATCGCTTCTACGCAGCCGGCTGTGACGGCAACACGTGCCCTCACGTAGAAACAGAGAAAGGATCTCCTACCGAGGCTTGGAGCAAGGACTCGGCGGGGGGTGTCGACGCACCTCGCCGGACCGAGCAATCGATGACGGGTCTGGCGCCGGCGCTGATCGTCGAGGCATGCCCGGTGGTGCGCGACCTGGTGAGGGGAGAAATCCGCGAGATGCACGAGATCCTCGACGCCGGCCAGCGGCTCAGGGCGACGATCGGGGCGCATCCGAGCGCCTGGGCCGAAGCTTGTGCGACGGTCGGTCCCTACGAGGCCGCGATCCTGGTCCTGGTCGTGGCGCAAGCACATGACGACGACGTCGGATCGGGCCAGAACCGGATCCGCAATCCGGGCGGCTACTTCCGGCGCCTCGTGCGCCTCGCCGGGGAAGGCCGCTACCAGATCGGGACCGAGCTGCTCGCCATGCGCCGGCGGCGGATGACGTGACGGGCGATGTCCGAAGAATCGGGCTTTGCAGGATGCGCCCAGAGGCTGAGTCCGTCGTGACGAAAGGGGTTTGCATGAAGGTGCTGCTGACGCATACGCCGCAGAGCCGCGACCAATATTACGGCTCGCGGGCCCTGGGGGAGCTTCGCGCCCTCGCCGACGTGGTGCTCCACGACCGGGACGATCCGCTCGATTCCGACGCTCTCGTGGCGGCCGCGGGCGATGTCGACGTCATCGTCTCCGACCGGCTCACCCCGGGCCCGGCCGCCATCTTCGAGCGCCTGCCGCGGCTCCAGGCGTTCCTGCGCTGCGCGGTCGATCTCCGCACGATCGACGTCGAGGCGGCAAGCCGGGCCGGGGTGCTGGTCACGCGGGCCGCCCCGGGCTTCGTCGAATCGGTCACCGAACTGGCGCTCGGCTTCATGGTCGACCTGTCGCGCGGCATCTCGCGGGCGACGCTGGACTATCGGGCCGGCCGGATGCCGGAGGTTCGGATGGGGCGGCAGCTCTCGGGCAGCCGCCTCGGCATCATCGGCTACGGGGCGATCGGCCGGGCTCTCGCGGCCGTGGCCGCCCCTCTCGGCATGGAGGTGCTGGTCTGTGATCCCCACGTCACCGTCCCGGCAAGCCAAGGGCGGCAGGTCGGGTTCGAGGTCCTGATGGCGGAATCGGACATCGTCGTGTGCCTGGCGGTCGCGACTGCGGAGACCGAGAACCTGATCGACGCGGTCGCCCTCGGGCGGATGCGGCGCGACGCGGTGTTCATCAACCTGTCCCGCGGCAATCTCGTCGACGAGGCCGCCCTGGCGGCGGCACTGGCCGAGGGACGGATCGCCGGGGCCGCCCTTGATGTCGGCCGGGCGCCCGACCAGATGCCCTCGCCCGGCCTCGCCCGGCTGCCGAACGTCGTCGCCACCCCGCATATCGGCGGCCTCACGCCCCCGGCGGTCGAGGCGCAGGCGTTCGACACGGTGGCGCAGGTCCGGGCCATCCTGGCCGGGGAGGTGCCCAAGGGAGCCGTCAATGCGGGGGACTGGTCGCGGCGCTGAACCTGCGACGGGATGCTCGCGGCGCGTCTCAGGCTGCGGCGAGCCGGGCGGGGGCAAATGGCGCATCCGGCACGAATCGCGCCTCGCCCGACATCGCCTCGGCGAGAAGCCGCCCGCTCGCCGGCCCGAGGGTGAAGCCCTGGTGGCCGTGCCCGAACTGGAACCACAGGCCCGGATGGCGCGGCGCCGGCCCGACGACCGGCAGCATGTCGGGCATGCAGGGGCGCGTGCCGGACCAGGGCACGGTCTCGCGCGGCGCGCCGAGATCGACGAGATCTTGCGCCGCCGCCTCGGCACGGGCGAGCTGGACCGGATCGATCGCCGCCTCGGGACCAGCCAGCTCGGCGCCGGTGGTGAGGCGCAAACCCGCCGCCATCGGCGCCATCACGTAGCCGTTCTGCGCGTCGAGCAACGGCACCTCCAGGGTCCGGGCGCTGCGCCAGTGCCGGTGATAGCCGCGCTTTTCCACCATCGCGATCCGGTAGCCGAACCGCCGCAGGAGGACGGGCGACCAGGGCCCCAGCGCCACCACCGCGGCCTCCGCCTCGATCATCCCGTCCGCCGTCCGCATGCTCCAGCCCCGCGCGGTCTGGCCGAGGCTCTCCGCCTCGCCGCGCAGCAGCGTTCCGCCCTGCCGGGCGAACAGGGCGGCATAGGCGGAGACGAGCGCGCCGGGATCCCGGACGGACCACGGATCCTCCCAATGGATCGCCCCCGCCCCCGCCTGCTTCAGCGCCGGCTCGGCCGCCGCGAGATCCGCCGGTGACATCGCCCGCACGCGCAAGCCGTGGCGCGCGCCGAGCCGCTCGGCGTCCGCCACGGCGGCCTCCATCGCCCGCTGCCCGCGATGGAGGATGCGGAAGCCGCCCTGGCGGACGAGGTCGGCGGCGCCCGCCGCCTCGATCAGCGCCGCGTGTTCGGGGGCGGCCTGCGCGATCAAGGTCGCGTAGGCGCGGGACGCCGCGGCGTGGCGGCGGGGGGAGGAGTGCCACCAGTAGCGCAGGAGCGGCCCGAGATGGCGGGGGAGGTGGCGCAGCGCGTAATGGACGTCGTTGCTGCGGCCGCTGGCGATCGCCCAGAGCGTCGCCCGGTCGCGGGGCATGGCGTAGGGCTCGACCGCCTCGCTCTGGATGATCCCGGCATTGCCGTAGCTCGTCTCACGCCCCGGCTCGCCCCGGTCGACGAGGGCGACCGACCAGCCGCGCCGCTGGAGGTGGAGGGCGGTACCGACGCCGGCCATGCCGGCGCCCAGAACGATCGCGCTGCGCAACACTCACCGCCTCAAGATTCGCAGAGACCGGGGCCCCGCCACGGTCACGATAGGCCGGACGCGCCCAGGGCCAAAGGTCTTCACCCCTCCCGGCGCATGAAATCGAAGTCGCAACCCTGGTCGGCCTGGGTGACGGTGTCGTGGAACAGGCGGGCATAGCCTCGGGCCGCCCAGTCGGGGCGCGCCGGCGCTTCGAGGGCGGCGGCCCGGGCCGACAGCTCGGCCTCGTCCACCAGGAGGTCGATGCGTCGGCCGGCCACGTCGAGCCGGATGCGGTCGCCGCTGCGCACCAGCGCCAGCGGGCCGCCGACCGCCGATTCGGGCGTGACGTGCAGCACGATGGTGCCGAAGGCGGTGCCGCTCATCCGCGCATCCGAGATTCGCACCATGTCCTTCACGCCGGCCCGGGCGAGCTTCTTCGGGATCGGCAGGTAGCCGGCCTCCGGCATGCCCGGCGCCCCCTTCGGCCCGGCATTGCGCAAGACCAGCACGTCCTCGGCCGAGACGTCGAGGTCGGGATCGTCGATCCGCGCCGCCATGTCGGGAATCGAGTCGAACACCAGAGCCCGGCCCTCGTGCTGGAGAAGCCGGGCTGTGGCCGCCGAGTGCTTGATGAGCGCGCCGCGCGGGGCGAGGTTGCCGGTGAGCACCGCCATGGCGCCGACCGGCTTGATCGGCTGCCGGGGCGAGCGGATCACGGTCTGGCCCGGCACGTCCTCGGCCGCCGCCACCACGTCGCGCAAGGTCGCGCCGGTGATGGTGGGAGCGTCGAGATCGATCAGGTCGCCGAGTTCGGCGAGCAGCTTCGGCACGCCGCCGGCATGGTGGAAATGCTCCATGTAGTGGTCGCCCGAGGGTTTGAGGTCGACCAGCACCGGCACCGCGCGGCCGATCGCGTCGAGGCTCGCGAGGTCGAGGTCGATCCCGGCGCGATTTGCCATGGCGGTGAGGTGGATCACCCCGTTGGTCGAGCCGCCGATCGCCTGCATGACGACCTGCGCGTTGCGGATCGCGGCCTTGGTCATGATCTGGCTCGGGCGCGGGCCGCCGGACTTGGCCATCGCGGCGGCGCAGGCGCCGCTCGCCTCGGCGAGGCGGACCCGCTCGGCATGGGGCGCCGGAATCGTGCCGGCCATGGGCAGAGCCAGGCCCATCGCCTCGATCATGCAGGCCATGGTCGAGGCGGTGCCCATCACCATGCAGGTGCCGACGGACGGGGCGAGGCGCCCGTTGACGGTCTCGATCTCCTGCTCGTCGATCTCGCCGGCCCGGTGCGCGCCCCAGAGGCGGCGGCAATCGGTGCAGGCACCGAGCACCTCGCCGCGGTGATGGCCGACCACCATCGGGCCGACCGGGATCACCACGGTCGGCAGGTCGACGGAGGCCGCCGCCATCACCTGCGCCGGCAGGGTCTTGTCGCAGCCGCCGATGACGATCACCGCATCCATCGGCTGGGCGCGGATCATCTCCTCGGTGTCCATCGCCATCAGGTTGCGCAGGTACATCGAGGTCGGATGGGCGAAGCTCTCGTGGATCGAGATCGTCGGGAACACCATCGGCATCGCACCGGCCAGCATCACCCCGCGCTTGGCCGCCTCGATCAGCTGCGCGGCGTTGCCGTGGCAGGGATTGTAGTCGGAGGCGGTGTTGGTGATGCCGACGATCGGCCGGTCGAGGGCGTCGTCGGAATAGCCCGCCGCCTTGATGAACGCCTTGCGCAGGAACAGCGAGAAGCCCGCATCCCCGTAGCTGGTCAGTCCCTTGCGCAGCCCGTTGCCCATCGCGTGCTCCTCCCGCAGACCCATTTTTTGGGTTCTCGGGGGTGGGGTGAGCGTTGTCAATCGAACCTCCACACCCGGCCGTGATCGGCATCGACCGCCACGAACACCAGACATCCAGCGGTCATCCCGTGCGAGCAAAAAGAACAAGACCAGATTTCGTTGAGAACGACTTTTTCGGAGAGCGGCCAGCCGGCTGACCTTCGGCGCCTCGACCGGATTGCAAGGCTCCGACGCGTCACCGTCTCGTCTGCGAACGGCCCTACCGCTCCGATCTGGACAAGCCTGCATACGGCGCGGTCGCCATCGATTGCTGCACCGCCTCGACCAGATCGAGGGCGACGGGGGACGGGCTGCGCTGGGCCGGGAACACCGCGGCGAACTCGAACTCGATGCGCGGCACGAAGGGCCGGACCACCACCCCGCGGCCCTCGAATTCCCGCGCGGTGAACGGATCGGAGATCGACACCCCGATCCCCGACGAGACCAGCCCGCAGAGGATCTCCGACAGCGCGGTCTCGATGCGCAGGATGCGCCGCACGCCATCGCGGTGGAAGACCTGGTCGACGAGGTGACGCCCGGTCGAGCCGGCGCTGAGCGACACGAAGGTCTCGCCCTCGAAGTCGCGCGGCCCGATTTCGGCCTTCTCGGCCAGCCGATGGCCCTCCGGCAGCACCGCGACCCGGGCCACCGCCGGCAGGCGGCGGCTCGGCACGCCGTCATGGGCGATCGGCACCTCGGCGAAGCCGACATCGCACTGGTTGTTCGTCACCCAGTCGACCACGATCGGCGAGATCACCCCGAACAGCGACAGGTTCAGGTTGGGCCGCTCCTTGAGGAAATGCCCGGCGAGCCGCGGCAGGTAGCCGTTGGCGAGCGCCGGCAGCGCCGCGACCCGCAGGAACCCGGTGCGGCGGGAGCGGATCTCCTCGGCCGCCGCCCCGATCCGCTCCAGCCCGACGAAGGAGCGCTCGACCTCCGTGTAGAGCGCGGTCGCGGCGGCATTCGGCACCAGGCCGGTGCCGCGCTTCTCGAACAGCGGCATGTTGAGCAGCGCCTGGAGGTCGCGCAGGAGCCGGCTCACCGCCGGCTGCGTCACCCCCATCAGGGCGGCGGCCTCGGTGACGCTGCCGGTCAGCATCGTGGCGCGGAAAGCCTCGACCTGCCGCAGGTTGATCCGTGCCACCGAGCGCCCCCTCTCCAACCCCGATGCGAACCATAACATTTCGACATGAAGGACGCGCCATTTCGCATTGGACGAGTCCCGGCCGGCCCGGCACCTTTTGCCTACCACCGCGCCATGGCGAATTCTTGTGCAACGCCTTATCGCGCCCGCGAGAGGAGACAGGTCCTTGGTGAAGCAGCTCGGCCTTCTGACCGCCCTCGGCCTCACGGCCCTGGCCACCTCCCTCGCCCCCGCGATGGCGCAGCAGACGACGCTCTATGTCGCCGGCTATGGCGGCTCGTTCGAGAAGACGATCCGCACCGAGGTGATCCCCGCCTTCGAGACGGCGAACAACGTCAGGGTCGAGTACGTCGCCGGCAACTCCACCGACACGCTCGCCAAGCTCCAGGCGCAGAAGGGCAATCAGCAGATCGACGTCGCCATCGTCGATGACGGCCCGATGTACCAGGCGATCCAGCTCGGATTCTGCGACCGTGTCGGGGACCTGCCGGCCGACCTCTACGACCTCGCCCGCTTCAAGGACGACCGGGCGGTGGCGACCGGCCTCGTCGCCACCGGGCTGATGTACAACACCAAGGTCTTTGCCGAGCGGGGCTGGGCCCCGCCGACCTCCTGGAACGACCTCAAGGACCCCAAGTACCGCCAGACCCTCGTCATCCCGCCGATCAATAACACCTACGGGCTCAACGTCCTGGTGATGCTGGCGAAGATGAACGGCGGCAGCGAGAAGAATGTCGACTCCGCGTTCAAGATCTTCAAGTCGGAGATCAACCCGAACGTGCTCGCCTACGAGCCGTCGCCCGGCAAGATGACCGAACTCTTCCAGTCCGGCCAGGCGGTGATCGCGGTCTGGGGCACCGGCCGGGTGCAGGGGCTGGCCAATACCGGCTTCCCGGTCGATTTCGTCTATCCGAAGGAGGGCGCGGTGGCGCTTCTCACCGCCGCCTGCCCGGTGGCGAAACCCAAAGCCTCGCCGCTGGCCAACGCCTTCATCAAGGCGCTGCTCGACCCCAAGGTCCAGCTGACGATGCTGAAGGAATACGGCTACGGCCCGGTGCTGAAGTCGGTCGCGGTGCCGCCCGAGATGGTCAAGATGGCCCCGGTCGGCGCCCGCGCCGCCGCCCTCTACACCCCGGACTGGGCGGTGGTGAACGAGAAGCGCGAGGAGTGGACGAAACGGTGGAACCGGGAGGTGGAGCGGTGAGGGAGAGGCAATCATTCTCTCGATGCTTCAAAATGACAAGTATGTCCGAATAGCTCGCGGGATCCCCTCTCCCGTGTGGGAGAGGGGTAGGGGTGAGGGTGACACGCCGCAGGATTACTACCAACGGTCGTTGACAACGACCTTTGGTGCCGTTCTCGCATTTTTGCCAAGCCCAAGGTCCCGGACATCCGCGCTTGGCATCGACACTTCGAGATTGGATCAGCGGCCGCGTCGATCTCGGGCCTGCCCGAGATCGAATTGATGCGTCAGCATCTTCGGCCGTTGGCATAAGCATGGATTGCGGTGCGACCAGCATCACAGTTCGAGATTGATCCGGTATCGTCCCATTCTCCCCCTTTCTTCCTCGTCCACATTGGAGAGTGGGCCGTTTTCTACTGCGAAACGCTCTGACATTTGCAGAGGCTGATTGCACTCTGCGCGGCTGTCGCCTAAGCTCCCACCATGGACGAGAGCGATGCCCTCCTCGCCGCCCTCCACCGGACGGCCGAGCCCGAAGCCGCCCGGGCGGTGGAGCGGCTGCTCCGGCATGGGTCCGACGCGGACCTGGCGCGGATCAATGCCGTGCACCTCGCCGCGCAAGCCGGGCTCGACGAGGAGCCGGTGATCGCCGCGCTGCTGCACGGCGCGCGGCTGGGTCTCCTCGAATTGTCCTGGAACGTGCTGTGCCCGAGCTGCGGCGGCGTGATCGAGGCGCCGGCGAGCCTGCGCGGCGTGCGGTCCTCCGGGTATCACTGCGCCTTCTGCGCCCTCGACAGCGAGCCGGTCCTCGACGACACGGTCGAGGTCACGTTCACGGTGAGCCCCCGGGTCCGCCGCATCGCCGCGCACGACCCCGACGGGCTCGGCTTGTGGGATTACCAGCGCCAGGTCTTCTTCGGCTCCGGCGTCGCCTTCCCGGAGCCCGAGACTTTCGCCACCCTGGCACAACGGGCGATCGTCGACTCGGTCGAGCTGAAAGCCGGCGAGCGGATGATCCTGGGGTTGCAGCTCGGACCGGAGCCGCTGATCGTGCTCGATCCCGTGACGCATGCCGCCCACAGCCTCATGGTCGAGGGCGAGCCGACCCCGGAGCGCCAGGACCTCGCCCTGGTCTTCGACACCGCGCGGGCGAGCGCCGGACGCGGCACGTTCCGCCCCGGCCCATTGCGCCTCTCCCTCGACAACCGCAGCACCAGGCGGGTTCTGCCCACGATTTTCCGAGTCGGGCCGGATATCGAGGCGCTGCTGGGCGGACGGCGGCCCTTCCTCACCGCCAAGCGGCTCCTCAGCAACCAGACCTTCCGCGATCTCTACCGCACCGACACGCTCGACATCGACCAGCGGCTCAAGATCCTGAGCCTGACCTTCCTGTTCACCGACCTGAAGGGCTCGACCGCGCTTTACGCCCGGGTCGGCGATCTCGTCGCCTATGACCTGGTGCGGGCGCATTTCCAGATCCTGCACGAGATCGTCGCCGCCGAGGGCGGGGCGGTGGTCAAGACGATCGGCGATGCCGTGATGGCGACCTTCATAGGCCCGCACCGGGCGGTGGCGGCGGCCCTCCGGATGCGGGCGGCGATGCAGGATCTCAACCGCGAGCGCGGGGCCGACGATCTCGTGCTCAAGATCGGGCTGCACGAGGGGCCATGCCTGGCGGTGAGCCTCAACGACCGCCAGGATTATTTCGGGCAGACCGTGAACGTCGCCGCGCGGGTGCAGCAGCTTGCCGCCTCCGGCGGCATCTTCGCCACCGACACGGTCCTGCGCCACCCGCAAGCCGCCCGCCACCTCGCCGAGACCGGGGTCTCGGCCCGGGCCGAGTTGCGCCGCTTGCGGGGCATCGGCGAGCCGGTGGCGGTGCACGAATTCATCTGAGGTCGGGCGGGACGCCGTGATCGACCAGCCCGAGGCGCGGCACCACCGTGCCGGGGGCCAGGATCGCGCCCGGCGCCACCACCGCATTGGCCCCGAGCCGCGCCCCGTCTCCGACGAGGGCACCGAACTTGGGGCATCCCGTGTCGATCGTCGCGCCGTCGTGCCGGAACACCACCGTGGCGCCTGGCCATTCGTTGCGGTGATTGGCGATGACGGCGCCGGCCTCGAGGTTCACGCCCCGGCCGATCACGCTCTCGCCGACGAAATTGAAATGCGCGAGCGCCGTGCCGGCGAACAGGAACGAGGCTTTCAGCTCCGCCCCCGGTCCGATCGTGCAGGCCCCCTCCAGCCAGGCGCCCCCGCGCACGGTCGCGCCATGGCCGATGACGCAAAGCGGTCCGACGATGACCGGGCCCTTGAGCACCGCGCCGGGCTCGACCCGGGCGCTGCGGTGCAAAGCCACCTCGTCGGCGACGGCAAAGTCTTCACCCAGGCGGACGAGGAGGCGGCGGACGATGTCGCCCGCCGCCGCGGTGAGCGCCCAGGGCGGCTCGGCGGCAAGATCCGCCAGACTTGACTCGGCGAGAGCCGGGATGTGGCGGGCGAGCAGGCTCACGGTCACCCCCGGCCCTCGGGCTCAGTCGCAGACGCGCACGCGGCGGATATAGATGTCGCCGAACTCGTCGATCATCCGGCGGCGGACGGTGTAGCAGTCCGGGCCGTAGGCCGGGGCGTAGCCGTAGGCGGGCCCGCCATAGACCGGCGTATAGCCGTAGGCCGGCGCGGGGGCATAGCCATAGCCATAGCCGTAGGCCGGGCGCGCGCCGGCGGCGATGGCGCTGCCGAGGGCGAGGCCGCCGACCGCGCCGAGGGCGAAGGCCGGCCCGGCCCGCCAGCGGGCCTCGGCCGGAGCGGCGCCGGCCAGGGTCACGCTCGCCAAGGTCGCCGCGGCCACGCAGATCGATGCGATGCGCTTCATGGCAGATCCCCATGCATTGAGAGAGTGAATCAAGACGTCGCGGGCACCGGAGCCGATGTTGCGGCTCATCCGGGCTCGATGTCGTGACGTATCGCACGGTCACGCTGAATGCCGGCTGAAGCCTGGGCTTATGATTCCTTCAGGAGGGCTCAGGTCGCATCGGCGGCGGGCTTCGCCTGCACGATGCGGTGACCCGACACCTCGGCGCCGGCCTCCGGGGCGAGGCGGCGGAACGACAGGGTCGAGAGGCCGGAAACGAAGGCCACCGCCAGGAAGGCGGGCCAGAAATCCTCCGCCCGAATCTCGGTGCGGCCATGCCACTCGGCGGCGGACTGGAGCGCGAAGGCCCCGAAGGCAACCCCGATGCTCAGGGAGAGCTGCTGGGCCACGCTGGCGAGGCTCGTCGCCGCGCTCATGTCGCGCGGGTCCACGTCGGCATACGCGATGGCGTTGACGGCGGTGAATTGCAGCGAGCGGAAGCAGCCGCCGACCAGGAGCACCGCAACGATGAGGGCGTGCGGCGTGGCCGCCGTGAACAGGCCGTTGACCGCCAGGAGGGCCGCCGCGACCACCGCGTTGAGGGTCAGCACCGCCCGGAAGCCGAAGGCGCGCAGGATGCGGGCGGCGATGGTCTTCATGAACAGCGCGCCGGCCGCGGCCGCGAAGGTGATGAGGCCCGAATGCAGTGCATCGAGCCCGAAGCCGAGCTGGAGCATCAGGGGCAGCAGGAAGGGAATCGCGCCGGTGCCGATGCGAAACAGGCTGCCCCCGAGCACCGCCGCCCGGAAGGTCGGATAGCGCAGGAGATCGAGGCGGATCACCGGATGCTCGACCCGGCGGCCATGGGCGAGATAGAGCCCGCACAGCACGAGGCCGGCGCCGGTGCAGGCCCAGGACACCGCTTCCGGCAGCAGGTGGCGCCCGCTCGACGCCAGCCCCAGCATCAGGCTCGCGAGCCCGGTCCCCGACAGGACGAAGCCGACGAGGTCGAGGGGCGGACGCGCCTCCTCCTTGATGTCCTGGAAGTACCGGGTGGCGAGCAGGATGCCGGCGAGCCCGATCGGCAGGTTGATGAAGAAGATCCAGCGCCAATGCAACGCCGTGGTGATGAAGCCGCCGAGCGGAGGGCCGATCACCGGGCCGACCAGGGCCGGGATGGTGAGGGTGGCGAGCGCCTGGACCAGCTCGCCCTTCGGCACGCTGCGCAGGAGCACGAGGCGCCCGACCGGCACCATCATCGCCCCGCCCATGCCTTGCAGGAAGCGGGCGGCGACGAACCAGCCGAGGGAGTGCGAGGCCGCGCAGGCGAGCGAGCCCGCCATGAACACCGCCAGCGCCCAGCGGAAGACCGTGCGGGCGCCATAGCGGTCGGCGGCCCAGCCGCTGATCGGGATGAAGATCGCCAGGCTGACCAGGTAGGAGGTCAGGGCCAGCTTCAGGGCGATCGGGTCCTCGCCCATATCGGCGGCGATCGCCGGCAGCGACGTCGCGAGCACGGTCGAGTCCGTGTTCTCCATGAACAGGGCCGTGGCGACGACGAGGGGGACGATCCGGGCGGTACGCATGGCGCCTTATCCGGCGTCATCACCATCGCCGGAAGCGCGAATCGGCCGGGGCTGTGCCGTCACCCATGCCGTGGATGCGGGGCCGCCCGACGATTGTCGCCCGATCGTGACCGACGGCGCTCGGACTTTCTCCCGATGTATCCTTGCTTCGATCCAGCAACGGGCGCTTCACGCCGCGGGGAGCGTCTCGGCGGCCTGCCGCAAGACCTCGTTGATGCGGGTCTGCCAGCCGGGACCGGTGGCCTTGAAGCGCTCGATCACGTCCTGATCGAGCCGCAGGCTCACCAGCTGCTTCGTCGGAGCCTTCTGCGGCCCGCGCGACCGGCGGAACGCCCCCGCCAGTTCGGGAAAGACCTCGACGAAGGGCCGCGCCTGCGCGAACTGCTCCGGCGTGATTTCCGGGTTGTCCGGATCGGCTGCGATCCCGGCCTGGATGCGTGCCTCCTCCTCGTCGGTGATGGGAGGAAGGTTGAGTTTAGGCATCTTCGAAAATCCTCCGTTCCTTGCGGTTGGCCGGCCTCAGGCTGATCAGGGCGAGGGCTTCCGTTCCCAGAGGAGAGAACACCACCGCAACGAGCCGGCCATCCAACTCGTTCAGCGCAAGGAAGCGCGGCCGACCGTTCGGATCGGTGTAGGACGGCAGGATCACCGCGTCTTCGAAGACGAACCGATCGCGGGCGTCGGCGAAGTCGAGGCCATGCTTCGCGAGGTTCGTCTCCCGCTTCGGCTCATCCCAGATGATCCGCATCACCCGTTCTGAGTGCCTGCCCCGCATGCGGATCGTATCTACAATCCGCTCTCATGGCGAGGGGTCGATTTCCGGCGTCGAGGTTCACTCCGCCCCCACCCCCACCGCCCCCGACGGGTCGGCGGTCGCGAACCGAGGCACCGAAACCTCGGCCACCGGCAGCGGCGCATCGTCGGAGAGTGCCACGAAGCGGCTCCCGTCATAGGCGTGGAGCGTGCCGGTCTCGATCTCGAAGAACCAGCCGTGCAAGGAGAGCCGCCCCCTGGCCAAGGCCGATGCCACGCTCGGATGGGTGCGCAGATGCGTGAGCTGCACCACCACGTTCTCGAGGGCGAGGACCCGCAGGCGGTCCGCCGGGTCGATGTCGTCCGGATAGGCTTCGCAGACGATGCGGTCGGCGGCGTGGCTGTGGCGCAGCCAGGCGGCGACGTTCGGCATGTCCTTCAGGGCACCCGGCTGCATCAGCCCCTTCATGGCACCGCAATCCGAGTGGCCGCAGACCACGATGTCGCGGACACCGAGCGCCACCACCGCATACTCGATCGCCGAGGAGACGCCGCCATTCATCTGCGAGAAGGGCGGCACGATGTTGCCGGCGTTGCGGCAGACGAACAGCTCGCCGGGCCCGGCCTGGGTGATGTGCTCGGGCGAGACCCGGGAATCGGCGCAGGCGATGATGAGCGCCTTGGGCTGCTGCCCGTCGCGCACGAGGCGCTGGTACATCCGCTGCTGCCCGGGAAAGACGCTGCCGCGGAAGGTGGAGATGCCCTGAATGATGCTGGTGTCCACGGATGGTCCTTGGTGAGGGGTGAATGAAGGGTGGGACGGCGCCCGCCCTCCTGGGGTGTCATGAGTTCAGACGGGAGGGTGCGGGCTCGCCTCTCGCCGCGGGCGGGGCGAGGCGGACCCCGCCCCTTACCGGCCGATGGCCCAGCGGCCGCCCCGCTCGACGCCGTGGCCGCGCTCGGCGATCATCGGCTGGCCCTGGATCTGGCCGGTGCCGGTCCGCTGCGACACCTGCGAGCGGGGATCGTGGTTGGGGCTGGCGACGTCGCTGCTCATGAAGCCGCCGCCGGCGGCCTGGCGGCTGCCCTCGCCACCTTCGGCCTGCGCAGCGACCGGAAGGGTGAGGGCGGCCAGAACGGTCGCGATCACGATCGTCTTCATCATATGATCCTTTTGCGGCCGATCGTCGTGGCGGACGCTCCATTCGTCATCCGCCAATGAACGAGAGAATGGCGAAAGAATAATTTTCGCGATGTGCGACCACGCACCCCCACTGAATCCGAATAATAATCCCTCATGCGATGAGACCGAGTGCCATTGCGCACATCTGTGCTGGCCGATGGCATTTCGGGGGCGGACGAACGACGAAGGACCGCTGTCCGCGCATCCGGCTTGACCGCTCCGGCCCGTGCGGCCCATACCTCGCGCAACATCGAGGAGGCCCATGGTCACCATCGCGAGACGGCCCACGGGCCTGCCCCCGCGCACCGGACCGGCGCGGCCCAAGGGCGTACCTCTCTCTGGCACCCCTCTCTCTGGCGCCCCCTCCCGCCGGTTCCGTCGTCCGCTGTGATGGACCGCGATCCGATCGTCTTCGCCTGGCGCAGCGCCAAGCGCCGGCATGCCGCCGCCGTCGCGGTCGCCCTCGGGCTCGGCGGCCCGCTGGTCGGGCTCGGGCTGCTCGCTCTGCGCGACCTCGTCGACGAATTGCTGGCGATCGCCGAACCGGGGCGGGGTCCGCTCCATTTCCTCCACCTCGTCGTGCCGCTGCCGGAGCGGTTCGGCGGCCACGGCCTGGTGCTGCTGCCGGGCTGGCCGCTGGCGGAGAGCGCCCTGACCCTGTGGGCGCTCGGCTGCCTGATCGGCGTCGCCTTGAGCCTCGCGCTCCTCGGCTGGGGGGTGACGCGGCTCTGCGTGACGGCGCAGGCCGAGGCGGTGCGCCGCCTGCGGGAACTGGCCGAGGACGCGATCCTGCGCTCCGGGCCGGCCTCCCGCGACGACGCACGGGCGCTTGCCGGCCAGGTCGGGACGGCGATCCGCGCCGCCGACGGGCTGCTCGCCGTCGGCATCCTGGTGCCGGCCCTGGCGGTGGGCGCCGTGCTGGTGACGCTCGCGGTCGCCGCCGCGGTGGCGCCGCGCCTCGTCGCGGTGGCGGGGATCAGCCTCGTGGCGGCGGCGCTCGCGCGCCAGCTCCTCATCGCCCGCACCGAGCGCCGGGACGACCAGCGCCGGCTGGAGGGCGCGGCTCTGGAGCGCGGCCTCACCGACCTGGTGCGACGCCTGCCGGCGGTGCGGGCCCACGGCACCACCGCCTTCGAGCATGCCCGCCTCGGCCTCGTCGCCGAGCGGGCCCGCCGGGCCCTGACCGAGACCGAGGAGGAGCTGTCCCGCGCCCGCGCCCCGGCGCTGGCGCTCACCGTGCTGGTGCCGACGATCGTGCTTGCCGCCGCGCTCTGGCAGGGGCCGGCCCCCGCCGCCCCGGTGAGCGCCGGTGGCCTCTCGGCGGTGCTCGGGGCGCTGGCCGTGGCGTCGAGCGCGGTCGCCGCCTTCCTGCGCCAGAACCGGCGCCGCCGCGCCGCCCTGCCGGCCTTCCGGGAGATCGCCCGCGCCACCGCCTCGCTCGAGGCCCGCGCCCGGGCGCCGCGCCGGCTGCGCAGCCAGTCGGCCGGGCTGCCCGATGGCGGTCCGATCGTGCTGGCGGATGTCGCCGCCTACGATCCGTCCTCGGGCGAGCGGCTGATGGGCCTTGACCTGACCGTGCCGATGCCGGGCCACGTGGCGATCCTGGGCGACCGGGGCAGCGGCAGCCGCGTGCTGGCGGCCCTGATCGCCGGCCAGCTCGAACCCACCGCCGGAGCGGTGACCTATGCGGGCATCGACCTTCGCTCGGTCGACCCGGCAGAGCGCGCCCGGCGCATCGCCTATGCGGGGGCCGAGCCGGTACTGATGACCGGCACGCTGCTCCAGAACCTTCTCTACGGCGATCCCGCCTTCGCGGACGGATCGAGCCCGGATGCCGGGGCCCCCCACGCCGCCGCGCTGGAGGAGCGGCTGGTCGAAGCCCTGTCGGTCACCGGGCTCGACCGGCTGGTCTATGGCCGCGGGCTCGCCAGCGTGCTGCCGCGCCGGCTCGACGCCGCCACCGCCGCCGCGATCGTCGAGACCCGGAGCGCCCTGCGCGCGGCCCTGGCGGCGGACAACGTCGCCCATCTGATCGAGCCGTTTGACCCCGCCCGCTACAACCGGCAGGCGACGGTGGGCGAGAACATCCTGTTCGGGGCACCGGTCGGCTCGGCCTTCTCGGAGGCGCGTCTCGCCGGCCACCCCTTCACCCGGGCGGTGCTGGAGGCGGAAGGGCTGACCCGGCCGATGATCGAGATGGGCCTGTCCATCGCCCGGGCCACCGTCGAGATCTTCGCCGACCTGCCCGACGACCATCCGCTCTTCGACGCCTTCTCGCTCTTCCCGGTCCGGGAGCGCGGATTCTTCGAGGATCTGGTGGCGCGCCAGCCCGAGGCGTCCGGCTGGCGCCGCGGCCCCGCCGGCCAGCGCGACCGCGCCCGGCTGATCGGCCTGTGCCTGCGCTACAGCGAGACCCGCCACCGCTTCGGCCTGATCGACGCGGCGATGGAGGCGCGCCTCGTCGCGGCGCGGCGCACCTTCGCGGCCCTGCTGCCGGCCTCGCTCCAGGGCTCGGTGGAATTCTACGACCCGGGCAAGGTCACCGCCGCGGCGAGCCTGGAGGAGAATCTGCTGTTCGGGCGGATCGCCGGGGCCGAGGCAGGGGCCGGCGCGCGGGTGCGCAGCCTGATGCAGGCGGTGCTGCGCGAGCGCGGCCTGGAGCGCACGGTCTACCGCTTCGGCCTCGCCAGCCAGGTCGATCCGCGGGCGGCCGAGAGCGGGCTGTCCGGCCGCGACGGCTTCACGCCGGCCGAGCGCCTGGCGATCGACCTCGCCCGCTGCCTGGTGCGCCAGCCCGACATCCTCGTGGTCGGCCTCGCCCTCGACGACCGCAGCGCCTCCGAGATCTTGGCGGGAATCGCGCGGCTGCGGGCGGCCAGGGCCGGGCGCGGCCTGGTGGTCTGCCTGCCGGACGAGTGCCGGCCTGATCCGGCGGCCCCGTTCGACCTCGTCCTGCGGGCCGAGCGCAACACGATGGTGCGGGCCGACGGCGAGGCGCCGCCCGCATCGGCCCCGACAATGCCCCTTCCCGCCGCGGCCGCGCTCGGGCAGGATGCTTCCCTATCCACAGGCCCGGTGCGCGAGCACACCGGCTTAACGGCAGATTAGGCCGCGCGGGGGAACCTTCGTCTTGCGCTCATCGTTCGTGAGGCACATCTCTCGTGCACGCCCCACCCTAGTGTCTTGCCGGACCGTCCGGCCGGAGCATCCGCCATGTGCGTCATCGCACATCCAACCCTTACAACCCCCATCACGGTTGCCGGCATGACAACGAGGGGTCCTCTCATGGAAGCCGGCCTGACGCTCCGGTTCTGGGGCGTCAGGGGGTCGACCTGCACGTCCGGTCCGGAATTCGTGGAATTCGGCGGGCATACCCCCTGCGTGGAGGTCCGCTGCGGCGAGCGGCTGTTCGTGATCGATGCCGGCACCGGCATCAATGCGTTCGGGGCGCATCACCGCGAGCGGCTGCCCCAGCGGATCGACGTGCTGCTGAGCCATCTCCACCTCGACCATGTCGGCGGCCTGCCGTTCATGAAGCCGGCGGTGCTCGACCCCTCGCGCGAGGTCCACACCTGGTGCGGCAACCTCGACGGGGCCAGTGCTGCCGAGCCGCTCGACCGGCTGTTCTCGCCGCCCCTCTTCCCGCTCACCCTCGACGCGTTTCCCGCGCGCTTCATCCATCACGGGTTCCGGGCTGGCGAGAGCCTGACCTTCCCCGACGGCGCCGTCGTCGACACCGTTCCGCTGCAACATCCGCAGGGCGCCACCGGCTACCGATTCCACCATGGCGGCCGCTCCGCCTGCTACATCAGCGATCTCGAGCATTCCGAGCCCTGGCCCGATCCGGCCCTGCTGGACTTCGTCCGCGGCGCGGACCTGGTGATCTACGACGGCATGTTCACGCAGGGCGAATATCCCGCCTGCCGCGGCTGGGGCCACTCGACCTGGCAGAAGGGCGTCGAGCTGTGCCGGGCCGGCCAGGTCGGGCGGCTCGCCATCGTGCATCTCTATCCCCAGCACACCGACGCGCTGCTGCGGGAACTGGAGGCTCAGATGCAGGCCGACATGCCCGGCGCCTTCGTGGCCCGCGAGCGCCAGGAGATCACCTTCGCGGCCGTCGCGGCAGCGGCGAGCCCGCGGCGCCGCGCCGCGCGGATCGCGGCGGTCGCCTGAGCGGACCTGCGTGAGAGCCGTGTCCGGCGACGCCGATACCGGTTCGCCGCAGACAATGCGGCAAAATCAAAGACCGAGAGACGCTTCGCGATTGCAACGCGATCG
>NZ_LABX01000203.1 GCF_001043915.1 Methylobacterium aquaticum | reverse complement strand
CGGGAAGCCCAAGGCTCCCGCGACGCGCGCCCCTCGCTCCCCTCAATACCCCAACGCACTCCCGGTATTCCGCCGCGGATCGTTCGCCCCGTAATACCGGAACGCGCCCACCGGCTTGCCGCCCAGAACCGGCGCGCCGATCAGGATCGCCGCCAGGTGGTTCGCCGGCTGGGCCGGGCCGAACGTGTGGCCCATGCCCTCCAGGATCCGGCGGGTGTCCGGCGACAGGGCGAAGCGCTCGACATTGGTCACGTCGGGCATCCACTGGTGGTGGAGGCGCGGCGCATCCACGGCTTCCTGCACGTTCATGCCGTAATCGATCACGTTGAGGATGCTGTGCAGCACCACCGTGATGATCCGGCTGCCGCCGGGGGTGCCGGTCACGAAGACCGGCTTGCCGTCCCGGGTGACGATGGTCGGGCTCATCGAACTCAACGGCGTCTTGCCGGGCGCGACGGCGTTGGCCTCGCCCTGGAGCAGGCCGTAGATGTTCGGCACGCCGACCTTGGCGGTGAAGTCGTCCATCTCGTTGTTGAGGAGAATACCGGTTCCCGGCACGGTGATCCGCACGCCGAACCAATCGTTGAGGGTGTAGGTCACCGAGACCGCGTTGCCCTGTGAATCGACGATCGAGTAATGGGTGGTGTTGCTGCCCTCGTGCGGCGGCACGCCGGGCTTCAATTCGGCCGAGACGCCGGCCTTCTGCGGATCGATGACCGCGCGGATCTTCGCGGCGTAGGTCTTGTCGGTCAGCCGATCGACCGGGTTTGTCACGAAATCGGGGTCGCCGAGATAGCTGTTGCGGTCGAGATAGGCGTGGCGCATCGCCTCGATCTCGTAATGGACCGCTTGCGCCGAGCCCCAGCCGAGCTTCGCCAGGTCGTAGCCTTCGAGGATGTTCAGCATCTCGCAGATCACCACCCCGCCGGAGCTGGGCGGCGGGGCCGAGATCACCCGGTAGCCGCGATAGTCGCACTCGATCGGCGCAAGCTCGCGGGTGGCGTAGCGGTCGAGGTCGGCCTGGACGATGAGCCCGCCTTGCGCCCGGCTCGCCCCGGTCAGCGCCTCGGCGACCGTGCCCTTGTAGAACCCGTCCTTGCCGTTCGCACTGATCGCCCGCAGGGTCCGGGCGAGGTCCGCTTGGACGAGGGAGTCGCCGACGCGATAGGGCCGGCCCTGGTTCAGGAAGATCTTGGCCGAGGCGGAATCCTTGCCGAAATCCGCGGTGGCGGTTCCCAGCATGTCGACGTCGCCCTGGTCGAGGGTGAATCCCTCCTCGGCGAGCCGGATCGCCGGCGCGATCAGGCTGGCACGGGGCTGCGTGCCGTATTTCGCCCGCGCCTCCTCGAGGCCGGACACGGTGCCGGGCACGCCGACCGCCAGAAAGCTCTTGGTGCTCGCGCCCTTGACGACGTTGCCCGCCTTGTCGAGGAACATGTCGCGGGTGGCGGCGAGCGGCGCCTTCTCGCGGAAATCCAGGAAGGTCCGGCTGCCGTCGGCGCGCTGGATCGTCATGAAGCCGCCGCCGCCGAGATTGCCGGCGGCCGGATAGACCACCGCCAGGGCGTAGCCGACCGCCACCGCCGCATCGATGGCGTTGCCGCCCTGCTTGAGCACGTCGACGCCGACCTGCGTCGCGAGATGCTGGGCCGTGACGACCATGCCGTGCTCGGCGGCGACAGGCGCCCGCGAGGCGGCCAAAGCGGGCCCCGGCGGGACCGCCACGACGAGGAACGCGGTGAGGAGGGTGATGCCGATCGCGGCGATCCGGTGGCGCATGGCGGCTTTTGCCCTTCGGTGAGTCGCCCGCCACGGTACACGACGGCGGCGCGCGGCTATATTGCGCGCACGATTGACCGGTCGAGACCCATCCCCTTCCGGGCGCCGCGCTCTAGCTGCGGGGGCGGACGCCCAGGGAGGCCCCCATGTCGATGAATCGTCGCACCCTCATGGCCGGGGGCATCCTCGCCGGCCCGGTCCTCGCCAGCGCCCCCGGCCTCGCCGGCAGCGGCGCGGCGACGCCCACCGCCGACCTGCCGGGGGTCTACCGTTATGGTCTCGGCGAGGCGACGGTGACGGCCCTGCACGAGGGTGGGGTCAAGCGCCCCCTTGAGGCGGGCTTCGTGCGCAACGCCCCCCTTCCCGAAGTCCAGGCGGCCTTGGGCCAAGCCTTCCTGCCGACCGACGCGCTGCCGATCACCTTCACGCCGCTCCTCCTCACCCTCGGGGGCAAGCGCGTGCTGATCGATGCGGGCTTCGCCGATCAGGGCCCGCCCGGCACCGGCGGCGTGCTGCGCGGGCTGGCGCTCGCCGGGATCGATCCGGGCGCGATCGACGCGGTGGTGATCAGCCACTTCCACCCCGACCACATCCTCGGCCTCACGCGCAAGGATGGCACCGCGACCTTCCCGAACGCGATGGTCGCGGTGCCGGAGGCCGAGTGGCGCTTCTGGATGGATGACGGCCGGATCGCCAACCCGCCCGAGGCCCTCAAGGCCACTCTCGCCGCCGTGCAGAAGACCTTCGGCAGCGGAGTGAAGGTCGAGCGCTATGCCTGGGACAAGGAGGTGCTGCCGGGCCTGACCGCCCTCGGCACGCCCGGCCACACCCCGGGCCACACCTCGTTCCGGCTCGAGTCCGGCGGGCGGCGCCTGCTGATCGCCTCCGACATCACCAACCACCCGGCCCTGTTCGTGCGCCATCCCGACTGGTCGGCCCTGTTCGACATGGATGCCGTCGAGGCCCGGGCCACTCGCCACCGGATGCTGGCGATGGCCGCCGACGAGCGGCTGCCGGTGGCGTTCTACCACGCCCCCTTCCCGGCTGCCGGCCACATCGCCCGGGCGGGTGCGGCCTACGAGTTCGTCGCCCTGCAATGGGGCCTGGGCCTCACCTGAGCGCCGCCGACCGCTGGACGAGACGGCGCCCCCGCGTGCTATGCCTCGTGCCGCCGTAGCCGGCGACGGCCCGGCGGCCGTGCGCGTCGAGGGAGGCGCGGCGGGACCTCATGTTCGGCGGTCGGGACACCCCATATGGCGCGGCGCTTCAACCAGATCGCCTTCATCGCGAGCCCGACGCCCGACGCCCGCCAGGCAGCCGAGCTGTTGATGCAGCGCTACGACCACGTGCCGCCCGAGGAGGCGGACGTGGTGGTGGGGTTGGGGGGCGACGGCCTGATGCTCCAGGCGCTGCACCGCTTCATGGGCACGGGCAAGCCGATCTACGGCATGAACCGCGGCACCGTCGGCTTCCTGATGAACGAGTTCCACCTCGACGACCTGATCGAGCGGCTGGAAGTGGCCCAGCGCAGCGTCGTCCACCCGCTCCTGATGGTGGTCACCGACGTGCTCGGCCTCACCCACACGGCGCGGGCGGTCAACGAGGTCTACATGCTGCGCCAGACCCACCAGACCGCCAAGCTGAAGATCTCGATCGACGGCCAGGTCCGCCTGCCCGAGCTGATCGCCGACGGGGTGCTGGCGGCCACACCCGTGGGCTCCACCGCCTACAACCTCTCGGTCGGCGGGCCGATCCTGCCGATCTCGTCCCAGCTCATCGCGCTGACCCCGATCTCCGCCTTCCGGCCGCGGCGCCAGGGCAGCGTGCTCCTGCCCAACCACGCCCGCATCCGCATCGAGGTCAAGGACCCGGAATACCGCCCCGTCGCCGCGGTGGCCGACCATACCGAGTTCCGCCGCGTCGCCCGGGTCGAGACCCAGCTCGACCGCTCGACCGACCTCGTGATGCTGCACGATCCCGGCCAGGGCATGGACGAGCGCATCCTGCGCGAGCAGTTCGGCTGATCACGCGACGGCATCCGGGCGCACTGGACGCCGGCTCGCCCCCGCATAGATCCGTGCCTGAGCCCAGTTTCGGGCCACCGCCACGGAGCCGCCGGATGCCCGCACGCCTGTCCCCGCCTCCGTCCCGGGGATGCCGCCGATGAGCGAGGCCGACCTGCGGGAGGACGATTACCGCAACCTCGCCGAGTCGCTGCCGCAACTCGCCTGGATCGCCGAGGCGGATGGCAGTCTCGTCTGGTACAATCAGCGCTGGTACGACTACACCGGCACCACGATCGAGACGATGCGGGGCTGGGGCTGGCGCAGCCTCCACCACCCGGACCACCTGGAGCGGGTCGAGGCGCGCTTCCGCCGCGCCTTCGCCACCGGCGAGCCGTGGGAGGACACGTTTCCGCTCAAAGGGGCCGACGGCGTCTATCGCTGGTTCCTGTCCCGGGCCCAGCCGTTCCGTGATGGCTCAGGCCGGATCGTGCGCTGGTACGGCACCAACACCGACATCACCCGCAGGCGGACCACCGAGGAGCGCCTGCGCCACGCCCAGGACCGGTTCCGCGCCCTCGTCGACAGCGCCGCGGCGATCATCTGGTCGGCGGATGCCTCGGGCGAACTCTCGATCGGGCAATGGCGCTGGACCGCCTATACCGGCCAGAGCGACGAGGAGGCGCAGGGCTGGGGCTGGGTCGAGGCGGTCCATCCGGACGATCGCGGCCGCGCCGCCGAGGCGTGGGCCCGGGCCGTCGAGGCACGCACCCCCTTCGAGATCGAGTATCGGATGCGCCGGCGCGACGGAGCCTGGCGCCACATGGAGGTGCGGGCCACACCCGTGATCGCCGAGGATGGGTCGTTGCGCGAATGGGTCGGCATGCATGTCGACATCACCGACCGCAAGGAGGCCGAGGCCGAGATCGAGCGTGCCCGCCACGCCGCCGAGGCGGCCAACCGCGCCAAGAGCCAGTTCATCGCCAATATGAGCCACGAGCTGCGCACGCCGCTCTCGGCGGTGATCGGCTATTCGGAGATGCTGGCCGAGGAGCTGGAGGATCTCGGCCAGGCCGAGCTGCTGCCGGATCTGCGCAAGATCGAGGCGTCGGCGCGCCATCTGCTCGGCCTCATCAACGACGTCCTCGACATCTCGAAGATCGAAGCCGGCCGCATGACGGTGGCGGCGGAGGACTTTTCCGTCGCCGACATGGTCGACGACGTGGTGGCGGCGACCGAGTCGCTGATCGCCAAGAAGCGCAACCGCCTGGTCCTCGACATCGCCGACGATGCCGGCGCCATGCACCAGGACCAGGGCAAGGTGCGCCAATGCCTGGTCAACCTGCTCGGCAACGCGGCGAAGTTCACGGAAGCCGGCACCATCACCCTGTCGGCCCGGCGCGAGACGGTCGAAGAGGCCGGGTGGCTGACCTTCACGGTCGCGGATACCGGCATCGGCCTCACCGAGGTGCAGTGCGGCCGGCTGTTCGAGCGCTTCGCCCAGGCCGACGAATCGACCACGCGGCAATTCGGCGGCACCGGCCTGGGGCTGGCCATCACCCGCGCCTTCTGCCGGCGCATGGGGGGCGACATCACGGTCGCCTCGACCTATGGCGAGGGCGCGACTTTCACCCTCCGGTTGCCGGCCGTCCTGGCGGCGCAGGACGACGAGCCGACGCCGGAGGAGGTGCGGGCGCTCGCCGAGGCGAAGGAGGAGGCCGCTCGCCACGACGTGGTCCTCCTCGTCGACGACGACCCGGCGGCGCGCGACCTGCTCTCCCGCTTCCTCGAACGCGAGGGCTTCCGGGTCCGCACCGCCAGCGACGGCAAGGCCGGGCTGGCCCTCGCCCGGGCCCTCAGGCCCCGGGCGATTCTCCTCGACATCGAGATGCCGCGGATGGACGGCTGGTCGGTGCTGCACGCCATCCGCAGCGACCCGGATCTCGCCGCGACCCCGGTGATCATGACCTCGGTCGTCAACGAGCAGGGCCTCGGCCGGGCGCTCGGCGCCACCGACTACTTGGTCAAGCCGATCGATTGGGAGCATCTCAAGGGGCTGATGGAGCGCTACCGCCCGGCCGACGCCCCCGGCACGGTGCTCCTCGTCGACGACGACGCGGATGCCCGCGAGCGCCTGCGCCGCAGCCTGTCCCGGGATGGCTGGACCGTGCGCGAGGCGGAGAACGGCGCCGCCGGCCTTGCCCGCCTCGACGAGGGCCGCCCCTCCCTGATCCTTCTCGACCTGATGATGCCGGTGATGGACGGCTTCGCCTTCCTGACGCAGCTCCGCGCCCGGCCCGAGGGCGGCGACGTGCCGGTGGTGGTGCTGACCGCCAAGGACATCACCCCGGCCGAGAAGGAGCGGCTGGGCCGCGACACCGAGCGGGTGATCGTCAAGGGCAGCGTCTCCCTGACCGAGATCGGCCGCCTCTTGCGCAACATGTATGCCGGGCAGGTGCCGGATGCGGTGCCCGCCTCGATGCAGGGATTGATCGACGAATTGGCCGGGCGGACGGGGCCGGAGTGATCCTTGAGAGCATTTTCCGACGAAGTGGATACCGGTTCGTCGTAGACAATGCGGCACAATCAAAGAGATAGAGAAGCTTCGCGATTGCAACGCAATCGTGAAGCGCTTTAGCGGAGCAGGGCTTGTCACTATGCTCCCGACTCAGAAAACTGGCATTTAGTATCCAAGCGCGGGCCGAACCACAACGGCGGCGCGGGCGAAGAGCAAGGATTTTCATCTCGAAGACGTCGCGTTGACGGCACGGCCGGCCAAGACCCAGATCGGCATCATCCACGATCCTGGTCATGACCAGCCCTGGATCATCGCCATGTCTGATACCAACGGTCGTTGAAAACGACCTTTGGTGCCGTTCTCCAATTTTCGCTAAGCCTTTGGCTTAATATCGAAAATTTGAGATGGTTCATCGGCTCGATGCGTCAGCATCGTGGGCCGATGGTATGATAAGCCAAGCTATCGCACGACGCTGGAATACTCCGAGCGCTGGGCGATCGAGCCGATGTTCTCCGCCTTCAAGTCGCGCGGTTTTGGCATCGACAACAGGCAGCGTCGCGACCCTGACCAGCTCGCCCGTCTGCTGCGGGTGATGGCCCTGGCTCTCGACGGTGCCGTCTCGACCGGGCGATGGGATGAGGTTCATCATCCAACCCCCGCCAAAAAAAAGATGTGACACGGCAACCCGCCAAGGTGGCGCGCTCCAAGCTGTCATGTTTCACCCGCGGCTTCCGCCGCATCGCCAAGCTCATGCAGGCCCTGCGCCCGCTGCCGCCCCTCTGGAAGACTGAAAACCGATAAATGGTCAGGCGAGGGAGACTATGCTCTTGGAAATTTTTGTCGAGAGAGTATTGCAGATATTTGATGTTTGATGCATGTGCAATTTGATTGCCGTGCAAGCGATGATAGATGTAGCGATATAGGGTACAAACTCCGGGTGAGCGCCTTTTTCAGGTGCCGGATGCGAATAGTGTGGAGTGCGGCGGCCCGGCTCTTGGCCCGGCGGCCGGGCCGGGTTTAATCCATGCCTCAAGCAACGACACGCGCCGCCGCCGCGCGGCCGCATGGCCTAAGGTAAGACGCCGCTTGACCGACGCGCTCGACGACATCGCCGCCATCCTGGAGCGCACCGGCGACTACCGGGTCCTGCGCCGTCTCGGCCCCTTCGTCCCCCCGGCCGAGGAGCCCGAGGAGCCGACCTTCGTCGGGCTGATCCTCGACACCGAGACCACCGGCATCGACGTGACCGCCGACGAGGTGATCGAACTCGGCATCATCTCGTTCGAGTACGGCGCCAGCGGTCGGATCTATCGGGTGCGGGAGCGGTTCAACCAGCTCCACCAGCCCTCCCTCCCGATCCCCGAGGCGGTGGTGCGCCTCACCGGCATCACCGACGCCGACGTCGCCGGCCAGCGCATCGACGACGCGGCGGTCGAGGCGCTCGCCGCCGAGGCGCGGGTGGTCATCGCCCACAATGCCCGCTTCGACCGGCAGATGTGCGAGCGCCGCTGGCCGATCTTCGTCTCGCGCAACTGGGCCTGCTCCTGCCACCAGATCCCCTGGCGGGCGGAAGGACACGAGGGGATGCGGCTCGGCCACCTGCTCGCCGATCACGGCCATTTCCACAACGGCCACCGGGCGATCGACGATTGCGAGGCCCTGCTCGCGATCCTCGCCCGACCGTTGCGGGCCTCGGGGCGGCTCGCCCTCGCCGCGCTCCTCGAGGCGGCGCGGCGGCCGACCGTGCGGCTCTGGGCGTCCGACGCCCCGATCGCCCTCAAGGACCGGCTCAAGGACCGCAACTACCGCTGGTCGCCCCGGCGCCGCTGCTGGTACGTCGACCTCGACGAGGAGCAGATGGAGATTGAGCGCTCGTTCCTGTCCCGCGAGATCTATCGCGGCCTGCTGCCCTCCGGCCTGCCGGCGGACCGCTTCACGGCGCGCGACCGGTTCTCGACCCGGGCCGATCCGGAGGCTTAATACCAACGGTTGTTGGAAACGACCTTTGGTGCCGTTCTCCAATTTTCGCTAAGCCTTTGGCTGAGTATCGAAAATTTGAGATGGTTCATCGGCCCGATGCGTCAGCATCTTGGGCCGATGGTATAAGGCGACGCTGGGGCGGAGGTGTCCAGAAGCGAAAGGGCGCGGGCTTCCCCCGTTCCCCGGACAGCCTTGCCGCCCCCGGGCACAGGGGGGAACCCGCGCGACCCGTTCTATGCCGCGAGATACGCCGCGATGTTGCGGCGGATGCGCGCCAGGGGCGGCTCGCTCGTGTCCGGCAGGGCGAAGGGCTGGCCCGTGATCGTCTCGAAGGCGCTGACATAGGTGGCGGCGGTGCGCAGGACCACCTCGGGCGGGATCTCCGGCACCGGATCGCGGTAGGGATCGCAGCGGGCTGCGACCCAGTTGCGGACCACGTCCTTGTCGAAGCTCTCCGGCAGGGTGCCGGCCGCCAGGTGCCCGGGATAGCTCCCGGCGAACCAGTAGCGGCTGCTGTCCGGGGTGTGGATCTCGTCGGCCAGAACGATCCGCCCCTCGGCATCCGTGCCGAACTCGTATTTGGTGTCGGCGAGGATCAGGCCGCGCTCAGCCGCCAGGGCCTGGCCGCGGGCAAACAGCGCCAAGGCCGCCTCCGACACCATGCGCCACTGCGCCTCCGTCAGCAGGCCCCGCTCCAGGATCTCGGCCGCCGAGAGCGGCGCGTCGTGGTCGCCATGGCCGGCCTTGGTGGTCGGCGTGATGATCGGCTGCGGCAGAGGCTCATGCGGCCGCATCCCGTCGGGCAGCCGGTGGCCGTACATCTCGCGCTGCCCGGTCTTGTAGAGGGTCAGGATCGAGGTGCCGGTGCTGCCCGCGAGGTAGCCGCGCACCACGATCTCGACCGGCAGGATGGTGAGGTGCCGCCCCACCACCACGTTCGGGTCGGGATAGGCCAGCACGTGGTTGTCGCAGATGTCCCGGGTCGCCTCGAACCAGTAGCGCGCGGTCTGGGTCAGGACCTGACCTTTCAGCGGGATCGCCGCCAGCTCCCGGTCGAAGGCGCTCAGGCGGTCGCTGGTGATCAGGATCCGCCGGCCGTCCGGCAGGTCGTAATTGTCCCGCACCTTGCCGCGGTAGTGACCCGGCAGCTCCGGCAGGGTTGCTTCCGGCAGGACGTAATCGGAGAAGGGGGCGAGCGTGGCCTGATCCATCGGTCTCACCCTCACACGTCGAGATTGGCCACGTTGAGCGCGTTTTCCTGGATGAACTCCCGGCGCGGCTCGACCACGTCGCCCATCAGCTTGACGAACAGGTCGTCGGCATCGGTCGTGTCCTTGACCTTGACCTGGAGCAGCGAGCGCACGTCGCGGTCCAGCGTCGTCTCCCAGAGCTGCTGGGCGGTCATCTCGCCCAGCCCCTTGTAGCGCTGCAATTGCAGCCCCTTGCGGCCGAGCGCCATCATGCCCTCGAACAGGGCGACCGGCCCGTGCAGCATCGTCTGGTCGCCGCGGCGTACCAGGGTGACGGGGGCGCCGTAGATCTCGCTCAGGGTCTCGGCCCGCTCGTCGAGGCGGCGCGCCTCCTGCGAGTGGATCAGCGCCTCGTCGAGCACCGCGACCTGGCGCACGCCGCGAAGCGTCCGCGACAGCACGTAGCCGCCCTCCTTGGCCTCGCCCTCCCAGCCCTGCTCGATCTCGTCCGCGATCGCGTTGAGGCGCCGGGCGATCTCGTCGGCCACCACCTCGGCCTCGTCGGGGTTGCCGGCGACCGAGGGACGCAGGGCGCCGGCGATCGCCGCCTGCTCGACCACGACGCGGTCGTAGCGCGAATGCATCCCGTGCAGCACCTGGCGCACGCCGCGCGCCTCGTCGACCAGGGTCTTGAGCTGGGCCCCGCCGAACTCGGTGCCGGTGGCGAGCTTGAGCACCGCCCCGTCGACGCCGCCGTCGATCAGGTAATCCTCCAGCGCCCGGTCGTCCTTCAGGTAGATCGCGGTCTTGCCCTTCTGGGCTTTGTAGAGCGGTGGCTGGGCGATGTAGAGGTGGCCGCGCTCGATCAGCTCCGGCATCTGGCGGAAGAAGAACGTCAGCAGCAGCGTGCGGATATGCGAGCCGTCGACATCCGCATCGGTCATGATGATGATGCGGTGGTAGCGCAGCTTGTCGGGGTTGAAGGCGTGGGCACCGTCCCGGCCGATCCCGGTGCCGAGCGCGGTGATCAGCGTGCCGATCTCCTGGCTCGACAGCATCTTGTCGAGGCGCGCCCGCTCGACGTTGAGGATTTTTCCGCGCAGGGGGAGCACCGCCTGGAAGGTGCGGTCGCGGCCCTGCTTGGCCGAGCCGCCGGCCGAGTCGCCCTCGACCAGCAGGATCTCGCATTTCGAGGGATCGCGTTCCTGGCAATCGGCGAGCTTGCCGGGCAGCGAGGCGATGTCGAGCGCGCCCTTGCGGGTGGTGAGGTCGCGCGCCTTGCGGGCCGCCTCCCGGGCGGCGGCGGCGAGCGCCACCTTGGCGGCGATGATGCGCGCCTCGTTCGGATGCTCCTCGAGCCAGGTGCCGAGGGTCGCGTTCATGACGCCCTCGACCGCCGGCCGGACCTCCGAGGAGACGAGCTTGTCCTTGGTCTGCGAGGAGAATTTCGGGTCGGGCACCTTCACCGAGACCACCGCGGTCAGCCCCTCGCGGCAATCCTCGCCGGTGAGCGCGACCTTCTCCTTCTTGGTCACCCCGCTCGCCTCGGCGTAGCCGGTGATCTGGCGGGTGAGCGCGGCCCGGAACCCGGCCAGATGGGTGCCGCCGTCGCGCTGCGGGATGTTGTTGGTGAAGCACAGCACATTCTCGTGGAACGTGTCGTTCCACCACAACGCCACCTCGACGCCGATGCCGTCGCGCTCCTGGCGGAGCACGATCGGCGCCTCGATCTGCGGCTCCTTCGCCCGGTCGAGATAGCGCACGAACGCCTCGACCCCGCCCTCGTAGACGAGTTCGTCGCGCCGGTGCTCGGCGTGGCGGGCATCGGTCAGCACGATGCGGACGCCGGAATTCAGGAAGGCGAGTTCCCGCAGGCGCTTCTCCAGCGTCGCGTAATCGAACTCGATCATCGTGAAGGTTTCGGGCGAGGGCAGGAAGGTCACCTCGGTGCCGCGCCGGTCGCCCGCCGGGCCGACGACGGCGAGGGCCGAGACCGCGTCGCCGTGGCGGAACTCCATCGCGTGCTCCTGGCCGCCGCGCCAGACGCGCAGGCGCAGCCAGGTCGAGAGGGCGTTCACCACCGAGACGCCGACGCCGTGCAGGCCGCCCGAGACCTTGTAGGAATTCTGGTCGAACTTACCGCCGGCATGCAGCTGGGTCATGATGACCTCGGCCGCCGAGACGCCCTCCTCCGGATGGATGTCGGTCGGGATGCCGCGGCCATTGTCGGAGACCGTGCAGGAGCCGTCGGCGTTGAGGGTGACGGTGACGAGCGTCGCGTGGCCGGCCAGCGCCTCGTCGATGGCGTTGTCGACGACTTCGTACACCATGTGGTGCAGGCCCGAGCCGTCGTCGGTGTCGCCGATATACATGCCCGGCCGCTTGCGCACGGCATCCAGGCCCTTCAGGACCTTGATCGAGTCGGCGCCGTAGGTGTCGGGGGTCAGATCGCGGGCGGGTTCGGCCATGTCGGTTCCTGGTGCGGGCGGGCACGCCTCCCGGGGAGGCGCGGCCCGCGCCGGCGCCGGTCTGCGATCCGGCGCCGTCTGGGTCTCGTCGTGTCTCACGATGTCCGGGCCGTGGCGGCCACGATCCGGTGTCTCCCTGATGTAAGCGTTCCGCCTTGACATTGCATCGGTTTTCGGCGCCGCAAGCGCCGCATTTCCGGTGCCCGGCGGGGGTGTCCGGCAGCCCGCCCACCCCCGCCGCATCCTCTTGCAGGGTACGTTTCGCCGCACCCCGTTAAGGATCCGCCAACGGGCGTCCGTCAGCCCTTGAGCGAACTCCCGCTCGCCGTGTCGAGCCGCGCCACCGCGGCCGGGTCGAGGGTGAGCCGCACGCCCCCCAGGATCTCGTCGAGCTGCGCCACCGAGGTGGCGCTGGCGATCGGCGCGGTGAGGCCCGGCCGCGCGACCAGCCACGCGATGGCGACCTGGGCCGGCGTGGCGCCGTGGTCGCGCGCCACCTCGTCGAGGAGGTCGAGAAACGCGAGGCCGTTCGGGTTGAGGTAGCGCGAGACCCGCGCTTCCCGGGCGCGGCCCGCGGCGGCGCCTTCCTGCCGGTACTTGCCGGTCAGGAAGCCCGCCGCCAGGGAGAAGTAGGAGATCACCCCGATTCCCTCCTCCCGGCACAGGGGTTCCAGCTCCGCCTCGTAGCCGCCGCGCTCGGCGAGGCTGTATTCGGGCTGGAGGGATTCGTAGCGCGGCAATCCCTCGCGGGCCGAGACCGCCAGCGCCTCGCGCAGGCGGGCGGCGGTGTAGTTCGAGGCGCCGATCGCCCGCACCTTGCCGGCGCGGATCAGCCGGTCATAGGCCGAGAGCGTCTCCTCCAGCGGCGTCCCGGCATCGTCGGTATGGGACTGGTAGAGATCGATCCGGTCGGTCTGAAGCCGGCGCAAGGACTCCTCGACGGCCCGTTCGATGTACGGCGCGGTCAGGCCCTTGCGGCTGTCGCCCGAGGGACCTTGCCCCATCTCCATCCCGACCTTGGTGGCGATCACCATCCGGTCGCGGCTGCCGCGGGCCTTGAGCCAGCGCCCGATCACCGCCTCCGACTCGCCGCCCTGATGGCCCGGAGCCCAGCGCGAATAGACGTCGGCGGTGTCGATGAAGGTGAAGCCGGTCTCCGTGAGCCGGTCGAGCAGCGCGAAGGAGGTCGCCTCGTCGGCGGTCCAGCCGAAGACGTTGCCGCCGAAGCAGAAGGGCGGGACGGAGAGGCCGGAACGGCCGAGAGGGCGCAGGTCCAGACGCGGGTCCATGGGCGGCTTCCTCACTGAAGGAACGGGTTCGACAGCCGCTCCTGGCCGATCGTGCTGGTCGGGCCATGGCCCGGGATGAAGGCGACGTCGTCGCCGAGCGGCAGCAGCTTGGTCTTGATCGACGCGATCAGGGCGGCGTGGTCGCCCCCCGGCAGGTCGGTGCGGCCGACCGAGCCGCGGAACAGCACGTCGCCGACCTGGGCGAAGCGGGCGTCCCGGCTCACCAGCACGACGCTGCCCGGGGAATGGCCGGGGCAATGCAGCACGTCGAAGGTCAGTTCGCCGACCGTCACGCTGTCGCCCTCGGCAAGCCAGCGGTCGGGCGTGACGACCTTGGCGCCGGCGAGGCCGTAGGCCGCCCCGGCCTCGGGCAGCCGGTCGAGGAGCGGCTTGTCGGCGAGGTGCGGCCCCTCGACCGGCACCGACAGGGCGTCGCGCAGGTCGGCGGCACCGCCGGCGTGATCGATGTGGCCGTGGGTGAGCAGGATCTTCTCGACCGTGACCCCGGCCTTGGCGATCGCCGCCTGGATCCGGTCGAGGTCGCCGCCCGGATCGATCACGGCGGCCCGCTTCGTCGCCTCGCACCACAGGAGGGTGCAGTTCTGCTGGAACGGCGTGACCGGGATGATCGCGGCGCGGGGCGTGCTCGGCATGATGGGCCTTGGGTGGAACGACGATGGCCTCTTGTAGCGTGGAAGCCGGCGGGGCGGCACCCCGGGGGATCGGCCTCGACAGGCCGGGACGTGTGGGGTCCGATGCGATGCCAAGGGGGAGCGGGCTCAAGACGGAGCGAACCATGGCCGTGAAGCGTATCGTGACCAACATCCCGGCGACGCGGCTCGACGCAGCGCGGGCCTTCTACGGAGAGGTTCTCGGCCTCGAACTGGTCATGGATCACGGCTGGATCCTGACCTTCGCGGCTTCGGGCGCGTCGGCGACGCCGCAGATCAGCGTGGCCTGCGAGGGAGGGTCGGAGACGCCGGTCCCCGACGTCTCGGTCGAGGTCGACGACCTGGATGCCGTGCTCCGGCGAGCGACGGAGGCGGGCCATGCGATCGAGTACGGCCCCGTGCAGGAGCCGTGGGGTGTAAGGCGGTTCTACGTCCGCGACCCGTTCGGGCGGCTGGTCAATATTCTGGTCCATCCCGGTTGAGCGCGCCCGGCCGGGCGCTCGGGAGAAGCCTCGGCTGGCTGCGGCACCGCGCACCGTCACGCGATCGTGCGCTCCACCCCCTTGGCGGGCAGGCCGGCGCGGCGTTAGCCTCAAGTCGTGGGGTGGGACCGTCCCGCCCGGTGTGAGTAGTCCAGCTCTGATGCGACCGATCTGTCCGGTGTCCGTGCGGGCCGGACCGGGCGCCTGAGGACCGCCGACAGACGGCCCGAACGCGGCCCGGCCTCCCCGTCGCGGGTGCCTCCCCCCGGAGGAAACGCGATGACGAGTTCGCCCATCTTTGCCCCCGGCTTTGCCGCCGCCCGCCCCGCCGTGCGGCGGATCGGCATCCCGGATCTCAAGGCCGCCCTGTCGCGGGGCGTCGACGACTTCCTGGCGATGCCGACCCACGTGCTGTTCGTGGTGCTGATCTATCCGCTGGCCGGCGTGATCATCGCGGCGGCGACCTTCGAGCAGGACCTGATCCCGATCCTGTTCCCCCTCGCGGCCGGCTTCGCGCTGATCGGCCCCTTCGCGGCGCTCGGTCTCTACGAGATGAGCCGGCGGCGTGAATGGGGCCTGCCCGCGACCCTGGCGGAAGCCTATGCCCCCCTGCATGGCCGCTCGGCCAGGGCCGTGATGGCGGTCGGCGGGGTGCTGGCGCTGATCTTTCTCGCCTGGATGGGGGCCGCGACGGGGCTGTACTGGAGCCTCTATGGCGGGGTGACCGAGCCCTCGCTCACCGTCTTCCTCGGTGACGTGCTGACCACGCCCCGCGGCTGGGCGCTGATCCTCGCCGGCAACCTCGTCGGGGCTGCTTTCTCGCTCCTGGCGCTCGCCGTGAGCGCGGTCTCGATCCCGCTCATCATCGACAAGGACGTGGAGGCCGGCACCGCCATCGAGACCTCGCTGGCGCTGATGCGCGAGAATCCCGGCACGATGCTCGCCTGGGGCGCCATCGTGGCCGGACTGCTCGTCCTCGGCATGGTGTCGCTGTTCGTCGGCCTCGCGGTGGTGCTGCCGGTGCTCGGCCACGCCACCTGGCACCTCTACCGCCGGGCGGTGGGGTGACCACTCGCGGCGATCACTCCGTGATCCCTGCGATCACCCCGTGATCCCTGCGATCACCCCGTGATCGCCGCGTAGGTGAGCACCCGCAGCTCGCGCCGGATCGGCCAGGTCGAGGACGGCATGAGCTGCGTCAGCAGGATCACGAACAGGTCCTCGGCGGGGTCGATCCAGAACGCCGTCGAGGCCGCCCCGCCCCAGGCGACCTCGCCCGGGGTGCCGAGAATCTGGGCCTTGGCCGGATCGAGCATCACCGAGAAGCCCAGCCCGAAGCCGATGCCGCTGTAGCTCGACTCCGAAAAACGCGGCTGGCCCATCTCGGCGAGGTCGCCGCGCAGGTGGTTGGCGGTCATCAGCGCCACGGTCTTGCGGCCCAGCAGCCGCACGCCGTCGAGGGCGCCGCCACCCAGGATGAAGCGGCAGAACCGGGCATAGTCGGCCGCCGTCGAGACGAGGCCGCCGCCGCCCGACGGCACGGTGCGGGGTCGCGCGTAGCGCCCGTCCCGGGCATCGTCGATCAGAGTCAGCCGGCCGCCTTCGCCGAGCGCGTAGTTCGAGGCGAAGCGGGCGATCTTCTCAGGCGGAACATGGAAATCGGTATCGACCATGCCGAGCGGCCGGATGATCCGCTCGCGCAGGAACTCGTCGAAGGGAATTCCGGAGATCACCGCCACGAGGTGGCCGAGCACGTCGGTGGCGATGCTGTAGTTCCACTCCGCCCCCGGCTGGGCGAGAAGCGGCAGGCGGGCGGCCTTGGCGACGACCTCGGCGAGCGAGGTCTCTGCGGTCTGGAAGTCGACACCCTCCTCCCGGTACATCCGGTCGACCAGCGTCGCGTCCATGAAGCCGTAGGACAGGCCCGAGGTGTGGGTCAGGAGATCGCGAAAGGTGATGTCGCGCTCCGCCGGCACCGTCTCCGGCTTGGCGCGGCTGCCGCCGACGAGGACCCGCATGTCCCGGAAGTCCGGCAGGACGCGGGTGATGGGGTCGTCGAGCTGAAACCGACCCTCCTCGTACAGCATCAGGATCGCCACCGAGGTCAGCGGCTTCGTCATCGAGTAGATCCGCACGATCGTGTCGTGCTCCATCGGCAGGCCCCGGGCGAGGTCGCGCAGGCCCTCCGTGCGGGAGAACACCACCTGGCCGCGCCGGGCCATGGTCACCGACAGGCCCGGCAGCTTGCCGGCCTCGACGTAGCTCCGCATCCACGGGACGATCCGCTCCAGCCGCTCCGACGAGAGGCCGACCGCCTCCGGGGTTCCGATCTCAGCCTTCATGCCGTGCCTCATGCCGTGCCTTTTGCCGTGGATGGCCGGCCGTCGGGCGCCGTGGCCGACGACCTCGATCGCGGATCGTCGCAGACCATGCCGCAGAATCGACGATCGATCATCCCCCGACCGCACCGCGATCGGGGGATGATCGAGGACTCGACCGTACCGACACCGACGACGAGGTCATGCGATCAGTCTTCATGAGCCATGGGGGTGGGCTACTGCGCGAGCGCCCCGGGTGCCTCGATGGCGCGACAGGACGCTCGCCGTCGTCGCCTGCCTGATGGCGTTCGATGCTCTCAACAATCCAGAAGCCGATCAACCGCTCGAACAGGCTCTCAGATGCTGACGCATCCGGCTGTTGACCACTCTCGAATGGTCCATGCCAAGCCCAAACGTCCAGGAGCGTGGGCTCGGAGAAAAAGCGAGACCGGAACCGAAGGTCGTTCTCTGCGACAGTCAGTCCAAATCATTGAGATCGTTGGCGGAAGGGGTGGGACATTCCGATCCAACATCCATGTGCCAATAAAAACAATGACTTAGGCGCTGCGTGGGGTGCCAGCTGTAGCGCAAAACTGTAGCACTGGAATCCTGGGGGAGTCGGTTCGACGGAGAGAGAGGGAATCGAACCGGAAGGCAGTTCAGGGCCCCTTCCCTCGCATCGCGCTTAGCCTCCGGTTCCGCTTCGGAATGGGCATGAAGGGCACCCTGAGACAGCCCCACGAGCCCTTGCGGCGGCATCGCTGAGGACAGGTAGGCTACCCGCTGCCAAGCCTGCGAACGGCGTCAGTGACTCGCGGTGCGCCTTCGCTCCTGCCTCACGTCCTGGGACCCGGAGCGGCGCCTATCGAGGCTGTGCGGGCTTGTATCGAGGCCGTGAAGCTGCCGAGCGGGTGCAACGGTGAGGAGGGGGGAGGCGCCAGGATCGCAGGAGCCGAAGCGCCGGCCGAGACGGCAAAGATCTAGGCACCGGAAGTGGTGCGAGGGGCTGCGGCATCGCTGCCGCTCTGGCTACGGCGTGAACCATAGATACTCACCCGGAGTTGGTGGCGGCGTTTGGACCCTCACAGCACCACGAGGAATGCCCATGAACCGCCGTATCGCTCTCACCGCGCTTGCCTCGGCCATCGCAATTCCCTCCTTCATCAACGCGGCCTTCGCGCAGAACCCGACAAGCTCGGCTTCGTCCGCATCGGGAAACACGGGTGCCAAGATGGGAGAGGCGGAGGCTAAGCACGCCGCTGACACCCTTGCCGCCGGATCGATGTCGCTGGCGGCCAGTCGCGTGGCTTTGAAGAAAGCTAAGGACGATGACGTTAAGCAGTTTGCTCAGTTCGAGGTGGCTGAGCAGGAAACCATTGCTGACATCCTGAAGGGGATGCGCGACCAGACGGTCGCAGCCAGCGGTCAGGTGAAGCCTCCGTCCGACGCTGAGGTTACGAGCCAACTTGATGCCAAGGGCAAGGCGATGCTGGAGAAGCTGGAGAGCGCAAAGGCGGGGTCTGCATTCGACCGTGAGTATATCAAGGGGCAGATTGAGGGACACCAGGAACTGCTGAAGATTCAAGAGACCTATCTGGCTACCGGCAAGGACCGTGAGAACCTTAGCGTTGCTAAGCTCGCCAGAGGCCAGATCAAGGAGCACTTGGCGCTGCTCGCTGATATCGAAAAGGAGCTGAAGGACTAGAGCATTTTTCGACGAAGTGGATACCGGTTCGTCGTAGACAATGCGGCAAAATCAAACAGCGAGAGAAGCTTCGCGATTGCAACGCAATCGTGAAGCGCTCTAAGCGGCTACCTCACCATCCATCAGTTTTTGTTGTGCACAAGGGTTTTTTGTCCACAAGGGAGGAATGGGTGTGGCGGTCACGATGAGCCTGACGATGCAGCGCAAGCCTCTGGTGAAGAGGGATGAACCGCCCCGGGTTTCCTGGAGGCTCCGACTTCTGAGAGGATGGAGCCATGACGAAGCGAACAGCGCCGTTTTCCCCTGAGGTGCGCGAGCGCGCGGTGCGGATGGTGCGCGACCATGAGGGCGAGCACGGCTCGCAGTGGTCGGCGATCCAGTCGATCGCGGCCAAGATCGGCTGCTCGGGTGAGACGCTACGGAACTGGGTGCGCCAGTCCGAGCGTGATCAAGATGTGCGACCCGGGCAGACGACGGACGAGCGCGAGCGGATCAAGGCGCTGGAGCGAGAAGTTCGCGAGCTGCGCCAGGCCAACGAGATCCTGCGCAAGGCGTCGGCGTATTTTGCCATGGCGGAGCTCGACCGCCGGTCGCGGCCATGATCAGTTTCATCGACGATCATCGGGCCGTCTACGGGGTTCGACGACGCCTTCTGCGCGGAGGTCGCGGCCCTCTCGGGGCTTCCCGTCGTCCCCAACCCCAGCAAGTTCGAGGGGATGGGCGCCCATGACGCCCTGGTCGAGGTCTCGGGCGCCCTCAACGTGCTGGCGGTCTCAGCGATCAAGATCGCCAACGATATCCGCCTGCTCGGCTCCGGGCCTCGCTGTGGTCTCGGCGAGCTCGTGATCCCCGACGACGGCTTGTCGTCGTCGATCATGCCGGGCAAGCGCAACGCGACGGTCGCCGAGGCCCTGGTGCAGGCCGCGTTCCAGGTCGTCGGCAATCACGCCACGGTCTCGGCGGCGGGCGCCTCCGGGACGTTCGAGCTGAACGTCGCCAAGCCGGTCCTGATATACAACTTGCTGCAATCGATCCGGGTGCTGGCGGACGGCGCACGCATCTTCGCCCTGCGGCTGGTGCGGGACCTGACGTCGATCGAGACTGCCTCGCCGGCAACGTAGCGAATGCCCTGCTGCTCGCCACGGCCCTCAACCCGACCCTCGGCGACAATCGCGTCGCCGCGATCACCCGGACGGCCATGAGCGAGGGGGTGACCCCGCGCGCGGCGGCGATCGCCCTGGGCTTCGCCACGGCGGAGGAGTACGATCGCCTCGTCGACTCCGCTGCGATGGCCTCGCCCGATGCCGGTGCGCGCCGGGATCGGGACGTGTGAAGCGGCGGGACGCCTCGCGGATCTGAAAGGCAGCCTCGGCTTCTACTCTGACGGGGTCAGGTAATCCGGGCAGGCGACGCTGCCGAGGGTTGCCGCGACCTCGAACCGGCCAAGCCACCGGTCGACAGCCTCGGTGAGATGCCGCTCCAAGAGCAGAGCCGCCCCGCGCGCATCGCCGTCGAGCAGATGATCCAGGATGGCGAGGTGCTCGTGCAGGGCATGCTCGATCTTGTGCATCGGGATCCCGAGGATCGGGTCGATCAGGTGCCGCGTCGGGCCGAACAGGAAATGCGTTGGCTTGAGGGCGTGAATCAGCTCGTCGTTCCCCGAATGGCCGAGAAGATCCCGATGCAGATCGGTCTCGGCCCGGTCGAAATCCTCGCCGTCGATCGCGGGCCGGGCCAGCGTCGCTTCGACATGCGCTTTCGCCTGCCGGAGCAGGGCCGTCGGAACGCGCGGCACGGCCTCGGCCAGCAAGACCGGTTCGAGCAGCCGGCGCAGCGCGTAGAGGTTGCGGATCCGTTGCGGCGTCACCCGGCGGGCCACCCAGCGCCCGGCGGCATCCTTGGTGACGAGGCCGACGCCGTCCATGCGGGCAAGGAGGTCGCGCGTCACCGTCCGGCTCACGCCGTAATGCTGAGCGAGCCGCAGGTCGTTGACGCGAACCGAGTGAAACAGGATCTGCCCGTAGAGTTCCTGCTCAACCGCGCCGTACAGGGTTTCCCATCGGCGCTGATGGGGCATCGGCGCAGGATCGAGCGGTGGTGCCGCATCCTCCCCTTCCCCGGCTGCAGCGATGCCCCCGACCCTGTAGCCACGCGCCCCGTCCTCGGAGACGAGCCGCTCCGCCGCCAGGGCATTCAGGGCGCCGCGGGCCGGCGAGCGGCTGACGCCGAATGTCCGAGCAAGCTGCGACTCGAGCAGCCGGGTCCCAGGCCGGATGCGGCCTTCCGCGATCCCTGCTTTGAGGTGGGCGTAGATCCGGTCCTGCAGCGAGACAGCGGACGATGTGACGAGCGGCGCCCGCCGGTCCGCCTCGTCCCGTGCCGGTCTCCGGTCGATCGTCATACGCTTCTCCCGGGAACGGCCGCGGGGCGACGCGATGGCGTCCGTCCCCGGTGACGGCGGTTGACTCCAATGTACACTGGATGCAGTGTACGCTCTAACAAGGGCGACGGCGAGGCTGCGAGGCCGGTCTGCCGACCCGAACCAGCCGAAAAGGGACGAAACGTCGGGGCTGCCCGTCGTCGGAGAGCGGTCCGACGCCGCATGGATGCTCCCGGCCATGACACGCCACACGGGCCGGCAAGCGCTGCCGGCCCCCGGTTGCAGACCTGAAGCGCGGATCGTCGGGCTGATTCGGCGGCGCCGGTCGCCATGCCCATTCATCCTTCGCAGCGGAACCTGACGATCATCGCCGCGAGCGCCGCAGCGAAACCCAGGAGGTCACTGTGTACGACGTCAAGAAGATGTTCGGCGATTACGACATGCATCCGAACAGCGGCGTCAATCCGCAATACGCGCCGGCCTATCCGGTCGAATGGGAATGCGCGCTGCGGACCGTCGAGGTCATGACCCGGGTCGATCGGGCAAAGGTCGCCGCCCTGCTCGCCGACACGCCGTTCGAGCTCGTCAACGACCGGGTCGCCTTCCGCTTCATGGCCTCGCCGGGGCATACTCTGTCGCTTCATCAAGGGCGCATGTTCGACCTCATGGTGACGGTCGCGGTCCGCTACGAAGGATTGTTCACCCAGACGCATCTCTACATGTATTGCAGCGACCCGATGGGGATCGCTGCCGGCCGCGAACTCTTCGGCTATACCAAGAAGGATTGCACATACGCGTTCGACGAGGCTCCGGACGGATCGATCTCCGGCCGGGTCGACCGCCGCGGCGGTCCGCTGGCGGAATTCCGGTTCACACCCGATCCGGACGCGCCGGTCGTGCGCCTCGTCGATGCCGACGAGCAGCCGGGCGGCGAGATCCACGTCCGGCGCCTCCCGCATCCGGAGCGCCTGGAGACGGCCTATGCCGACATCGTCTATCGGCGCACGCCCCTCGCCTATTCCGAGCCGCGCCCCGGGCGGGCCGCGATGACGCTGAAGTCCTCCGCCTTCGATCCGATCGCGGCGCTGGAGCCCGAGATCCTGTCGGCGCAGTTCATGGTGTCCGATGTCTATGGCGGCGGCTTCGCGGTCGAGGACCGGCGCCTGCTCAAGCGCCTGATCCCGTAACGCCCGCGCCGTCCCCCCGCACGGATCGATCACCATGGGAGAGGATACGATGCCATCGACGGCCTTCAATGCGCGCCGGATCGGCCGCCGGACATTCCTGGCCGGCGGGGTCGGCGCGGCGGTCCTGGGATCGACCCGCCTCAGGGCCGAACCGGTGCGGCCGGTCAGGGTCGGCGTCCTGACCGACATGTCCAGCCTCTACGCAGACTGCACGGGCCAGGGCTCGGTCCTCGCCACGCAGATGGCCGCGGAGGATCTCGGTGCCGGCCCCTCGCTGCCCGTCGAGATCCTGAGCGCCGATCACCAGAACAAGGCCGACGTCGCCGCGTCGATTGCCCGGAAGTGGATCGATCAGGACGGGGTCGACGTCGTCACCGACGTCCCGAACTCGGCCGTCGCCCTGGCGGTCGGCAGCGTGGTGCGCGACAAGAACAAGGTGATGCTGGCCTCAGGCCCGTCCTCCTCCGATCTGACCGGCAAGGCTTGCTCGCCGAACACGATCCACTGGACCTACGACACCTACGCGCTCGCGACCGGCGCCGCGACGGCAGTCGTCGCCTCCGGCGCGCGCTCGTGGTTCACCCTCACGGCCGACTACGCCTTCGGCCACGCGATGGAGGGAGATGTCCGGCGCGTGGTCGAGCGGAGCGGCGGCAAGGTCATCGGCGGCGTACGGACGCCGATCAACACGCCCGATTTCTCGTCCTTCCTGCTGCAAGCACAGGCCTCTGGAGCCCAGGTCGTCGGTCTGATCAACGCCGGGGGCGACACGGTCAACTCGATCAAGCAGGCGGTCGAGTTCGGCATCCCGGCGGGTGGGCAGAAGCTCGTAGCGACGGTCCTCTACATCACCGACGTCCACTCCCTCGGTCTTGAGACGGCGAAGGGGCTGCAATTCACCGAGGCCTTCTACTGGGATCTGAACGAGGGAACCCGGGCCTGGACGAAGCGATTTGTCCCGAGAAACCGCGACCGCTACCCGAGCGCACTGCATGCCGGCGCCTATGCCTCGACCCTGCACTACCTGCGCGCCGTCCAATCGCTCGGCAGCGCGGCCGACGGCCGTGCCGTCGTCTCCCGGATGAAGGAGATGCCGACCGATGATCCACTCTTCGGCAACGGCTCGATCCGGCCCGACGGCCGCAAGCTCCATCCGATGTACCTGTTCGAGGTGAAGAGCCCGGCCGACTCGAAGTACCCGTGGGATTACTACAAGGTCGTGCAGTCGATCCCGGCCGACGTCGTGTGGCGTCCGCTCGGCGAGGGCGGCTGCCCAATGGTCAAGGCATGAGCGTCGCGCTCGTCACCGGCGGCGGGGGCGGCCTCGGACGCGCCATCGCTCTCCGGCTCGCCCGGGACGGCGCCGCGATCGCGCTCGCCGACCACGATCCCGCTTCGGGCGCGGAAACCGCGCGGCTGGTCGAGGCCGCGGGCCGGCGCGCCTTATTCGTCAGGACGGACGTCTCCGACGGCGCCGGATTCGCCGCCTGCGTCGCGGCCGTCGAACGCGATCTCGGACCGATCACGGCCTTCGTCAGCAATGCGGGCATCGAGGGTGTCGTCGCTCCGATCGACGAGTACCCGGACGACGTCTTCGACCGGGTTCTCGCCGTCAACGCCAAGGGTACGTTCCTGGGCCTGAAGCATGTTCTCGGCCGGATGCGCCGACGCGGCGCCGGGTCGATCGTCACCATCGCCTCCACCTCCGCGATCCGGGGCCGTGCCGGCCTCGCGGGATACGTAGCCGCCAAGCATGCCGTCCTCGGGCTGACCCGGGTGGCGTCGCTCGACGCCGAGGGTACGGGCGTTCGGGTGAACGCCGTCCTGCCCGGCCCGATCGACACCCGCATGATTCACTCGCTCGACGCGCAGGCCCTTAGTTCCGGTGCCGCGATCCGAAGGGCGGGACAGCCCACTTACGGCAGGCCCGCCGACGTTGCGAACGTTGTCGCGTTCCTCCTGTCCGATGAGGCCGCGCATGTGAATGGAGCCGCCCTTACGGTCGACGCCGCCGCCAGCGTCCTGTGAGCGCCATGAGCCGATATCGGGTCGGCAGGCGCTGAACCGCCGCTCCCGACCCCAGTCGAGCGCTGGGTCGGTGGCATGGTCAAGGCGATGGGGCTGGCCGATCGCGCCAGAGCCCTGGCCGACAAGCAGATCAAGGGCGAGGCGCTGTCGAAGCCCGAGCAGGACGAGCTGACCGCCAACCCCCGGCTCAAGGCCGAGACCGACCGCCGCGTCGCCGCCGGCCGCGAGGACGCGGAGCGGCGCGCCATCGTGGAGGAGGACGGGCGGCGTCTCGGCGCTCGCCCGCACGGTCCGGCCCCGGCCGCGCCGGCGGCCCGTCCGCGCCAGCCCGACGAGCAGGATGCCGCGGCGGTCGAGGCGCGGGAGCGCACGCGCCAGCGGATGGGGAGCGTGCGGCCGAGCTGATGCGCCGGGTGCCGCGCGACGCCTCGACCAGCCAGACCGGCACCCGCGATCCGGGCAGCGCCGCCGGCGCGCCGCAGCCCGGCGAGAACGGCCAGGTCGATCCCCTCGACGGAGCGGCTCGGCGCTACAGCAGCGGGTTCGGGATGCGTGAGCATCCCGCGGCCGGCCGATCTCGCGCCGCCCCGGCGCCTGCGCGAGCGCGACGATCGGCAGGCTCCGTCCCCCCGGTTCTCCTATGCGAAAGTCTCGGCGAGCTGGCTCGACATCGACAAGGGCACGCTGGAGCGCGAGGACAAATCCTCCAGGGACCAGGGCGCGCGCGATGCGCTGCCTCACCCATACGCCTCGAAGGAGGGTGCGAAGGCTGCGGCGGACGCGATGGGCGACGAATGGGGCCGCTTCACCGGCCAGGGCCTGTTCCAGAAGGTGGGGGATCCGTCGGCCGTGGCGGAAGCTCTGGTGAAGTGCACAGGGTTCGGCACCCCGATCGACGAGACCGAGTGGGAGGCTGTCACGGTCACCCACGACATCATTCCGGATGCCGGCTGGACCACCACCATCGAGACGCAGGTGAAGTCATGACCATCGTTGAGGAGAAGCGCCCCTACACCGTAACCGACGCGGCCGGCCAGCTCGTCGCCGGCCGCCCGCATGACGGGGTCGGCTCGACGATCGCGCTGACGCCGACCGAGGCGCGCTACGAGCTGCTGCTGGGCACCATCGTGCCCGACGGCACGCCGGTGGTGGTGGAGCCGCCGATCGGCCCGGTGTCGTCGATCGACCGCATCACCGGCACCCGCGGATCGAAGGATTGGGATTTCACGGTTGCCGAACTGGCGCAGTATCTGAGAGTCCGTTCGGAAAGGGTGACATCAGTATATTTCAAGGTTATGCGGAATGGCAGCACGTCGTGAATGGCTTGATGGCTCGGCCGTGGCTTGGACCAAAGAGAACAGACCGCGGTACGATCGCCGCAACCAGAGATATCCGAGTGATCTGACGCCCGACGAATGGCGCGAATTGGAACCCCTCCTGCCGGTCGCTCAAGGGATCGGCAGGCCACGGACCTACAGCCTTCAGGAGGTCATCAATGGCATCCGTTACGTGCAGCGGTATGGTATCC
>NZ_LABX01000202.1 GCF_001043915.1 Methylobacterium aquaticum | reverse complement strand
GTCGTCTCGGCCTTCATCGCCACCGCCTTCGCCCAGGAGGACGCCGAGGCGGCCCGCCAGCAGTGGCGGCGAGTGGCCGACCAACTCCGCCCCAAGGTCCCGAAGCTGGCCACGCTGATGGACACGGCGGAGACCGACGTCCTGGCCTACATGGGCTTCCCGGCCGTCCACCGGGCCAAGCTGCACTCGACCAATCCGTTGGAGCGCCTCAACGGCGAGATCAAGCGGCGCACCGAGGTCGTCGGGATCTTCCCCGACGAGCCCTCGATCCGCCGCCTCGTCGGCGCGATCCAGTTGGAGCAGAACGACGAGTGGGCCGTGCAGCGTTGCCGATACATGACCCTGGAAAGCATCGCCCCAATCGGCGATGATCCCCTCGTCAGCCTGCCTTCCCTGACAGTCTGACCAGTCCGGCCCTGCCGGTCACCGTGGTGGACCACACGCAGCTACACCACGCCCTGGGACACGACCCTGCTGCTCCACTGGGAGCCACCCATGAAGCACCGTCGATACGTCTCTGCCGCCGACCTCGTCGAGGAGTTCGGGTTCACCGAGCGGCACTGGACACGGATGGCCGCCGCCGGCCGGGTGCCCGGTGCTCGACAGCCGTTCGGACCCCGGTCGAGGTGGGTCTTCGACCTCGCCACCCTGCGCGAGTGGTGGGTGGCCGCCGAGAAGGAGGGGCGTCCGGTATGGTCGCCCCAGCCCCGCCCTGGCCGGACGCCAATCAGTCGCGTGAAGCCGCCAAGCGACCAACCCAGCGGGAACGACCTGAAGCAGCTGGTGGCCAAGGTGCTGGCGAACCATCCGCAGAACCCGATACGAAAACGAGCCGGACCGCACTCATGAGGATCCGCCTGACGATGCGTCCAGCCCCTCTGCCCTTATGAGCCTTGCCGGTCGGCGGCGCGCCAATTCTGTCCTGGCCTATTGCGGGCGAGGAGGCCGACATGCCTCGCGGGGATCGTCAGGCTTCAGGTTCGGAACTTGCTCTTAGTCGTGCGGTCACTGTCGACGTAACATTTCCATTCCATGCGCGCTATAGGCCCGGATTTTACCGGAAGATTATTGTAATCCCGTAGATTATCCGCGGATCCCGCAAATACGTGGCGCATGCACTTGCAATATCTAGTCTTGTTCGCACCGGTCCAGGATGCGCCGGCCCGGCTATCAGCATTCTCGTCGAAGGATTTGCTGCACTGAAGCTCGAACGGATCGATGGCGTAGGCGCTGGACGACAGCAGGGTCAGGGCGATAGCAGCGGCGATCAGGCGCATGTGCGGGTTTCTCGGTGCGCGGTTGCTGAGGGCTCAACCGTAGCACGAGCGAGACAGCGCAGAACGCGACCTTCTACTGCGGCCGCAGGGGCGTCCGATCTGCCAGGGAGGCGGCAGGCCGGAGTTCGTCAAGACGACGGCCGAAACCTGTCATCCCGCCGCGAAACCAGAGGTCCAGATCGTCAGGGCGCGTGCCGGCGCACGCCAGTGAACCGCTCCGGGTTTCCCGGAGGCTCCAACTTCTGAGAGGATGGAGCCATGACGAAGCGAACAGCCCCGTTTTCCCCTGAGGTGCGCGAGCGCGCGGTGCGGATGGTGCGCGACCACGAGGGCGAGCACGGCTCGCAATGGTCGGCGATCCAGTCGATTGCGGCCAAGATCGGCTGCTCGGGCGAGACGCTGCGGAACTGGGTGCGCCAGTCCGAGCGTGATCAAGGTGTGCGACCCGGTCAGACGACGGACGAGCGCGAGCGGATCAAGGCGCTGGAGCGAGAAGTTCGCGAGCTGCGCCAGGCCAACGAGATCCTGCGCAAGGCGAGCGCGTATTTCGCCATGGCGGAGCTCGACCGCCGGTCGCGGCCATGATCAGCTTCATCGACGATCATCGGGAGGTCTACGGGGTCGAGCCGATCTGCAGGGTGCTGCCGATCGCCCCGTCAACCTACTACGTGCATGCCGCCCGGCGTGCCGATCCCGAGAAGCAAACGGTTCGTGCTCGCAGCGACGCGGCGTTGATGATCGAGATCCAGCGCGTGTTCGAGGCGAACTTCTGCGTCTACGGCGTGCGGAAGGTCTGGCGGCAGCTGGCCCGGGAGGGGATCGTGGCCGCTCGATGCACGGTGGCGCGGCTGATGCGCCGATTGGGCTTGGCGGGGGTGGTGCGGGGCAGGACCGTGCGCACCACGATCCCCGACCCGGCCGCAGCTTGCCCCCTCGACCGCGTCAACCGTCACTTCAAGGCTCCACGGCCGAACGCCTTGTGGGTCAGCGACTTCACCTACGTGGCGACGTGGTCGGGCTTCGTCTATGTGGCGTTCGTCATCGCTGTGTTCGCCCGGCGCATCGTTGGCTGGCGGGCCTCACGCAGTGCTCATGCAAGCGTCGTTCTGGATGCTCTGGAGCAGGCTCTGCACGAGCGCCGTCCTGTCCAGGGCAGCGGACTGGTGCATCCCTCGGACCGTGGCTCGCAATACTTGGCTCTACGGTACACCGAGCGCTTGGTCGGTGCAGGCATCGAGCCGTCGGTCGGCAGCGTCGGCGACTTGTACGACAACGCCCTGGCGGAGACGATCAACGGCCTGTTCAAGGCGGAGGTGATCCACCGACGCGGACCCTGGCGCTCCTTCGAGGCAGTCGAGTACGCCACTCTGGAGTGGGTCGACTGGTACAACCACCGTCGCCTCCTTGCGCCCATCGGCAACGTCCCTCCCGCCGAGGCCGAAGCGCGCTATCATACCCACGTCGGCGACCAAGCCCTGGCCGCCTGACCCAAGACAAACAGCCTCCGAAAAATCCGGAGCGGTTCATGGGGGGAACAGCAGCGTCGCTTTCCTTTCGTCCCAGAACTCAACGAGGGTTCGGCAGCAAGTCCTGCATGCGGAGGAATCGAAGGATCGCGTGACTGAACTCGATCGGCATGGCGTCCGGCAGCGGCACGGTGCCGCCCACGATCTCGGTTACCGTGGAACCCCGGATCGCCGCCGCGATGCGCGGGGTCGCCGGAAAGGCGTGCGGATCCTCCGTCGCGCCGATCACGAGCGTCGGCGCCCGCACCAGGCCGATCCGGTCCTCCATCCGGTAGCGGTTGACCACGCGATGCCCCTCGGCCGCCATCGGCCCGGCCCGCAGCGCGTCGACGATGAAGCGATCGAGAAGCTCAGGGGCTTCGCGCGGATAGAACGGCTGGCGCCCCCGCCAGAGCTGGATCAGGTGGCCACCCTCCGCGTCGGGGGTCACCGTGTCGATCGGCACCTTGGCGGCGTGGTGAGCCCGACGCGGTGCATCCACCATGGGGCACGAGGAGAGAACCAGCGCGGTCACGCGATCGGGCGCACGAACGGCGGCCTCAAGGGCCACCACGGCCCCTGTATGATGCCCGGCGAGGCAGCATCCGGGCAGGTCGAGCGCGTCCATCAGCGCGATCACCGCCTCCGCCCAGGCCTCGATCGAGGGTGCTTCGCCGGCGAGCGCCGGCGAGTCGCCGAAGCCAGGCGTGTCCATCGCGATCGTCCGGACGTGTGCGCCGAGCAGGGGCAGCACGTCGCGGTACTCGTCCCAGGAGCGCGGGGTCTGGTGCAGCAGCAGGACCGGCAGGCCGCTGCCGCAGGTCGCGACGTGGAGTAGGCCGGCGCGCGTCGGGACGAACCGGCGCTCGGGAACGAGGTGGGACATGCGCGCCTCCATCGGGTCGTGCGGTCGTTACCACCATCTCAGACCGATGCGAGATGACGCGCGTCGGCGAACAGCGCGATCAGGCTGTCCCTCAGCCACCGGATGCCGGGATCGCTGCGAAAGCGCGTGTGGGTGTGCACCCGGATGTCGACCACGGGATGGCCGGGCGGCAACGGCAGCAGGGCGAAGGCACCGTCGGCATTGATCTGGTGTGCCATGCTCGTCGGGAAGATCACCGCAAGGTCGGTGTCGCGCACGACGCTCGGCGCGACCATGAAGTGGCCAAGCCGCAGGGCGGTCTGTCGCTTGACGCCGGTCTCGGTCAGCCAGCGCTCGACGAGCTGATGACCGGCCGCCGTCGTGTTGGCGTAGACGTAGCGGAGCGAGCCGAGGTCCGGTGCGGTGCCCATCCCGTTCAGGATCGGATGCTGCGACCGCACGAGGCAGGTGAACGAGTCGGTGAAGAGGTGCCGGCTCTCGATCTCGTCGTCGTCCTCGAGCGCGGCCAGGAACCCGATCGTGACGTCGACCTCCCCCGCCCGCATCGTGTGGGCGACCTTCGCCGGATCGAGCGGCACCACCTTGAGGTCCACCGTGGGCGCGGCCTCGGCGAGCCAGCCCATCAGGGCGGGCAGGAAGCAGAACTCGGAGACGTCGGACATCGCGATGCGGAAGACGCGCTGGGCGTGCCCGGGATCGAAGACCTCGCCGTCCTGCACCGCGTGATGGATGATCCGGAGCGCCTCGCTGAGCGGGCCGTGCAGCCGCGTCGCCGTCTCGGTCGGCAGCACCCCGCTCGGGACGCGCACGAAGAGCGGATCATTGAACGACTCCCGCAGCCGCCGCAGGGCATGGCTCACCGCCGGCTGCGTCAGGCCGAGCTGCTGGCCTGCGGCGGTGAGGTTGCGGGTATCCCAGATGGCGAGGAACACCCGGAGCAGGTTCAGGTCGGGCAGGGGCATATTCGCCGGCTTAATTTACATCATAAAGATTATGATTTGGACCGATAAAATGCGCGTTGCTAGGTCTTGGGCAACGATTTTGCACCTGCGGGACGCGTCGCTCGCACCACGCGGAAGAGGCCAGCATGTCCGTCACCGCCGCCCACCGCCCGGCCTTCGCCCGTGCCGTGACCGCCTTTCGTCAGGATACGACGGATCACCAGGATTCGCCGAGTCCGGTGACCCTGGCCACGCTCGTCGCCGAGATCGCCCGCCGCCGCGACGAATTCAACGACCTGACCTACGTTCCGCGCGACGTCGTCGCGATGATGAAGCAGGTCGGCATCTACCGGGCGACCACGCCGACGATGTTCGGCGGCGCGCCGATGCCGCCCGCCGACTTCATGCGCATCGTCGAGCGCATCGCGACCGCCGACGGTTCAGCCGCCTGGGTCGCGGCCTTCGGCTCGGCCAATACCTACATGGCCTCCCTGCCGGTCGAGACGCAGCGGATCATCTACGCCGACGGGCCCGACCAGGTCTTCGCCGGCGGCCTCTACCCGGCCCAAAGGGCGCGAGCCGTGCCGGGCGGGTGGCGGGTGACGGGGCGGTGGCGCTTCGCCAGCGGCTGCATGGGCGCGGACTGGATCGGCGTCGGCATCGAGGTGGACGGCCCGAGTGCCGGGGACGGCGCACCCGGCAGGCCGCGCATGCTGGCGGCGGTGGCGCCGGCCGCCGAGGTCGAGATCGTGCCCAACTGGGACGTCGTCGGCATGCAGGGCACCGGCAGCCACGACACGCGGGTCACGGACAAGTTCTACCCCGAGGCGTGGACCTTCGTGCGCGGCGGCCCCGCGATGATCGACGAGCCGTTGTTCCGCTATCCGGCGGTCGGCTTCCAGGCCGAGGTCCACGCGGCCTGCAACGTCGGGCTCGCCCGGGCGGCCCTCGATCTCGCGATCGAGATGGGCGGCGTCACGAAGACCATCACCGGCGCACCGCGGCTCGCCGACCGCGGCTATTACAAGCTCGAACTCGCCCGGGCCGAGGCGGCGTGGCGCGCCGCCCGCGCCTTCTTCTACGAGACCGCAGAGGACGCCTGGGACACGCTCCTGAAGGGCGACCCGGTCTCGCCGGAGCAGGCCAACCTGATCCGCCTCTCGGCGACGCATGCCGCGCATACCAGCGCCGACGTCATCATGCGGGCATACCGGATCGCCGGCATGTCGGCGATCCACAAGGACCACCGGATGCAGCACATCGTGCGCGACTCCATGGTGGTCACGCAGCACGCCTTCCTGACCGAGGGCACGCTGGAGAATGCCGGAGCGATGCTGGCCGGCGCCCTGCCCGCCGGGCCCGCCTATCCCTGATCTCGTCCCGGTCCCTTCCCGATTCCCTCAGCAGATTTCGTCGCAGTGGTCACCGGTTCGGCGGCAAAAATCTGCGATGAAACAGAACCTAAGCGGACGAAGCATTGGCCCGCCGACGCACGTCTGCCTATGCCAACGGTCGCTGAAAACGATCTTTGGTTCCGTTATCACATTTTCTCTAATTCTTTGACTTAGTATCGAAAACTTGAGATGATTCATCGGCCCGCTGCGTCAGCAGCTTGGGCCGATGGTATGAGACCTTGCCGGCGGGCGCGATGCCCGCGGCTCAGCCCCCGAACCTTCGAGCCGGAGCCGTCGCCCATGAAGCGTTTTCTTCGCTATACGATGCTGGGCGGGGCGCTCCTCGCCGCGTTGCCGGCGCGGGCCGAGATCACCGTCGGCTTCGTGACGTCGCTGAGCGGTCCGGCCTCCTCGATCGGCATCCTGTACAGCAACGGGATCAAGGCCGCCCACCTCTACCGGGACGCGGTCGCGGGCGAGACGATCCGGCTGATCCAGCTCGACGACGGCTCCGACCCGTCCGCCGCCACCCGGAACGCCCGCAAGCTGGTCGAGGAGAACAAGGTCGACATCCTCATCGGGACCTCGTCGGCCCCCTCCAGCCTCGCCATGGCGGCGGTCGCGGCGGAGCTGAAGGTCCCGATGATCGCCATCTCGCCGATCAACGTCGAGGCGAGCCAGAGCGGCGACCGCTGGGCCATCTGCGTGCCGCAGACGCCCGCGCTGATGATGAAGGCGGTCACCGACCGCATGGCGAAGAACGGCACGAAGAAGGTCGGCTATATCGGGTTCTCCGACGCCTGGGGCGACCTCGTCTACAACGGCGCCAAGGCGGCCGAAGCCGGCGGCCACCTCGCTTTCACCACCGACCAGCGCTACACGCGCACCGATTCCTCGGTCACCGGCCAGATCCTGAAGGTGCTGGCGACGAAGCCCGACGGCGTGCTCGACGGCGGCTCGGCGACGCAAGGGGCGCTGCCCCTGCTGGCGCTCCAGGAGCGCGGCTACAAGGGCCGGCTCTACGGCAATCCCGCGCTGGTGAACGCCGACTTCATCCGCGTCGCCGGCAAGTCCGCCGAAGGAATCGAGCTGCCGACCGGCCCGGTGATCGTGGCCGAGCAGCTGCCGGAGGGCCACTTCGCCAAGGCGCCGTCGCTGGCCTTCCGCGATGCCTACCAGAAGGCCAACGGGACGCCGAGCACCGACAGCTTCTCGGCCTACGCCTTCGACGCCTGGCTGATCATGACCGACGCCTCGAAGCGCGCCATGGCGGCCGAGGCGAAGCCCGGCACGCCGGGGTTCCGGCGCGCGCTGAACGAGGCGATCTTCTCGACCAAGGAGCTGCCGGGCACCGAGGCCGTCTACAGCTACACGCCGGCCTCCTCCTTCGGGGTCGACGCGCGCGGCGTCGTCATGGTCCGCCTCCAGGGCGGCACCTGGATCTATGCTCCGTAAGGACGACCGGCCATGGATCTCGACATCGCCACTCTCCTGATGGTCGACGGCATCACCACCGGCGCCGTCTACGTCCTGCTCGCCATCGGCATGGTGCTGATCTTCACCGTGACGCGGGTGATCTTCGTGCCCTTCGGCGACATCGCCGTCTACGCGGCGCTGACGCTCTCGGCCCTCGAGGCCAAGCACGCGCCGGGTACGGCCGCCCTCGTCGCCGCCGTCGCGGCGGTGGCCACCCTCATGGAGGTCACGAGCCTCCTGCGGCACGGCAAGGCGCGGGCGGTGCCGCGGGCCCTCGCCTTCTACCTCGCCCTGCCCCTGGCGGTCTCGGGGACGGTCTGGGCGGCCTCCGGCACGGACTGGCCGATGCCGGTACGCATCGCCCTCGCCATCGTGGCCGTGCTGCCGCTGGCACCGCTCCTCGACCGCATCGTGTTCCGCCCGGTGGCCGATGCCAGCGTGCTGCTCCTGATGATCATCGCGGTGGCGCTCCATTTCGCGCTCGCGGGGATCGGCCTTCTCTGCTTCGGGGCTGAGGGTGTGCGGACCCAACCGCTGACGGAGGCGGCACTGACCTTCGGCGACGTGCTGGTCTCCGGCCAGACCGCGCTGATCGTGGTTGCGGCGGCCTCCTTCAGCCTGCTGCTGTTCCTGTTCTTCAACCACACGCTCACCGGCAAGGCCCTGCACGCCACCGCGGTCAACCGGCTCGGCGCACGGCTGGTGGCGATCCGTCCCGAGCGGGCGGGCACCATCGCCTACCTCATCGGCTCGCTGCTCGCCGCGATCTCCGGCGTGCTGATCGCGCCGGTCACCACGATCTTCTACGACAGCGGCTTCCTGCTCGGGCTGTTCGCCTTCGTGGGGGCGATCATCGGCGGCCTGACGAACTATCCCGGCACGGCGCTCGGCGCCCTGCTGGTCGGGCTGCTCGGCTCCTACGCCTCGTTCTTCTCCTCCTCGTTCAAGGAGGTGATCGTCTTTGCCGCCCTCGTCCCCGTCCTGCTCTGGCGCTCGATCGCCACCACCCACTCCGAGGAGGAGATCGAGGAATGAGCTCGTCCAGCCTCTCGACCGTCCGCGACGCGGTCGCTGGCGGCGGCGGATCCACCGCCGCCGCCTCCCGCGACAGCGCCGGCCTCAGCCCGGCCGCCTACCGCCTGGGCGTCATCGCCGCCGTGGCGCTCCTCGCCCTCGCCCCGCTCGTCGTGCAATCCTTCACGGTGACGCTGCTGAACTACATCGGCGTCTATTCGCTGGCGGCGCTCGGGCTCGTGCTCCTCACCGGCATCGGCGGCATGGTGTCCTTCGGGCAGGCGGCTTTCGTCGGCGTCGCCGCCTACGCGACCGCCTGGCTCACCACCCGCCACGCCGCCTCGCCCTGGCTCGGCCTCGCCTTCGCGCTCGTCGTCACCGGGCTCCTCGCCCTCGTGCTCGGCGCGCTCACCCTGCGGCTCAAGGGGCACTTCCTGTCCCTCGGCACCCTCGCCTGGGGCCTGTCGATCTCGTTCCTGTTCGGCACCGTCGAGGGCTTGGGCAACTTCAACGGCATCTCGCAGATCCCGCCAGTCAGCCTGGGCCCGGTGCTCCTCGCCGGAACGGTGCCGATGTTCTACCTGATCTGGAGCGTGGTGGCGTTGAGCTTGCTGCTCGCCGCCAACCTGCTGCGCTCCCGGATGGGCCGGGCGATGCGGGTCCTGCGCGGCGGCAACATCCTGGCCGAGAGCCTCGGCATCGACGCCTTCCGCATCCGCCTCGCCCTGTTCGTGATCGCCGCCCTGCTGGCGGCCCTGTCGGGCTGGCTCGAGGCGCATCTGAGCCGCTACGTCAGCCCGACGCCCTACGGCGCCGGACCCGGAATCGAGTACCTGATGATGGCGATCATCGGCGGCTCGGGCACCCTGTTCGGCGCGGTGGTCGGCGCGGCGGTGATCGCGCTGCTCAAGAACGCGGTGCAAGACTGGTTCCCGGTCCTCTTTCCGGGCGCCCCCGGGCAGCTCCAGGTCGTCGCCTTCGCGACCCTGTTCATCCTCTTCCTCCAGCGCTCCCGCGACGGGCTGGTGCCGGCTCTCGCTCGCTTCCTCCCGACCGTCCGCCGGAGCGTCCCGCCGCCGGCCGCCCCCCTCGCGCGGCGCGCCCAGCCCACCCGCGGCGAGGTGCTGCTCTCGGTCGACGGCGTGCAGCGGCGGTTCGGCGGCCTCGTCGCGGTCAACGGGGTGAGCTTCGACGTGCGGGCCGGGGAGATCGTCGCGCTCATCGGCCCGAACGGGGCCGGCAAGAGCACGATGTTCAACCTGCTCACCGGCGCGCTGAAGGTGAACCGCGGCCGGGTGATCTTTGCCGGGGAGGAGATTTCGTCGCTTCCCCAGCGCGCCATCGCCCGGGCCGGCATCGCCCGCACCTTCCAGCACCTGAAGCTGCGCCCGCACATGACGCTCCTCGACAACGTGCTGCTCGGCGCCCATCCGCGCCTCGAGGCCGGGCTCGTCGCCGGTGCGCTGACGCTGCGGCGCGACGAGGAGGCCCGTGCCCGGGCCGAGGCGATGCGCCTCCTCGAGCGGGTGGGGCTGGGTGACCGGCCCTTCGAGCGAGCCGGCAACCTGCCGCTCGGCAACCAGCGGGTGCTGGAGATCGCCCGCGCGCTCGCCGCCGACCCCGCGCTCCTGGTGCTCGACGAGCCCGCGGCGGGCCTGCGCCGCCAGGAGAAGACGGCGCTTGCCGACCTCCTGCGCTCGCTGCGGGCCGAGAATCTCACCGTCCTGCTCGTCGAGCACGACATGGAGTTCGTCATGGGTCTCTGCGACCGCATCGTCGTGATGGATTTCGGATCGAAGATCGCCGAGGGCCGACCCGAGGCGATCCGGAACGACGCTCGCGTCCAGGAAGCCTATCTCGGGGGAGTGGTCTGATGCCCCTGCTCGAGATCGAGAGGCTTGAGGTCTCCTACGGCCGCATCAGGGCGGTGCAGGGTGTCTCGCTCACCGTCGAGGCCGGGCAGATCGCGACCGTGATCGGGCCGAACGGTGCCGGCAAGACCTCGATGCTGAGCGCCGTCATGGGCCTGTGTCCGGCACGCGGCCGGGTCGCCTACGACGGCATGGACCTGCGCGACATGGACGTGGAGGAGCGCGTCGAGCGCGGCCTCTGCCTCGTCCCGGAGCGCCGCGAACTGTTCGGCGAGATGTCGGTGGCCGACAACCTGCTCCTCGGCTCCTTCCCGCGCCGGCCGGCCCGAGCCGTCATCGACCGGGGACTGGAGGAGGTCTTCGCCCGCTTCCCGCGCCTGAAGGAGCGCCGGACGCAGCGCGCCGACACCCTGTCGGGCGGCGAGCGCCAGATGCTGGCGCTCGGCCGGGCGCTGATGTCGAAGCCGCGCCTCCTGATGCTCGACGAGCCGAGCCTCGGCCTCGCCCCCATCGTGGTGCGGGAGATCTTCGTGATCATCGCGGCCCTGCGCGAGGCCGGCGTGTCGATCCTCCTCGTCGAGCAGAACGCCCGCGCCGCCCTGCAAACGGCGGATGTCGGCTTCGTGCTGGAAACCGGCGAACTCGTCAGTCAGGGCCCGGCCGCCGCACTCCTCGACGATCCGCGCCTGATCGCGACCTATCTGGGCGGCGCCGAACCCCTGCCCATCCCCGTCCGTTCCAAGAGTTCGACGCATTCAATCGTTGACATGTCTTGAGTTGCTGGTCAAAAAACTAAATTTTATTAAATCGGAAATTCGACAACGACGGCCATGATATTTCAATCATCGGTCGATCCGAAGAGGAACTCGCCATGAATATCGCCGTTCCGACCCCGCCAGCGCTCGACATGCTGGTCCAGAGCGACCGCGCCCGCACCACGCTCTACACCGACCGCGCCCTGTTCGAGGAGGAGATGGTCAAGGTGTTCGAGAACACTTGGGTCTGGGTCGCCCATGCCAGCGAGCTCGCGAAGCCCGGCGACTTCAAGACCGCCCATGTCGGCCTTCAGCCGGTGATCGTGGTCCGCGACCGCAAGAACGCGGTCCACGTCCACGTCAACCGCTGCCGCCACCGCGCTGCCACCGTCTGCGAGGTCGCCCAGGGCAAGACCAGCTCCTTCGTCTGCCCCTATCACGGTTGGGCCTACGCGCTCGACGGCTCGTTGCGCGGCGTGCCGTTCGAGGCGGGCTATGACGGCCAGCTCGACAAGACCCAGTTCTCGCTGCGCTCGCTGCGCGTCGAGGAGTATAACGGGCTGATCTTCGCGACCTTCAAGGACGATATCGAGCCGCTCGTCGACTTCCTCGGCGGCGCCAAGAAGTGGATCGACCTGTTCATAAAGCAGGGCGCCGGCTTTCCGCTCGTCTCGCTCGGCGAGCACAAGTTCCGCTTCCCCGGCAACTGGAAGATCCAGCTCGAGAACACCACCGACGCCTATCACTTCCCGCTGGTCCACAAGTCGTTCCTGTCGGCCGCCGACCGGGAGACCGAGGATTCCTGGGACATCATGAACAAGGGCGGCTTCGTCGAGGATCTCGGCAACGGCCACAGCGTCATGGTGATGATGCCCGAGCTCGTCGACCTCGAGGAGAACCTCGACGCGCCGATCCCGGAGAAGTTCGAGGCGCTCGCCGCGGAGTTGCGCGCCGATTACCCGGAGGAGCAGGTCCGTCGCATCGTCCGGGCGGTCGGCGGCTGCGGCTTCAACCTCAACCTCTTCCCGAATCTCGGCTGCTCGGCGGCGTTCTTCCGCGTGCTCCAGCCAGTCTCGGTGGACGAGACCGAGATCCGCCACGTTGCCCTCGGCATGGCCGGCGGTCCGGCAGCAGCCAACCGCGCCCGCCTTCGCATCCACGAGTTCTTCCAGGGCCCGATGGGCTTCGGCACCCCCGATGACGCCGAGATCTGGGACCGGGTGCAGCACGGCGCGCAAGGCGGCCGCGACCTTTGGGTGATGCTGCACCGGGGCCTCAGCCACGAGGAGAGCCTGCCCGAGGGCGGCCGCCGCAGCGACGTCAGCGCCGAGACCGGGATGCGGGCAGCCTACGCCCAGTGGAAGCGGCTGATGGGAGCCTGACATGAACGCCATCGATACGGACATGATCGCCGACACCGCTCCCATCACTCTCGACGAGGCGATGCACTTCGCCTGGCTCGAGGCCGACCTCCTCGACAGCGCCGCCTACGACGAGTGGCGGGCGCTCTGGACCCCGACCGCGCGCTACATCGTGCCGATCACCCCCGGCGCCACCGATTTCGAGAACACCCTGAACTACGCCTACGACGACGCCGAGATGCGTGCCAAGCGGGCCGAGCGGCTGGTGAGCGGGCAATCGGTCTCGGCCTCGCCGGTGGCGCGCACGGTGCGGCTCCTGTCGCGCTTCCGCCTGCTGCGCTCCGACGCGCGGACCTGCGAGCTGCGCTGCGCCCAGATGCTGACCGAGTTCCGCCGCGGGCGCGAGCGCACCTACGCGGCCGACGTCGAGTTCGTGTACCTGCGCGGACCCGGAGGCCTGCGGATCGAGCGCAAGGTCATCCGCCTGGTGAACGGGACCGACGCTCTCGGCGGCATCGGGTACATCCTGTGAGCGCGCGCGTCGCGCTGGTCACCGGCGCCGGGGGCGGCCTCGGCACCGTGATCGCCGCCGGCCTGCACGCCGCCGGCTACCGGGTGGCGCTCGCCGATCTCGACGAGGTCGCCGCAGCGGCGGCGGCGGCGGCCCTCGATCCCGGGGGCGAGACCGCCCTGCCGCTCGGGCTCGATGTCCGCGACAAGGCGCAGTGGGAGCGGACCCTGTCCGCGCTCCTCGAAAGGTGGGGCGCCGCCCACGTCCTCGTCAACAACGCCGCGATGACCGTGGCGCGCCCGGTGATGGAGGTCTCGCCCGAGGAGTTCGACGCGGTGCTCGCCGTGAACCTGCGCGGCACCTTCCTCGGCTGCCAGGTCTTCGGGGCGCATTTCCGCGACCGGAGCCATGGCCGGATCGTCAACCTGGCCTCGCTCGCCGGCCAGAACGGCGGCACCGCGACGGGCGCGCATTACGCCGCCTCGAAGGCGGGCATCGTCGCGCTGACCAAGGTCTTCGCCCGCGACCTCGCCGCCGGCGGCGTGACCGTGAACGCGATCGCCCCAGGGCCGCTCGACACCCCGATGGTGCATCGCACCGTGCCGCCCGAGCGGATGGCGGCCCTGCAAGCGGCGATCCCGGTCGGCGCGATCGGCGATCCCCGGTTCGTGGCGAGCCTGGTGGTGCAGCTCGCCTCGCCCGAGGCCGCCTTCGCCACCGGGGCGACCTGGGACGTCAACGGCGGCCTGTACATGCGATGAGCGAAGGACACGCCAGGATGAACGACATGACGAACGAGACGGCCTCCCTGGCCGAGCTGACGCGAACGGTCGCCGCGCTCTCCGCAGAGGTGATGATCCTACGGGCGGAAGCCGAGATCCGCCGCGTGCAGGCCCGCTACATGTTCCTGTGCGACACCCCCTGCCCCGAGGCCGGGGTCGACGACGATGCCGAGCGGATCCGACGCATCGTCGATCTCTACACCGAGGACGCGGTCTGGGAGGGAGTCGGCGCCTATTACGACGGCCAGTTCGGCCGCAGCACCGGCAAGGACGCGATCCGCCGGCACTTCGAGGGCTTCTGGGGCCGGAAGCGCGATCCCGCGCTGATCCTCAACGTGCACTATCTCACCACCGAGCACATCACCGTCGAGGGCGACGAGGCCCTGGGGCACTGGGTGCACATCCAGCCCTGGATCTTCAGCGACGGCTCCTCGCTCTTGCGCTCGTCGCGGCTCTGGAACCGCTTCCGCAAGGTCGACGGGCAGTGGAAGATCGCGCGCACGCGCACCGAGAACGTCTACGTCGCGCCCCTCGCGCCCGGATGGGCCGAGAGCGTCGGTGCGACCTCCGTCCTGATGCGCCGGGAGGACGCCCGATGAGCTTCACCGATCGCGCCCTCGCCGAGATCGACGGGCTGCACCGCGTCCTTCAGCGCTGGTTCCGGGCCGAGGGCGAGCGGGACCCAGCCCTGGTGCTGGCGCACTTCGACCCCGGCTACACCATGATCACCACGGCGGGGACACTGCTGACGCTCGACGTCTTCCGGGCGGCGCTTCCCGGATTCTGGGGCAGCCGGCCGGGCCTCGTGATGGAGATCGGCCGGGAGACCGTGATCCACGCGAGCCCGGGCTCCGCGGTACTGACCTATACCGAGCGGCAGCACCTGAACGGTGCCGTCACCGATCGCTTCAGCACCGTCCTGATGCTGGATCGCGGCGAGGCCGGGCCGGCCTGGCGGCACCTGCAGGAGACGATGATCGCATGACCACGCCGCAGATGTGGGAGCACTTCGCCTGGCGCGGACACGAGGTCATGGTGATCCAGCTGTGGGAGGATTCCTACGGCCGGCCGATGCTCCGCTTCGCCGACCCGACCGACGAGGAGATGGCGGCGGGCATGCCGGTCGCCCAGTTCCTCGCCGAGGCCACCCCGACCGGGCGCGTCTCAGCCCCCGGCCCGAACGACCGATAGCACCCGGGCTCACGGCGCCGCCCGCAGAGCCGCCTCACCGCCACGCCGATCCGGCATCGGCGGAACGGGGGCGGCTTGCCCGGCCCCGCGCCCTACCGACGGAGGACGGCACCGTGACCGAGACATCCCTGCGGGTCGAGATCGCCGACCGGCGCCAGGCCGCCGAGGACATCATCGTCCTCGACCTCATCCCGGTGGAGGGCACGACGCTGCCGCCCTTCGAGCCGGGCGCGCACGTGGATGTCGAGATCGGGCCGGACCTCGTGCGGCAATACTCCCTGTGCGGCGATCCCTCCCGGACCGACCGCTACCGCCTCGGCATCCTGCTCGATCCCGCCTCGCGCGGGGGATCGGCCGGGATCCACGCGCAGTTCCAGGTCGGCCGCCGGGTGACGATCAGCGCGCCGCGCAACAACTTCCCCCTCGCCTCGGCCGCCGCGACGGTTCTGGTCGGCGGGGGCATCGGCATCACGCCGCTGCTCGCCATGGCGCATCACCTCCACGCCGTCGGGCTGCCGTTCCGGCTGCATTACTGCGCCCGCGCCCGCGCGAAGGCCGCGTTCCTGGCTGAGCTGGCCGAGGCGCCCTATGCGGACAGCGTGCAGCTGCACTTCGACGATGGCGGCCCCGATCAGCGCCTCGATCCGTCGCGCGACTTCCCCGCGCCGTCCGAGGGCGCCCATCTCTACGTCTGCGGCCCTACCGGCTTCATGGACTGGGTCATCGGCTCCGCGACCAAGCTCGGCTATCCCGACGCGCAGGTGCACAAGGAGTATTTCGGTGCCGAGGTCGACGCCTCCGGCGGCGCGTTCGAGGTCGAGTTGTCGCGCTCCGGCCGCGTCGTCCCGGTTGCGGCGGGACAGTCGATCGTCGCGGCCCTGAAGACGGTCGGCATGCGCGTCGAGGTCTCCTGCGAGCAGGGGGTGTGCGGCACCTGCCTGTGCGACGTGCTGGAAGGCGTGCCCGACCACCGCGATTCCTACCTCACCGACGACGAGAAGGGGGGCAACGACCAGATGATGCTGTGCTGTTCGCGCGCGAAAACACCGCGGCTCGTGCTGGATCTCTAGAGCGCTTCACGATTGCGTTGCCATCGCGAAGCTTCTCTCGCTCTTTGGTTTTGACGCATTGTCTACGACGAACCGGTATCCACTTCGTCGGAAAATGCTCTCGGCCGGGCTCAACTTGCATCGGTCGGACACCATGCCGGCTCTCCCCGAACGTCCTCACACCCGCCATCGTCATCCTGGAATTCGTCGCGCAGTCCCGAAGCGGGAAAAAACAAATCGCGGCAAATGACTCCAGCAATGTTCAGTGCTGTATCGATTCCCATCACACCGCCAAGTATATCCTGAGAAGGATCAGCTCGCATGACCATCTTCGCGCAGCGCCTCGACCTCGGCGGAGCTGGTCCGCGCGTCGCCGTCAAGGACACGATCGACATCGCCGGCATCCCGACGAGAGCTGGCAGCCGTGCGCTGGCCGACGCGCCCCCCGCCTCGACCCACGCCGAGGTGGTCGAGCGCGTCCTCGCGGCAGGGTGCCGGATCGTCGGCAAGACCAACCTGCACGAGCTCGCCTTCGGCGTCACCGGGCTCAACGATTGGACCGGCACGGCCCCGAACCCGCTCTTTCCCGGGCGCGTGCCGGGCGGGTCGTCGAGCGGCTCCGCTGCCGTGGTGGCCGCCGGGGAAGCGGACTTCGCCCTCGGGACCGACACCGGCGGCTCGATTCGCATCCCGGCGGCCTGCTGCGGCGTGTTCGGCATGAAGCCGACCTTCGGGCGGGTCAGTCGCGCCGGTGTCGCCCCGGCGCAGACGACGCTCGACTGCGTCGGCCCCTTCGCCGCGACGATGCCCTGGCTCGTCCGCGCGATGGCGGTGATCGATCCGCGCTTCGCACCCGTCTCGCTGCCCGCACCCCGCATCGGCCTCGTCACCGTCGAGGCGCGGCCCGAGATCGCCGCAGCGGTGGAACGGGCTGTCGCAGCGGCGGGCCTCGCGGCCCATTCCACCACCCTGCCCGGCCTGTCCGCCGCCTTCGAGGCAGGCCTCACGGTCATCAACGCCGAGACGTTCGCCGCCTTCGGACACCTGCTCGCCCGGAGCCCGGGCGAGCCGGAGATGATCGGCCCGGACGTGGCGGGCCGCCTGCGGGCGGGGGCCGGGACGAGCCTTACGGCGCTCGCCGCCGCCGAGGCGGTGCGCGCGGCATTCCGCGCCGAGGTCGATGCCAGACTCGACGAGGCGGATGTGCTGGTGCTGCCGACCCTGCCCGACCTTCCCCCGACCCTCGCCGAGGCGCGGGGCGACCGCTCCGCGGTCTTCCTGACGACGCTGGTGCGGCCCTTCAACCTCTCGGGCCATCCCGCCCTGTCCCTGCCGCTGCCGCTCGGGCCGGGCCGGGTCGCCGCGCTCCAGGTGATCGGGCGCCGCGGCGGCGACGAGACGGTGCTCGCCGTCGGCGAGCGGATCGCCGAATGCCTGTGCCCCCCTGCCCGTGACCTCTGCCTGTGACCTCTGCCTGTGACCTGCCCGCCGCCAGCCTGACGGAGACGACGATGAGCCTCCCTCCCACCGAGTTCCGCTCCGGCATGCGCCAGCTCGCCGCCGCCGTGAACGTCGTCACCACTCGCCACGACGGCGCCCGCGCCGGGATGACGGCGACTGCCGTCATGTCGCTGACGGCGGAGCCGCCGCAGATCGCCGTCGCGGTGAACCGCGCGAACGCGAGCTACGCGGCGATCGCGGGGAGCGGCGTGTTCGCCGTCAACGTGCTGGCCCACGACCATGCGGCGATCGCGAGCCGTTTCGCGGGAGCCGACGGGGTCAAGGGCGAGGCGCGCTTCTCGGCAGGCCAGTGGGACGTCCTCGAGACCGGTGCGCCGATCCTGCGCGACAGCGCGGCGAGCTTCGACTGCACGGTGGCGCAGGAGATCCCCTTCACCTCGCACGTCGTTCTCGTCGGCCTCGTCCGGGCGATCCGCGTCGCGCCCGGAACCACGCCGCTCCTGTTCATGGACGGGGCCTGGGCGAGCCTCGTGCGGGCCAACGACGGCGACTTCGGCGCCTATGAGCAGGTCATCGCGCAGATCACGACCGCCCTCGATGCCGTGCTGACGAGCGATGCCACGTACACCCGCAAGCTCCACGACTTCAGCGCAGCCTTCATCCGGGTGAACGCCCCGGTCGTCGACGTGCTGCGCGACTTCTACACCCGCGAGACCTTCGCCTCCGCGAGCCGGCTCGACGCCATCAACCAGCGCAAGCGCGAGGTCGAGCACAAGCTCCAGGATCTCCTGATCCGGGGCATCGGGGCGGGGGAGTTCGACGCGTGCGACCCGGTGGCCGCGACGGACGCGATCATCGGCCTCCTGAACGGCATCCACCGCCGGCCCCCCGCGACCGGCGCGCAGGCGGAACACCTCGCCCACCGCCTCGCCGACCTCGTCATCGCCATGGTGACGAAGCGGCGTCCCGCCGTGGCCTGACGTCACGACGGCAGCCGTATCATGCCAACGGCCGAAGATGCTGACGCATCCGGCCGCTGACCCAATCTCGAATTTTCGATGCCAAGCCAAAGACTTGGTCAAAATTCGAGACCGGCACCAAAGGTCGTTTTCAACGACCGTTGG
>NZ_LABX01000201.1 GCF_001043915.1 Methylobacterium aquaticum | reverse complement strand
TGGTGGCGCTGGTTGATCTTGATTTGATCCAGGATCAGAACCAGCGGCTCGCCCTGCTCGACCATCAAAGCCATGCGTTCCGTCGCAAACGGTGCGATGACGTCGTCAGGCTTGATCAGCGGGTTCATCACAACCCGCCAGATCCACTGAAAGCGCATGTCGATGCGCTCGACGGGCCGGGGCAATCTGGCGGCCAGATCCATCAAGTTGGCGCTGCGCACGTCGAGCATGGTGGCGACCAACAGGGCGAGATTGACGCGCTGGGTCTTGGGCTGGGTCGGGAGGAGACGCTGGAGTTCTCGGCCGACGCTGTCGGCCAGGACGAGGAGACCGGACACCGGACGAGACCTTGGCAGCTACAGGATGATCCCGCGAATCACGCCCGCAATCGCCCGTCAACCCCGCCCCAAAAACTGATGGATAGTGAGGAAAGTGGCGCAATTATTGTTTATCCGTTCGTTAATCTGTATGAATTTATTGCGCTAACAGACGATTTTTGGCATAAATCCGACAGGCTACTAGTGTCCTGGTGCTGAACTCCGACGACGAACCCGCCTGCTGGGCAGTTGCGGCCCCGCTCGTCTGTGCGCTCACCGATGCGAGCGATGGTTCATGGGCGAACTTCGCTACCGGGACACTAAAGCGCTTCACGATTGCGTTGCCATCGCGAAGCTTCTGTAGCTCTTTGATCTTGCCGCATTTTCTATGACGAACCGGTATCGACTTCGTCGGAAAATGCTCCAAGGCGGACGATCAGCGGGCCGGAAGCGTCGTCCCGTCGTCCGGCGCAGGGATTGCCAGGGCGGTGCGGAACTCCGGCAAGGTCAGCCGGTGCAGGAGGTCGCGCAGCAGGTCGGATTGCTCGAGTCCGAAGACATCCTCGAACCGGTCCTGGGCCGCCCGCCACAGCGGCGTCGCCGCCGCGACCCTGGCGGCGCCGGCCGGCGTCAGGGCGATGCGCCGGGCCCGGCGGTCCCGCGGGTCGGGCACCACGCTGACATACCCGTCGCGGGCCAGGGGCTTGAGGGTGTGGGCGAGCCCCGACAGGTCCATCACCATTGCCTCGGCCAGTTCGCCCATGGTCGGGCTGCCGAGACGCCGGATCATGGCGAGCAGGCCGTACTGCGTCGCGCGCAGGCCGCTCGGCGCCAGGGCGTCGTCGTAGAGCTGCCCGACGCTGCGCGTCGCCCGGCGCAGGGCCGCGTAGCTGCAACGGGTCGGTGGGATCGTCACGCCGGCCTCCGTGCCCCGCCGTCGCGGAGCCGCGCCCAACTATGCGGCCTTCCCCGCCCTGCCGCAATCCGGGCCGTCCGTGGCGGGAGGGTACAGACGGGCTGCCCGCCTCCGCTATATGGCGGTGGGGACGAGGCGGATGCGCGCGGCGACGCGGCGCTACCAGGCGGGTGGGAGAGGTATGGCGGATCCCGGACACGTCCCGGACCTCCTCGCGGAGAACGAGCGGTTGCGCGCCGCCCTGGCGGAGGCCGCGCGCCCCTTGGAGCGCCCCTTGGAGCGGCCCTTCGGCGAGGGGGGCGGCGTCCTGGTCGATCCGCGCCTGCGCGCCGTGCTCGACATCGAGACCGTCGGGGCGATCGTCTTCGACATGGCCGGCCGGGTGCGCGAGGCGAACGACACCTTCCTGGCGATGAGCGGCTACAGCCGCCAGGATCTGACCCATGGCCTTCTCACGGCCGCCACCCTGGTGCCGCCGGAATGGCAGGCGACGTCCCGGCGCGTCATCGCCGACCTCCAGGCGCAGGGCCGCTCGAACTCGACCGAGCGCGAATACCTGCGCCGGGACGGCTCGCGGTTCTGGGCCTTGTGCGCGGCGACGCGCCTTGAGGACGGCACCGGCTTCGAGTTCATCATCGACATCACCGGCCGGCGGCAGGCCGAGGAGGCGTTGCGGTGCAGCGAGGCGCGCTACCGCACCCTGTTCGCGGCGATCGATGCCGGCTTCTGCGTCATCGCCCTGCGCTTTGCCGAGGACGGCCGGGCCGAGGATTACCGCTTCCTCGAGGTGAACCCCGCCTTCGCGCGCCATACCGGCCTCGAGGGCGCGGCTGGCCGCTGGATGCGCGACATCGCTCCCGGCCACGAGCAGCACTGGTACGATCTCTACGGCCGGGTGGCGCGCACGGGCGAGCCGATCCGCTTCATCCAGCCGGCCCATGCCCTCGGCGAGCGCTGGTACGAGGTCCACGCCTTCCGGGTCGATGCGCCGGAGGCCCACCACGTCGCGGTCCTGTTCAACGACGTCACTGCCCAGCGCCGGCTGGAGGAGGCATTGCGTGGCCTCAACGAGACCCTGGAGCGCCAGGTCGCGGCCCGCACCGCCGAGCGCGACCGGATCTGGCAGGTGAGCCGCGACATGCTGGGCGTCGCCGATGCCGATGGCGTCTGGCGCAGCGTCAACCCGGCCTGGACCGCGACCCTCGGCTGGCGGCCCGACGAGGTGGTCGGGCGCAGCTCCGCCTGGCTCGAACACCCGGACGACCACGACCGGACCCGCGAGGAGATCCGGCGCCTCGGCTCCGGCGAGCCAACCCTGTCGTTCGAGAACCGGTTCCGCACCCGCGACGGCGGCTACCGCACCCTGTCGTGGCGGGCGGTGCCGTTCGAAGGCAACCTGTACTGCGTCGCCCGCGACGTCACCGAGCAGCGCGAGCGGGCCCAGCGCCTCGTCCAGGCCGAGGAGGCGCTGCGGCAATCGCAGAAGATGGAGGCGGTGGGCCAGCTCACCGGCGGCGTCGCCCACGACTTCAACAACCTGCTGACCATTATCCGTTCCTCGGTCGATTTCCTGCGCCGGCCCGACCTGCCGGAGGCCCGCAAGGCGCGCTATCTCGACGCGGTCTCCGACACGGTCGACCGGGCCGCCAAGCTCACCGGCCAGCTCCTCGCCTTCGCCCGCCGCCAGGCCCTCGCGCCGGAGGTGTTCGACGTCGTCGCCCGCCTCCAGGGCGTGGCCGACATGCTCGACACGGTGACGGGCGCGCGCATCCGCGTGGTGACGGAAGGACCTGGCTGGCCCTGCTTCGTGCGGGCCGATCTCAGCCAGTTCGAGACGGCGCTCATCAACATGGCGGTCAATGCCCGTGACGCCATGGAGGGGGAGGGCACGCTGACCCTGCGCATCGCCTGCGGGGCGCAGAAGCCCGAGATCCGGGGCCATGCCGCCGCCAGGGGCCCGTTCGCGGCGATCTCGCTCACCGATACCGGCATCGGCATGACGCCGGCGGTGATCGACAAGATCTTCGAGCCGTTCTTCACCACCAAGGAGGTCGGCAAGGGCACCGGCCTGGGGCTCAGCCAGGTCTTCGGCTTCGCCAAGCAATCGGGCGGCGACGTCGACGTGACGAGCCGGGTGGGGCAGGGCTCCACCTTCATCCTCTACCTGCCCGAGGTGCCGGCCCCCGACGAGCCGGGCCGGCCGGTGCCGGCGGAGGAGGGCCTGGCCCCGGCCCGGGCCGGGCAGCGGGTGCTTCTCGTCGAGGACAATGTCGGGGTCGGCCGCTTCGCCGCGCAGATCCTCAACGATCTCGGCTACGTCGCCACCTGGGTCACCCATGCCGAGGCGGCCCTCGACGTGCTGGGGCAGGATGCGGCTTACGACGCGGTGTTCTCCGACGTGGTGATGCCCGGCATGGGCGGCATCGAGCTCGGCAAGATCGTGCGCCAGCGCCATCCCGGCCTGCCGGTGCTGCTCACCTCGGGCTACAGCCACGTGCTGGCGCAGGAAGGGTCCCACGGTTTCCCGTTGCTGCACAAGCCGTACTCGGCCGAGCAGCTCTCGCAGCAGCTGGCGAGCGCGATCGGGCCGCGGCGGGCCCCTGGTTCATCGGCTTAGATCTAGACTCTCGGTCGACCGTCGATTTTCGCCGCCGAACCGGCGGCCGCCGTTGCGAGATCGGCTCAGGGCCGGCGCCCGGAAAAGCTCCGCCGATAGGCGGCCGGACTGGTGCCGAGGCGGCTGCGGAAATGGTGGCGCAGGCCGGCCGGATTGCGAAAGCCGCACGCCGCGGCGATCTCGGCGAGCGGGACGGTGGCCGGCCGCTCCAGCATCTCCCGGGCGAGGCGCAGCCGCTCGGCGACGACCCATTCGCCTGGCGGCAGGCCGGTCGCCGCGGTGAAGCGGCGCTGGAAGGTGCGCAGGCTCATCCCGGCGAGGCGGGCCATCGCGGCGAGCGGCCGGTCCTCGTGGAGCCCCGCCCGCATCGCGTCGATCACCGGCCCGAGGCGTGCCGCCTCGTGGGCGCGCAGGACCGGCGCCTCGATGAACTGGGCCTGGCCGCCCTCCCGATGCGGCGGCACGACGAGGCGGCGCGCCACCGCGTTGGCGAGATCCGGCCCGAAATCGCCCCGCACGACATGCAGGCACAGGTCGATGCCGGCGGCGCTGCCGGCGGCGGTGAGGATCCGGCCCTCGTCGACGTAGAGCACGCCCGGATCGAGGGCGATGGCGGGATGGCGCGCCGCGATCGCCGCCGCGTAGCGCCAGTGGGTCGTCGCCGTATGTCCGTCGAGGAGCCCGGTCGCCGCCAGGACCGCGAGCCCTGAGCACAGCGACATCAGCCGGGCGCCGCCGGCATGGGCATCGCGCAGGGCCAGGACGAGATCCGGCGGGACCGGCGCGTCGATCGCCCGCCAGCCCGGCACGACGATCAGGTCGGCCTCCGCCAGGACCTCCAGCCCGCCCTCGACCGCGACCGTGAGGCCGCCCCCGGCCCTGAGCGGCCCGGGCTCCGCCGCGCAGACCGCATAGCGGTACCAGAGCGGGCCGGCTTCCGGCCGCGGCAGCCCGAACACCTCATAGGCGACACCGAACTCGAAGGTGCACAGGCCGTCATAGGCCAGCACCGCGACGCGGGGGCCGGACGGGGTGCTCGGGAAGGCGGAGGCTTTTTTGGCACGATCTCGACGCGGAACGGCAGGCGGCCCGGTCTCGGGCGGAGGGGGGAGGGCGCAGGATAGGCCGGCTCGACCCGCCGCTCAAAGCGCGGGGTCGACGCAAGGAGAACCAAGCCGTCATGCCGAACCCCGTCACCGCCGTCCCGCCCGCCCCCGCCGCCGAGGTCGCGGCGCATTACGCGCGGCGCCTCGCCTTCGAGACCGATTGCGCCGACGTGCACGCCGCCTTCGGGCCGGCGGATGGGACGACAGGAGACCCTGGCTTCGTGCTTCTCGACGTGCGCGGGCCGGCCCTCTACGCGCGGAGCCACGTCCCCGGCGCCCTCAACCTGCCGCGGGGCAAGATGACGCCCCGCCGCATGGCCGAGTGGCCCGCAGGCACCCTGTTCGTGGTCTATTGCGCCGGCCCGCATTGCAACGGCGCCGACAAAGCCGCGCTGCACCTCGCCGAACTCGGGCTGCCGGTGAAGGTGATGATCGGCGGGATGACCGGATGGATGGACGAGGGGTTCGCGCTGGCAGAGGACGCCTGAGGGGCACGGCCGGACACCCTCGAGCGTCCGGCCCAAACGTCACGCCGCTGCGAAGGCCCGCAGCACCGCCTCCGCCGCCTCGCGGGTCGTCGCCGTTCCCTTGAGGTCGCGGGTGCGGGAGGCAGGCTCGCGGAGCGCCGTCTCGATCGCCGCCACGATGGCGTTGGCCGCCTCCACCTCGCCGAGATGCTCCAGCATCATGGCGGCGGTCCAGATCTGGCCGACCGGGTTGGCGATGCCCTTCCCCGCAATGTCCGGGGCCGAGCCGTGGACGGGCTCGAACAGCGAGGGGAAGCGCCCCTCCGGGTTGATGTTGGCGGACGGCGCGATGCCGATCGTGCCGGTGCAGGCCGGGCCGAGATCCGACAGGATGTCGCCGAACAGGTTCGAGCCCACCACCACGTCGAACCGGTCCGGGTTCAGCACGAAATGCGCGGTCAGGATGTCGATGTGGTACTTGTCGCGGCGCACGTCCCGATAGTGCTCGCCCATCGCCTCGACCCGCTGGTCCCAGTACGGCATCGTGATGGCGATGCCGTTCGACTTGGTGGCCGAGGTCAGGTGCTTCTTCGGCCGCGATTGCGCGAGGTCGAAGGCGAATTTGAGGATCCGGTCGACGCCGTGACGGCTCATCACCGTCTCCTGGATCACGATCTCCCGCTCGGTGCCCGGATACATCGTGCCGCCGACCGACGAATACTCGCCCTCGGTGTTCTCCCGCACGACGTAGAAGTCGATGTCGCCGGGCTCGCGGCCGGCGAGCGGGCAGGGCACGCCCGGCATCAGCCGGACGGGACGCAGGTTGACGTATTGGTCGAACTCGCGCCGGAATTGCAGCAGTGAGCCCCAGAGCGAGATGTGGTCCGGCACGGTGGCCGGCCAGCCGACCGCGCCGAAGAAGATCGCGTCGGTCGGGGTCAAAAGCTCCTTCCAGTTCGCCGGCAGCATCGTCCCGTGCTCGGCGTAGTAGTCGCAGGAGCCGAAGGCGTGGTGCTGCAAGTCGAGGCGGAAGCCGAACTTATCCGCGGCGGCTTCGAGGATGCGGACGCCCTCCGGCACCACTTCCTTGCCGATACCGTCGCCGGGGATGACGGCGATGCGGTAGCGGCGGTTCTTGGTCGTCATGGTGAAACGCCTTCTCATGCCAGCGCGGCGCGCACGTCGGCAAGGTCGAGCACATCGTTCAGCGTCTGCTCGAAGCGGGCGAGCAGGGTGTCGATGTCCTCGTCGGTGCAGCAGAGCGGCGGCGCGAAGCCGACGATGTCGTCGGCGAAGGCGCGGAAGATCACGCCGTTCTTGTAGCCGAAGCGCGCGAGATGGCCGGAAATGCCGAGATCCGGCGAGGGCTTGGTCCGCTTCGCCTTGTCGGTGACCAGCTCGACCCCCGCGAGCAGGCCGCGCACCCGCACGTCGCCGACGAGAGGATGGTCGGCCAGGCGCTCGAGGCCCGCGGTGAAGCGCGCGCCGGCCCGGCGGCCGTTCTCCAGGATGCCGCCCTCGGTGTAGAGCCGCAGCACTTCGAGGCCGACCGCGGCGCTGACCGGATGCGCCGAGTAGGTGAAGCCGTGGCCGATCGGCTTGCCGGCCGGGGCGTGATCGGCGATGGCGCGGTAGATCCGGTCCGACATCAGCACCGCGCCCATCGGGCTGTAGCCCGAGGTCAGGCCTTTGGCGGTGGTCATCAGGTCCGGCACCACGCCGTCATGCTCGCAGCCGAAGAGCGGGCCGGTGCGGCCGAAGCCGGTGATGACCTCGTCGGCGACGAACAGGATGTCGAGGTCGCGCGCCGCCTCCCGCATCGCCGTCAGCCAGCCGTCCGGCGGCACGATCACGCCGCCCGAGCCCTGGATCGGCTCGGCGAAGAACGCTGCGACGTTGTCCGCGCCCAGTTCCTCGACCTTGGCCTTCAGCGCCGCCACCGAGGCGGCGATCACCACCGCGTCGTCGTCCCCGGCCGGGTTGCGGTAGGGGTAGGGCGAGGGGATGTGGTGCTGGAGGGGGGTCGGCGCGTCGAAGCCGTCGTGGAAGGCGGGAATCGCGGTCAGCCCGGCGCCGACGGTCGAGGAGCCGTGATAGCCCCGCTCCAGGGCGATCATGTGCTTCTTCGTCGGCCGGCCGGTGACGTTGTAGTAGTAGCGGATGAACCGCACCGCCGAATCGACCGCATCCGAGCCGCCCAGGGTGAAGTAGACGTGATTGAGGTCGCCGGGTGCCAGCTCGGCGAGACGGGCGGCCAGCCGGATCGCCGGCTCGCTGGAGAAGTGGAAATAGCCGGTGGCGTAGGGCAGGCGCCGCATCTGCTCGGCCGCCGCCTCGACGATCGACTCGTGGCCGTAGCCGACATTGACGCACCACAGGCCCGAGAACCCGTCGAGCAGGGTGTGGCCCTCGGCATCGGTGAGGGTGGCGCCCTGCGCCGATTGCAGCACCGTGGCGCCGCGCGCCTCGTGTCCCTTCCACGAGATCACCGGGTGGATGAGGTGGTCGCGGTCGAGCTCGATCAGGGAATTGGGGCGCATGGCTCAAGGCTCCGGGGCGGCAACGCCCGGACAATGCGCGGGTCCCCGCGGGATTTTTCGCCGATCTGGCCCCGCCGCGCCGCGCGCGGTGCGTCTTTGAAGGGGGTGGGACGGCAGATATGATGGTGGGCCTGCCCGGCGCGTCGCCGGAATCCTCGCCCGGCAACTCGCTGAGGCTCCCGCGCGCCAGAATCCCGCTCCCGAAGAGGCGCCTCATTCCTGCCGTGCCGCATGCCGCCGGCCGCAGCTTGTGCCGCGGCAGGCGGCTTTCCGCCCGAGAGCACCGGTCGTCCCGGGCTATGATTCCGGGACAATCAGCCCGAGAGTCCCGATGACCGCTGCCGCCCTCCTCTCCGACCTCGTCGCGATTCCGTCCGTCTGCCGCACGCCGAACGGCGCGATCGTGGACCTGGTGCGCGCCCATCTCGCCCGTCACGGGGTCGAGGCGCAGGTCCTGCCGGGCCCGGAAGGCGACCGCGCCAACCTGTTCGCCACGATCGGCCCGCGCGACGTGCCGGGCCTCGTCCTGTCGGGCCATCTCGACGTCGTGCCGGCCGGCGAGGGCTGGAGCGGCGACCCCTTCTCCTTGCGCCGGATGGGGGACCGGCTGATCGGGCGCGGCGCCGTCGACATGAAGGGCTTTGTCGCCTGCCTGCTGGCGCTCGTGCCCGAGATGGTGCGGGCCCCGCTCACCCGGCCGATCCACCTCGCCCTGTCCTACGACGAGGAGGTCGGCTGCGTGGGCGTGCGCCACATGATCGCGCGGCTGCCCGAACTCTGCGCCCCGCCCGTGGGGTGCCTCGTCGGCGAGCCCTCGGAGATGCGGCCGGTCCTGCGCCACAAGGGCAAGGTGGCGGGGCGCCTGACGGTGCGCGGCCGGGCCGGCCATTCCTCGCGGCCGGACCTCGCCGAGAACGCCGTGCATCTCGCCGCCGACATCGTCGGGCTGGTGCGCCGCCTGCACGAAGGCTTTTCCCGCCAGGGGCCGTTCCACCCGCTGTTCGAGCCGGCCTCCTCGACGCTCCAGGTCGGGGTGATCGCCGGTGGCACCGGCGTCAACGTCGTGCCCGATACCTGCCGGGTCGAGTGGGAGGCCCGCGCGGTGCCGGGCACCGATCCAATGACGATCCACGACGTGCTCCAGGCCGGCATCGCCGATCTCGTGGCGCCCCTGCGGCAGGCCGGGCGCGCGGTCGCGGTCGAGAGCGAGATCCTGTCGCTCTATCCGGCCCTCGACCTGCCGGACGATGCCCCCTTGCGCGGCCTCGCCGAGGCGTGGTCCGGCCGGCCGGCCCTCGGCGCGGTGAGCTACGGCACCGAGGCCGGGCTGTTCCAGGCCGCCGGCATCCCGTCGCTCATCTGCGGGCCCGGCCGCATCGCCGAGGCGCACCGGCCCGACGAGTCGATCGGCCTGTCCGATCTGGAACAATGCTGCGCGATGCTGCGCCGCGTCATCGCCCATCACAAATAAATAAAGTCGAACCGGACCAGCTCGCGCACGTTGTCGGGTCCAGGATCTCACAAACCCAGGATCCGACAGGAGAGCAGCATGCGTTCGATTTTCGCGGGACTCGCCGCCGGTCTTCTCGTCGCCGGCGCGGCCTCGGCCCAGACCGCCGCCCCCTCGGCCGCCCCCGGCAGCATGGGCAACGGAACCATGGGCACGGGCCCGGCGGCCACCGGCACCGTCGCGCCGATGCCGAACAACACCGGCGGCAGCGCCGGCGGCGTTGTGGCGCCCGGACCGACCGGAGCCTCGACCATCACCGGCAACTCGGCCGCCGGCGGCAATGCCGGCCAGCCGTCCCGGGCGGTGCCGCAGGGCAGCAGCGGCAGCGGCAGCCAGTAATATCAACGGCCGAAGAGGCTGACGCATCGATTCGATCTCGGGCAGGTCCGAGATCGACGCGGCCGTTGACTCCATCTCGCATTGTCGATGCCAAGCGCAGATGTCCGGGACCTAGAGCGCTTCACGATCGCGTTGCCATCGCGAAGCTTCTCTAGATCTTTGATTTTTCCGCATTTTCTATGACGAACCGGTATCCACTTCGTCGGAAAATGCTCTTGGGCTTGGCGAGAATGCCAGACCGGCACCAACGGCCGTTTTCAATGACCGTTGGTATCACGCGGAGCCGAAGAAACAGAGCCAGGAGACGGTTGCGAGGAAATGAAATGGTGAACGGAGCGCGCCGCGCCCCGTCCGCGTCTTGGCAACCGGCTGCGGCCTCGGCAGTTTGAAGGCGACGATCCCCGGAGAGGTCCGGGGGCCTTCCAACGCCGAGGTCGTCCCATGGCCAGGACTGTCAGCAAGTCGGCCGGCAAACCGGCCAGCCCCAAGACCAGCTCCAAGACCAGCTCCAAGACCGCCGCCGATACCGGTTCCAAGACCGGCAAGGCAAAGACCGGCAAGGCGAAGGCTGACGCGCCGACCAAGACCAAGGCATCGGCCACCAAGGCCGTCGCGCCGAAGAAGGCCGGGCAATCGTCCGGGAAGCGCTTTCCCGCGGGGGTGATCATCGCCCGTCAGGCCGTGTCCGCCGTCGTCGACCAGGTCGCGGCCGACATACGGGCCGGCGAGACCCCCCACACCATCCCGGATCTGGGCCTTCGGCTGATCAGCCTTCCGCATTCCGTCGAGTTCCTGTTCGAACTTCTGGTGACCGAGGGGCAGGCGACGCCGCGGGACGACGACCGCTGCTCCGCCCTCCTGCTGATCCTCGGCGCCGCTCTCGGCCAGCTCCGGATGGCCATGGAATCCCAGGTCGGAGGCGCGGCGGAGATCGCCATGGCCCTGCTCGGGAACCTCCTCACCGCGGCCGAGGAGGGCGACCTGCCGCCCGACCTGATCTTCGGGCTTGCCCAGCAATTCACCGCGGCGCGGCTGCCGATCCCCGACGAGGTGCGCGACCTGATCGTCTCGGCGACCCGGGAGCCGATGGAGGGACAGCCGATTCCCGGCCCCGACGAGATGGCGACCCGCTTTGCGGAAGCGGCGGAGTCACTGGATCACGACCCGTTCCTGATCCACGAGCAGCTGGCCGAGCAATTCGCGATCCTCCCCAACGAGGCCCGCATCGTCGCGGTCGGCGTCATGGCGGAGGCGACCGTGCCGGCGATCCGCGAGGCCGCCCTCGGCTGGCTCCTCGATCCGAACCCCGATGTGGCCCGCGCGGTGGCGGAGCGCCTCGCCGCCGCGGCCGAGCGCGGCCTCGTCTCGGCCGAGACGGCGCAACGCCTGATCTGGATGCGGCCCTGGCTGCCCGGCCCGGTCGAGGCGGCGGTTGGATCGGCCATCGCGGCCTGCCGGGCGCGGGGGATTGTCCTGCCCCCCGTGGAGGCCGCTGCGCCGGCCCGCTCCGTCCGGTTCGTCGCCTCGGGCATCGACGGCAGTGGCGCCCAGAGCGTGTTTGCGATGATCGACGAGATGGGCCGGCACAGCCTCGTGGCGCTGCTGATGAAGCACGGGCACGGCCTGCGCGAGACCGTGTTGCAGGAGGATATCGCCCCGGCGGAGAGCGACCTCTTCCTCCAGGCAATGGCGCAGGGCATGGATTGCTTCGCCGCCTCGCCCGGATTCGTGCAGGAGCTGATCGCCCACGGCCTCGCGACCGGGCTGGCGTCGGGCGAGCCGCCGCCCTTCGAACTCCTGCGCTTCCTCGACCTGTCCGGCCTGCCGGCGGTCGCGCCGGCCCGCCTCGCGCCGGCGGCGATCGTGGCGCAACTCCTGGAGGGGCTGCCGGAGGAGCGCCGGTCGCAGGCCGCGACGGCGGCGGCGCTCGCCGCCTCGAAGACCTGGCCCAAGACCTATCGCTTCCCGGATGGCTGGTTCGAGGCCGACGAGGCGAGCGCCGAACTGGTGCAGTCCCTGTCCGGCGCGAAGGTGCGGGATGCGGCGGTGCTGGAGCAGATCATCGCGCCACGGCGGGCGCAGTGGGGGGAGAAGCTCGCCTGGATCGCCAAGGCTGCCCAGGGTGGGAGGGCCGCCCTTGGTCGAGCCCCGGCTCGCAACGGCCGCAAGGCCGCCGCCGCGGCGTCATCGGCGGACGAGACCTGGATCGACCTTGCTCTCGTCGCCCGCGCCTTCCTGGACGAGACGCCGATCGCCGAGATCCCGCTGGCGGCGTGGATCGCGCAGCGGACCGTCGTTGTCCATCGCGGCCGGTGACGCGGGCGTCGCCCCGATTCTGCGCCATATCGCGATTCTATCGCGCGCGCCCGTCGATCGTATTGGAATGCGGCCTCCCGGCGCGATAACACCGCGCCCAACAGCAGGCCGGCCGCCGTCAGGGCGGCCAGCCCCCCACGGGAGGTAGACGCATGAACGCCCACCAGCACTTCATCGGTGGCGCCTGGACCGGCAGCGAGGCGACCCTGCCGGTCATCAACCCGTCGCATGGCCAGGAGATGGCCCGCATCGCCCGCGGCGGCGCCAAGGAGATCGACGCCGCCGTAAAGGCCGGCCACGCCGCCATGGATGGCGAGTGGGGCCGCCTCGACGCCGCCTCCCGCGGCCGGCTGATGCTGAAGCTCGCCGATCTGATCCGCCGCGACGCCGAGATCCTGGCGAAGATGGAGAGCGAGGATGTCGGCAAGCCGCTGACTCTCGCCCGCAACGACGCCCAGGTCTGCGCCCGCTACTTCGAGTATTACGGCGGCGCCGCCGACAAGGTGCACGGCGACACGATTCCGTTCCAGAACGGCTTCACCGTCATGACCGTCTACGAGCCGCACGGCGTCGTCGGCGTGATCGTGCCGTGGAACTATCCGCTCCAGATGACCGGCCGCTCGGTCGCCCCGGCGCTCGCCATGGGCAACGCCGTGGTGCTCAAGCCCGCCGAGGACACCTCGCTCTCGGCGCTCCATCTCGCCAAGCTCGCGGCGGAAGCCGGCTTCCCGGCCGGCAGCCTCAACGTCGTCACCGGCCTCGGCGAGGAGGCGGGCGCGGCGCTCGCGGCGCATCAGGGCATCCACCACATCAGCTTCACCGGCTCGCGCGAGGTCGGCACGCTGATCCAGACGGCGGCGGCCAAGAACACCATTCCGGTCACCCTCGAACTCGGCGGCAAGTCGCCCCAGGTGGTGTTCGCCGATGCCGATCTGGCGGAGGCCGGCACCGTCATCGTCAAGGCGATCACCCAGAATGCCGGCCAGACCTGCTCGGCCGGCTCGCGGGTGGTGATCGAGGACACGATCTACGACAGCTTCACCGCCGACCTCGCCCGGCGCTTCAAGGATCTGCGCGTCGGCGCGGGCGAGCAGGACCTCGATCTCGGTCCCGTGGTGAACGCCAAGCAGTGCGAGCGGGTGCAGGGCTATATCGACCTCGCCCGCCGCGACGGCCTGACCATTCTGGCCGAGGGCGAACTCGGCACCAACGTGCCGGGCGAAGGCTACTATGTCCGTCCGACCTTGATCGGCGACGTGCCGCCGGATCACCGCCTCGCCCAGGAAGAGATTTTTGGGCCGGTCCTGGTGGCGATCCGGGTGCGCGACGAGGCCGAGGCCCTGAAGGTGGCTAACGGCACCGAGTATGGTCTCGCCGCCGGCATCTGGACCTCGGATCTCGGCCGGGCGCTGCGCCTGTCGAAGGGCATCAAGTCGGGCCAGGTCTTCGTCAACAACTACGGCGCGGGCGGCGGCGTCGAACTGCCCTTCGGCGGCGTGAAGGGCTCGGGCCATGGCCGCGAGAAGGGCTTCGAGGCCCTCTACGGCTTCGGCTCGATGAAGATGATCGCGATCAAGCACGGGGTCTGACGTCATGGCGGCGGGGAGTGGGGTCCGGCCCCTCACGGGTCTGACCGTGGTGGCGCTCGAGCAGGCGGTGGCAGCCCCCTACTGCTCCTCGCGCCTGGCCGACGCGGGCGCCCGCGTCATCAAGATCGAGCGGCCGGAGGGCGATTTCGCCCGCGGCTACGACGCGGCGGTGAACGGCCTGGCGAGCTACTTCGTCTGGCTCAACCGCGGCAAGGAGAGCCTGGTCGCCGACATCAAGGACCCGGCCGACGCACGCCTCCTCCACGCCGTCCTCGCCAGGGCCGACGTGTTCATCCAGAACCTCGCGCCGGGCGCCGCGGCGCGCGCGGGCTTCGGCTCCGAGGACTTGCGGGCGCGCTATCCGCGGCTCATCACCGTGGACGTCACCGGCTACGGCGCCGGCCATTCCTACTCGGACATGAAAGCCTATGACCTGCTGGTCCAGGCCGAGAGCGGGCTGGCCGAGATCACCGGCCATCCGGCCGGCCCGGGCCGGGTCGGTGTGTCGGTCTGCGACATCGCCTGCGGCATGGCGGCCCATGCGGCGGTGCTGGAGGCGCTGATCGCCCGGGGCATCACCGGCGAGGGGGCGCGGCTCGAGGTCAGCCTGTTCGACGGCATGGCCGACTGGATGAACGTGCCTTTGCTCTACTTCGAGGGTACCGGCCGGGCGCCGCAGCGGGTCGGCCTCGCGCACCCGTCGATCTGTCCCTACGGCGCCTTCCCGACCCTGGACGGGGCCCTGGTGCTGCTCTCGATCCAGAACGAGCGCGAATGGGTCAAGTTCTGCGCCGCATTCCTGCGCCAGCCCGACTTGCCGTCCCGTCCCGGCTTCGAGAGCAACAACGCCCGGGTGGCGAACCGCCCCGAGGTCGATGCCGAGGTGGCCAAGGTGTTTTCGGAGCTGAGCCGCGACGAGGCGGCGGCGCGGCTGCGCGAAGCCGGCACCGCCTACGGCTTCGTCAACGGCCTGTCCGATCTCGTCTCGCACCCGGCCCTGCGGCGGGTGACCGTCGAGACCCATGCCGGCCCGGCCTCGATCGTCGCGCCGCCGGCGCTCCGTAACGGCCAGGCCCCGGTGCTGGGTCGCGTGCCGGCGATCGGCGAGCACAGCGCGGCGATCCGGCGGGAATTCGCGGCGTAGGTTTCTCCCGAGCTGCGAATATGGGTTGAGCACCCCCTCTCCCACATGGGAGAGGGGATCCCGCGATTCAGTAATTCCAACGGCCGACGATGCTGGCGCATCGATTCGATCTCGGGCAGGCCCGAGATCGACGCGGCCGTTGCTCCAATTCGAATTGTCGATGCCAAGCCCAGGTGTCAGGGATTTTGGGCTTGGCGACAATTCGCGAACGGCACCAAAGGTCGTTTCCAACGACCGTTGGTATATAAAAACCCGGGAGGACCACCATGGCCATCATCCGCGAAGACGACCTGGTCGCCTCCATCGCCGATGCGCTGCAATTCATCTCGTACTACCACCCGGCGGACTACATCGAGAACCTCGCCGATGCCTGGCGGCGCGAGGAGAGTCCGGCGGCCAAGGACGCGATGGCGCAGATCCTGGTCAATTCGCGCATGGCCGCCTTCGGCCGGCGGCCGATCTGCCAGGATACCGGCACGGCGCAAGTGTTCATGAAGGTCGGGCTCGGCGCGCAGATCGTGTCGAACCGCTCGCTCCAGGAGATCGTCGACGAGGGCGTCCGCCGGGCCTGGCGCGAGGAGCGCAACCCGTTGCGGGCCTCCGTGGTCTCCGAGCCGCTCTTCGGCCGCCGCAACACCGGCGACAACGCCCCCGCCATGCTCCATGTCGAGATGGTGGCGGGCGACCATGTCGAGGTCCATGTCGCCGCGAAGGGTGGCGGCTCGGAGAACAAGGCGAAGTTCGTCGCCCTCAACCCGAGCGATTCCGTCGCCGATTGGGTGGTGCGTACCGTCGAGACCTTGGGCGCCGGGTGGTGCCCGCCCGGCATGCTCGGCATCGGCGTCGGCGGCTCGCCCGAGAAGGCGATGACGCTCGCCAAGCTCTCGCTCCTCGATCCGATCGACCTGCCGCAGATCCGTGCCCGCGGGCCCTCGTCCCAGGAGGAGGAACTGCGCCTCGAGATCTTCGAGCGGGTCAACGCGCTCGGCATCGGCGCGCAGGGCCTCGGCGGCCTCACCACCGTGCTCGACGTGAAGCTGAAGACCTTCCCGGTCCATGCCGCGTCGCTCCCCGTCGGCCTGATCCCGCAATGCGCCGCCGACCGGCACGCCCATTTCACCCTCGACGGCAGCGGCCCGGCGGTGTTCACCCCGCCCTCCCTCGACCTCTGGCCGCAGGACATCAGCCTCGCCACGGCCGCCGGGCGGCGGGTCGATCTCGACCGGCTGACCCGCGAGGAGGTGGCGACCTGGCGCGCCGGCGAGACGCTGCTGCTCTCGGGCCGCCTGCTCACCGGGCGCGACGCGGCGCACCTGCGCCTGACCCGGATGCTGGAGGCGGGCGAGCCCCTGCCGGTCGATCTGCGCGACCGGGCGATCTATTATGTCGGGCCGGTCGATGCGGTCGGCGCCGAGGCGGTGGGCCCGGCCGGCCCCACCACGGCGACCCGGATGGACAAGTTCCTGGAGCCGATCCTGTCGCAGACCGGCCTTCTGGTGATGGTCGGCAAGGCCGAGCGGGGACCGGCCGCCGTCGAGACCATCGCCCGCCACGGCGCCGCCTCCCTGATCGCGGTCGGGGGCGCGGCCTACCTCGTCTCGAAGGCGATCAAGTCGGCGCGGGTGCTGGCCTTCGCCGATCTCGGCATGGAGGCGATCCACGAATTCATCGTCGAGGACATGCCGGTCACGGTGGCGGTGGATGCCGCCGGCACCTCGGTCCATCGCGATGGCCCGGCCCGCTGGCGCCGCCCGGTGCGGGCGATGGCGCCCGCCTGACGGCGTGAGTCCCGTCGGCGCGGGGCCGTCCGGGAGAGGAAGCGCGCGACTGTCAGACCGGGAGAACGATCAGACCCGAGATGTGTGACGGCAACAGCCCCGCACGGGGGAGGGGAGGCGCGCCACCCGTTCGCGCGACATCTCTCACGCTGCCGTGGCGGCCACCACCGGCCCGGTCCCGGCGAGCGCCGCCTCGTAGACCGCGACATACTGTGCCGCGACATGCGACCAGCGGTACTCCGACAGGTCCTCCGACCCGCGCATGATTGCGCCGCTCGCCAGGCGATCAGAGGCGCCGCGGATCGCCGCGGCGGCCCCTTGCGCGTCGGCGAAGTCTGTCAGCGTGATCGCCGGGTGGCGTCGTGCGAGCCACGCGAAGGCGTCGTTCGGATGGGCAACCGGGACGAGGCCGGCACTCAGCGCCTCGATCAGCGCGATCCCGAAGCCCTCGTATTGCGAGGCCGACACGAACAGGCTCGACTGCCCGATCAGGTCGCGCACCGCCGGGGCGTCGAGGCCGGTATGCACGGTGACCGCGCCGGTCAGCCCGAGCCGGTCGATCTCGGCGGTGAGCGCGTCTTCCGTGACGTCGGACGGGACCCCGACGATCCGCAGCCGCCAGCCGGCGCCCCCGGCATTGAGCACCTGCATCGCGGCGAGCAGGCGGTCGAGGCGCTTGTTGTGGGCAAAGCGGCCGAGGGTCAGGAGCGCCCTGCGGGGCTCGGGGGAGGCGGCATCGGCGAACTTGTCGAGGTCGACGCCGTTCTGGATCACCGTGACGCCGCCGGGCGTGATGGGGGTGAACAGCCGCGCGTCGCTCTCGCTACAGGCGACGATCGCCTCGTAGGCGCGCACGCTCATCCGGGTCGGACCCTGAAACCAGAGCTTCTTCAGCCGCGAATGCGCGGTGGTGTGGAAGAAGCCGCCATGGGTCGTCGCCACCATCGGCCGGCGATGCACGGGCTTGGCGAGCGCGAAGGCGTCGAAGAAGAAGTCGATGGCGTGGACATGAACGAGGTCTGCATCCCCGAGATGCCGGAACACCGAGGGCGCGACGGGATAGCGGTGCGAGCCGAAAAACGGGATCCGCGCGATGTCGATCCCCTCCAGCCGCTCCCGTGCCAGCAGCCGCGTCTCGGGCCGCGAGAACAGCCGGTCGAGGGTCAGCACCCGGACCCGGTGGCCGAGGCGGATCTGCTCGCGGGCGAGGTTGGCGACCACGTCCTCGAGCCCACCGCGATTGGGCAGGAACTGGCGGACCACGTGCAGGATCGACAGGGGGGCGGAGTTCGGCATGGCGCTCACGGTTCGCAGGACGGCTTCGCCCGGGCGGCGGCCTGGATCGCGGCCACGACCGGGGCGGTCGCGCCGGCGGGATCGAGCCTCAGGGGATAATCCGGCGCCCATAGCTCGCCGGCCGACCAGGCGGTCCAGCCGACCCAGGCGTGCGGATTCGCGTTGAGATGGGCCAGCACCGCCGCCAGCTTCTCCGGGCAGCCGCGGTTGCCGGAGGCGCCGATCTCGCCCATGAAGGCACGGCGCTTGTTCTGCGCCAGCCAGCCGGTCAGGCGTTCCACCGCCTTGAGGGCATCGGCGCCGCGGCTGCACTCGGCATGGGTGCCGGAGAAGTCGGCATCGAGGTACTGGTGCACCTCGTAGGCGAAGTTCTGTCCCGGATCGACCGTGCCGAGCATGATCGCGGCGTTGTTGCCGGTCGGCAGGTCGGCGGTCCAGCTATGCGCGCCGGTCCAGCCCGAGCCCGGCACCAGGACGAGCTGCCTGGCCCCCGCCTCCCGGATCGCCGCGATGGCGGCATTGGCTGCCAGGAGCCAGCGGTCGACCGGGATGTCGTGCGGCTCGTTCATCAGCCCGAACACCACCGATGCCTCGCCCCGGAAGTGCCGCGCCAAGCGCCGCCAGACATCCGCGAAGGCATCCGGCGTCACCATCTCGGTGCCGATCCGCGCCTTGCCGTGATAGGCGTAGTTGTGCAGGTCGATCACCGTGCGCAGGCCCGCCCGGGTCGCAACCGAGACCGTGGCGTCGAGGCGGGACAGTTCGTCCGGGTCGAGGGGCTGGTGCAGGTTCGGCTGAAGCCGCTCCCAGCGGATCGGCAGCCGCATCGCGCTGAGCCCCAGGCCCGCGAAGCGGTTGATCGTCGAGGCGGACGGGTAGAGGTAGTCGAACCCGTAGCGCCCCGGCACGGTGCCGAACTCGGCCCCGCTGATGTTGACGCCGCGCAGGCAGGCGGACGTGGCGGCGGCGGGAGCGGGCGGGAGCGCCAGGAACAGGCAGGCGAGGGCGAGAAAGCGGCGCATGTCACTCGGCCGCCTGGGCGGCGGGTTGAAGGGAAGCCGGCGCAGGCGGCCGGCGGCGGGTGAAGAAGGCGGTCGCCCGGCTGTCGACGTTCCAGTTCGCCCGCACCCAGCGGGCGAGCACCAGGTTGATGACGATCGTCCAGCCCACATTCGCCACCGCGACGCCGAGGATGCCGAACGGCACCGCCACGAGGCAGAGCAGGACCGCGTAAGCTGAGAACATCACCGCGTTGCTGACCAGGATGTAGCGCTCGCCGCCGCCGATCGTCAGCAGCGAGGCGCCCGGCCCGAAGAACGCCGTGACGACCGAGGACAGGCTGAGCACCATCAGCACGTCGGTATGGGCGGCGAAGTCCGGCTTGAACAAGGTCAGCGCCAAGGGCGCGCCGATCGCCATCACCACCGCGCCCGCCGACGAGATCGCGAAGCTCGCCAGCGACAGCCGGCCGACGAGGCGCTGCGCGCCCTCGCGGTCGCCGGCCTGGAAATGGCTCGCGATCATCGGCATGCTGACCGTGTCGATCGCCGCGCTCGGCAGGTTGACCAGGGTGGCATAGCGCAGGGCGACGAAGTAGAAGGCCGCCTGCTCCATGCCGAGCACCGCGCCGACGATCACGGTCTCGAGATAGGCCGTCACCGCCACCATCACGTTGTTGGCGGTGAAGATCAGGCTCTCGCCGCGCCAGGCCGGCGCCTTCTGCGGGTGGCGGAACCCGCCGCGCCAGCAATCCCAGCCGTGCAAGGCGGCGAGGTGGCCGATCTGGTAGAGCGTCATCACGAGGAGCAGCCCGAGCACGATCTCCATCGCGGCGGTGGCGCCGGTGAGCAGGCCGGCGAGCGAGGCGCCCCAGAGCAGGACCGAGCAGGCGCCGCGCCACACCACCTCGCGGGGCAGCAGCGCGAGCCAGATCCGGCCGTGGACGCGGAAGTAGCTCTGAAGGTACTCGGCCAGTGCGAACACGCCCGCGAAGGCACAGGCGAGATGGAGCCGGTGATAGGGGTCGGGCAGGGATCCCTCGGCAACGAAGACCACCGCGCTCAAACCCACCATTACGGCGAGCGCGACGGTGAGCCAGCCGAGATTGTAGCGCACCAGCCCGTCATTGTGCGGCGTGACGCCGTCCTGCGCGCGGTAATGCTTCAGCACCAGGTTCTGCTGGCCGAAGGCCGCGATCAGCCCCAGTCCGCTGCCGAGGGTGAACAGGAAGACGTAGACGCCGTACTCGTAGGTGGTGAGGAGGCGGCTTGCGACGAGCAGCATCACGAAGCCGAGCACGGCGCTGGCGATCCGCGCCACGAAGGCCGAGGCGAATTGCTGCGAGCGGCCCGATCGGCGCAGCCGCGCGACGAGTGTCAGCATCGTGTCCGTCGCCTCTCGATGAGCGCAGGGGCCCGCGCCCGCCACTCCCGCCTCCCAGGTAGCAGCGATCCCCTATCGGGACTTTAACGCCATCCCGCGCGCCGGCCGGAGCCACCGCCGACGCGCTCCGATGTCGCAACAAGACGTCAAGCTTAGCCTGTCGAGGGGCTCGGAGGCGGACTTGTCGCAATCCACCCAACGCCCTGTTAACCCTGCGCTGAATTAAGGCTGCATCCCGGAAGGGGCGGGCTGCATTCACTTTGCGCGGAGTGAGGCCCGCCGATAATTCTTCACCGATCCTCGCGATGGTCTTGCCGCGACACGGATCACCCACCTCCAATCGGGAACGTCCCATGCCTGACCGCGCCCTCGACATGGCGTCCGGAGCTGCGAGCGTCGATCGGCTCGAACTCGAAGGCGTCACCGTCAGCGACTTGACCCGCGACGAGCTTCTCGGCCGCCTGCGTGACGCCCTCGACCGGCGCATGCAGGTCTGCCTCGGCTTCTGCAACGCCAACATGCTGCTGAAGGCGCTCTGCACGCCGGCCTATGCAGCGTCCCTGCGCGGCTTCCTGCTCGTCAGCGACGGGCTCGGCATCGACCTGTGCTCCGCGTTGTTCCGCGGCCGCTTCTTCCGCCAGAATCTCAACGGCACCGACCTGGTCCCGGCCTTCCTGGCCGCCGAGACGGCGCCGCGCACGCTGTTCCTGCTCGGGGCCAAGCCCGGCATCGCCGAGGCGGCGGCGCGCATCCTGGCGCGCCGGTATCCCCAGCACCGGGTCGTCGGCGTGCGCGACGGTTATTTCTCGGCCGACGAGACCAGCGCGGTGATCGCCGCGATCAACGCCGCCTCGCCGGACGTCCTGCTCGTCGCCCTCGGCAATCCGGCCCAGGAGATGTTCATCGCCGAGCACGCGCACCGGATCGATGCGCGCCTGCTGATGGGGGTGGGCGCCCTCCTCGACTACACCGCCGGTGCGTCGGTGCGCGCGCCCACGGCCTTCCGCCTCGTGCGGCTCGAATGGCTGTTCCGTCTCCTGCGCGAGCCGCGCCGCCTCGGACGGCGCTACACCGTCGACATCGTGGTCTTCCTGGCCATGATCCTCCGGTTGCGCCTGGCGATGATGCGCAGCCGCCCGGTCCGGGTCGCCCGCTCGTGAGACCGTTGCCTCGTCCGGCGAGGCGGTAAACCCTTTCGCCACCGACCCTGAGGCATGATCGGCCACGGGGAGCCGCGTTGGAGCGTCGTCCCCGCACGGCGAGGCCGGGCTCGCCCCGATGCCCGGTTCGATCCGGGCGAAACCTGCCCGTCGTCGACGGAGCGGCAAAGTCCGAACGTTAAACCAGTCCATGGCGGCCATGCGATCGGAGGCGGCTCCGATCGAGGAAGAGGGAAGTGTGCAGATGCTGACCGACGGCATGGGCTTTTCGCCCGAGGCGGGCGCGGGGCTCGCCGCGACGGAGCCGGTTCCGGTCGCGCTCGGCGACGCATTCGGCTGGTACAGCCCCGGCGCGAGCCGGCGCGGCGTGCTGCTCTGCGGCACCTTCGGGTTCGAGCAATGGTGCGCCTACCGCTCCTGGCGCGAACTCGCCGGCATGATCGCCGCGGCCGGTTGCCCGACCCTGCGCTTCGACTATCCGGGCCAGGGCGATTCCCGGGATCCGCAAGGGCCGGAGATTCCGGCGGCCCTCGACGCGATCCGGGCCGGCATCGCCTTCCTGCGCGAGCGGGGGGCGGAGGAGATCGCCGTGGTGGGCCTGCGGCTCGGCGCCACCCTGGCGGCGCTCACCGGAGACGGGGTCGACCGGCTGGTGATGCTGAGCCCGTTCCCGAGCGGCAAAGCCTATCGGCGCGAGATGGCGATGCAGGCCCGGCTGATCGACGTGATGCCCGACCGCACGCCGATGCCGCAGGAGCCCGATTCGCTGATGATCGGCAGCTTCCTCCTCGGACCGCAAACCCTCGCCGACCTCGCGCGGCTCGACCTCGCGGCGGCGGAGCGCGCCCCGGCGTCCCGGATCCTGATGCTGGGACCGAAGGTCGACACCCTCGCCGAGCGCTACCGGGCCCTCGGGAGCACGGTGGAGACCGGGCCGTTCCCCGACCTGACGCAACTCGTCTCCGACCCGCTCTTCTCCCGCACTCCCGACCAGACCTTCGCGCTGGTGCGCGACTTCGCGGTGGCGGAGGCGCCCGCCGCCATCTCGGGCGCGCCCGCCGTCACGCCGGCACTGCCGCCCTGCCGGCTCGAGGACGAGACCTGGCGCGAGGAGGTGACGCGCTTCGGACCCGGCCTCGTCGGCATCCTGTGCCGGCCGGCGGGACACTGGAGCGGCGACACCGTGCTGGTGGTCAATTCCGGGCGCAATCCCCGGGCCGGGCACGGGCGGCAGACGACGCGGCTCGCCCGGCGCCTGGCGGCGTCCGGCATCGCCTCGTTCCGCTTCGACCTGCGCGGCATCGGCGACAGCCCGGACCGGCCGGACGGCTCGCTGCCGCTCTACGCCGCCGATTCGGTCGCCGACGTGACGGCGGCCGTCGATCACCTGGCGGCGTCGGGCCACACGCCCGGCGTGGTCCTGGGCAATTGCAGCGGCGCCTACCAGGCGTTCCAGGCCCTCAGCCTCGATCCGCGCCTGCGCGCGGCGGTGCTGGTCAACCTGTATTGCTTCGACCTGAAGCCAGGCACCGATGTCGAGACCATGGTGCGGGACACGTTTCGCCATAGCCAGGGCTACATGGCGCGGGCGCGCCAGGGCCGGTTTTGGCGCCGGATCGTCTCCGGCGAGATCGGCCTGACGCGGATCGCCCGCGCGCTCCTGCGCGACGGCGCGGCCCGTCTCGACCGCTGGACCGCCCGGATGCCGTGGCGGACATGGCGCGGCACGAGCGTCGCCGGCCGGGTGGCCCGCCTGCGCCGGCGCGGCGCCCGGATCTGCATGGTCTACAGCGCCGACGATCTCGGCATCCCGACCGTGCGGGCGCATTTCGGCGAGTCGGAGGCGCGGATCGCCCGCCGCCTCGGCTACCCGGTCGAGATCCTCGAAGGAACCGACCACAACCTCAGCCGCGCGCCCGACCAGGACCGCATCTTCGCCATCCTTGAACGGGTGGTGCGCGACACGCGTCCCGAGATCCGGGCGGGATCCGCCTCCGAGCCGGCCGCGCCGCGGCCGGCGAGGGCGCCGGGCGACCTGTCCCTGCAACTGTCGCGCAGCGGCTGACGAGGGAGTTCTCGATGTCGTCCACACCGTCCTCCGCACCGTCGATCGCCCTGCCTCCGCCGCTGGTCTCCCTGCTGGTCTGCACCAAGGGCCGCTCGGCGCAGCTCGAACGGCTGTTCGACTCGCTGCTGGTCCAGACCTGCCCCGCTTTCGAGGTGGTGCTGGTCGACCAGAACGAGCCCGGCACCCTGGAGCCGATCGTGGCGCGCTACCGCGACCGGCTCGCCATCGACCATGTCCGCTCGGCGCCGGGCCTGTCGCGGGCCCGCAATGTCGGGCTCGCCCGCTGCCGTGGCGATCTGATCGCCTTCCCGGACGACGATTGCTGGTATCCGGCCGGCCTCGTCGCCGAGGTGGTGCGGCTCTTCGCCGAGCACCCGCAGGCCGATGCCGTCACCGGGCGCACCCTCGATGCGACGGGCCGCGAATCGCTGGGCGCGTTCCTGGCCGTCGACCAGCCGGTCGACCGGCGCAACGTCTGGGTCGCCGGCAATTCCAACGGCCTGTTCGTGCGCCGTGCCGCCGCCCGCGCGGTCGGCGGCTTCGACGAGACCTTGGGCGTCGGCGCCCCGACCCCGTTCCGTTCCGGCGAGGAGACCGACTTCCTGCTGCGTCTTCTCGGGCAGGGGAGGGGAGTAACGTTCCGCCACGGCCTCGTCGTCCACCACGATCAGGTTGGCGAGGCCGGCCGCCACAAGCGCGCCGCCGATTACGCCCGCGGCTTCGGCCGGGTGCTGCGGCTCCACCGCTACGGCCTGTTCTATCTCGGATTCCGCCTCGCCCGCTTCACCGCCAGCGGCGGCCGCGCGCTCCTGCGCCGGGACACCGGCACGGCCCTCGACAAGGCGCTGTGGGCGATCGGAACGGTGTCGGGCTACTGCGCCGCGCGGCGAGGGGCGGTCGCGGGCAAGCAGGGGGCCCTCGGTCACTGACCCGGCCTGCCGGCGGGACCGGTCTCCCGGTCGATCCCTGGCCTGACATGTCCGGGCGATAGCGGATGCCAGCGGTCCGTAAATAACACTGTCTCCACGAGCTTGATTGCGCACACACATCCGAGGCGCTCGATCTGTCTCACGAGCGCCTTGGCGTGGGTGGTCGGTGCAGCCTTGCGGCCGTGATCGGGCCCGGGATCAATGGAAGCCGTGCCGGTCTTCTGGATGCGCTCGATGTGGCTGGCCTGTTCGCGCACGAACTGCTCGCGGGTGCGCAGCAGGTCGCGCATCGCCTGGGTCGGGGCCTCGCACGAAGCTGGCGCGGATCAGGCCGCCTCGTCCTCGCGCGGTCCGCCCACCGGCTCCACCGGCACTTCCCGGGGCAGGAACGGGACCCGGGCCCAGGGCTCGATCCGGAACGGAATGTCGCGCTGGCGCGCCGAGGCATCGGTGCGGACCGTCACGATATCCTCCCAGCGCGACAGGAACGCGGCGACACAGGCCGGGTCGAAGTGGCGGCCGCTCTCCGCCGCGATACAGGCCCGCGCCTCGTCGAAGGGCATTGCCGCCTTGTAGGGCCGCTGGGTGGTGAGGGCATCGAACACGTCGGCCACGGCGACGATGCGGGCCGCGAGCGGGATGTCCTCGCCCGACAGGCCTTGGGGATAGCCGCCGCCGTCCCAGCGCTCGTGATGGGATTCGGCGATCTCTGCCGCGAGGCCGATCAGCTCGCAATTGCTGCCGCCCAGGATGTGCTTGCCGATCGCCGCATGGGTGCGGATCAGGGCGAATTCCTCTGGGTCGAGCCGGCCGGGCTTGAGCAGAATGCCGTCCGGGATCGCCACCTTGCCGACATCATGGAGCGGGGCGGCCAGGTAGACGCGGCGGCACAGATCGGCATCGAGCCCCAGGGCCTCGGCCATGATATGGCTGTAGCGGGCGACGCGCCAGGTGTGGTCGCCGGTGTCGTTATCCCGGTATTCCACCGCTAGCGACAGCCGGAAGATGATCTCGGACTCGCGCTCGCGCAGGGTCCGCACCGCCTTCTCGACCTCTCCGGCGAGCCACGACGCCTGGTCGTCGAGGCGGCGCACCGCTGTCGCCAGCCGGACCAGGTTGCGCAGCCGGACCTCGAGTTCGACCCGGCCGATGCGCTTGTCGAGGAAGTCGGTCGCGCCGGCGTCGAGTGCCGCGAGGCGCACCGCGTCGCTCATCTCGCTGGTGATCATCACGATCGGCACCTGGGCGTAGTGCTCGATCCCCCGCAGGTGGCGGATCACGGCGGCGCCATCCATCTCGGGCATATGGTAATCGACCAGCACGAGGTCGAAGGCACGCATCCGCGCTTCGTCGAGCGCCAGGAGCGGATTCCGGAAAATGGAGGTGACCGCCTGCTGATCCCGCTCCAGCAGCCACTTCATCTGAGCCAGTACCGCTTGGCTGTCGTCGATGACGAGTACGTCCATCTGCCCCTCTCCCGCGGCGCACGACGTCGGCCATCGGCCGGGTCCCGCGGCATGGGAAGCCGGACGGCTCCCCGATTTCGAGAACCAGCCTGCGGTCTCTTCATCGTGTGATGATGGCTTTCAGGGCTTAACCGTGAGTAAACACACGTTCGGGAATCGATGATGTGGTGCCGAACTCGCGGTTATAGGGCTTTTGAATCCTGTGGATCAGGTCTCGACGTGACGGATGTGCCGATCAGGGCGACAATGATTCGCTCTGTTAATCGACAAGGCCGACAGAAATCATCCCGGTTTCCGCTTCGGATCGTTGGAGTACTCCCGGTTGAATTGAGTGACTTGTGACCGCGTGCGCGGATGTCACTGAGCTTAGTCCCGCCGAGCCTATGGCGGATCTGCCCCGTCTGCGACAGGCGCGGTCAGATCTGTCGGGTCGGGCGCTCGTTGCCGCGCCGTGAGGGTGCTCCGCGGGCACGCGGGAGGACGCACCGGCCCGTTCGTGCCGAACTCTCCGGTGACCTGGGCGAGCAGGGATCCGCACGCGGCTCGGGATGATCCGCGACCGGTAGGGAGAGGGCCGATCCATGGCCGGGTCAGCCTCTCCCATGGCGAGGAAAGCGGCACCCGATCGTGGAGCGATCGGGTGCCGCTTTCTGCCTTCGGGCCGCATCGTCCGACGCCGTGGATACCGGTTCGTCGCGGACCATGCAGCAACATCAAAGATCGAGGGCGCGACCCGATTGCAGCGTGATCGGGCCGTGCTCTGGTCTGACTAGAAGTAGAAGCGCGGGCCGTAGATCCGACGATAGTAGGGGCGGTAATAAGGCCGGTAGTACCGGCGGTAATACGGACGATAGGCGCGCCGATAGTACGGGCGATAGTAATATCGACGATAGGGCCGGTAGGCGTAATACCGGCGATACGGGCGATAGCGGTAGTAGCGCCGGTAATAATAGACCTTGTCGACCAGGGGCGCGGCGGCGCTGGCTTCGGCCGCGAGGGCGCCGGCGCTCGGCAGGACGGCGGCGGTGCTGCGGCTGGTGCCGAGCCCGAGCCCGGCGACCAGCAGGGTCAGGACCAGGCTGATCCATCGAAGGGCACGCATCATGTCGGTCTCCCTCGGGCGGCGCGGCGCGCGGCGCCGGCGTCCCGGCTGTCAAGTGGAAACGAGGCTCGTCCCCGCCGGTGACGGACCGGCGGGACGCCCGCCGGACGACCGAGGGGCGCTCCTCGATCATCTAGACGTGCAAGGCTTCGCTTCAATCGACGCGGGTGAAAAACATGCGGTTGACTTGGATGCCATCCCGGCTCGAACCGCTTCCACAGGTCCCGTTCACCGGTCTCCTTGCCAGAGGTGCCCTTGCGCGGCCCTCGGCCGCGCGAGGGCCATGGCCGGGCCTGCATCCCAGGCGCGAAAGGGGGCAAGGGGAGCTTGTCCAAGGTCGCTGGCTCCGGCTCGCTTGCCCGAGCCCCGTGCTCCGCCTACCTGTCGGGTCCCGTCTCGGAGACTCCGCCCCGTCATGCCGTTCCGGCCCCTCGCCGCCCTGCGCGCGCTCCTGCCCGACGTCCTCGCCCGTCGCCATCCAGTGGTGCCGGTGGTGCGCCTGAGCGGAGCCATCGGGGCGGTCACGCCCCTGCGGGCCGGCCTGTCGCTCGGCGCCTGTGCCCCGGCGCTGGAGCGCGCCTTCGGCATGCCGGGGATCCGGGCGGTGGCCCTCGTCATCAACTCGCCCGGCGGCTCGGCGGCGCAGTCGCACCTGATCTTCAGCCGCATCCGGGCCCTCGCCGCCGAGGCCGGGGTGCCGGTCCTCGCTTTCGTCGAGGATGTCGCGGCTTCCGGCGGCTACATGATTGCTTGCGCGGCCGACGAGATCTTCTGCGATCCATCCTCCCTCGTCGGCTCGATCGGGGTGGTCTCGGCAGGGTTCGGCTTCACCGGCCTGATCGAGCGCCTCGGTGTCGAGCGCCGGATCCACACCGCCGGCAAGGCCAAGGCGATGCTGGACCCGTTCCGGCCCGAGAACCCGGACGATGTCGCCCGCCTCAAGACCATCCAGGCCGACGTGCAGGCGATGTTCACGGAACTTGTCCGGAGCCGCCGTCCTCAGCTCAAGGGCGATCCCGACGAGCTGTTTTCCGGCGCTGTCTGGACCGGCCGTCAGGGCTTGGCGCTCGGCCTCGTCGATGGCCACGGCGATGTCCGCTCGGTCCTGCGCGCCCGCTTCGGCGATACGGTGACGCTTCGCGTGATCGAGCAGGCCCGGGGCGGCCTTCTCGCCCGGCTGCTGCGCCGGCGCGAGCCGGGGGCAGTCGGCCTCGCGGCGATCGAGGGCGCGCTTGCCGTCCTCGACGAGCGCGCGGCCTTCGGCCGCTACGGGCTGTAACACCAACAGCCGAAGATGCTGACGCATCCGGCCGTTGCTCCAAGCCCTCACGGCGTGGCCTGCTCGCGCAGGCTCGCAGGCAGTTGTGCCAGGCACAGGATCTGGTCCTGGCGCTCGTAGGTTTCGCGCTCGCGGATCGCCCGCTCGACCTCCTCGGTGCTGGCGCTCGTATAGCGCAGGCCGAACGGCACCGAGCCGTCCTTCGGATAGGTGGAGAGCTTGCGCCGCGTCTCGGCCCGGCAATAGGCGGTCCAGTCCTGCGACAGGCCGAGCCGGTGGGCGTACTCCGCCACCGCGACCCCGACCCGCCTCTGCGCCTCGCGCTCGCTCCGGGCCAGCGCCCGGTCGTCGAGGCCGTTGACGAGCCCACTGACCACGAAGCCGAGGGCGACCGCGATCGACATCAGGACGAACAGGCTGCGCATCCGAAAGCCTGCTCCCTGGCGGTGGCGCGACATCCCTTAGCTGTCGCGCGCCGGCTGGTTCGGCAAGGCGGAGAGCCTGCCTGATGGATCCGGAATGCGACGCGAAGGACGGGCTCATCCCACCCGCGACCTCATCCTTCGAGCCTTCCTGCGGTCGCATCTTAGGATGATGTCGGGTGTGGGAGAGAAGAGACCCGTGTGGTTCTCTTCTCGCAAGTCAGGCGTTTCTCGGGTCGATCTGCGAGAACCGAACGTCTCTTCAGTAAGAGGGACCGTAGGAATAGTACGTCGCCCCGTAGCGCGACGGATAGGTCGCCCCGACCGGCTGCCAGCGGTCGTCGCCCCACGGATCGACGGCGCGGCGGCGCGAGACCCGGGGAGCCTGCGCAAAGCCGTCCTCGTCGAGGCGCTCCCGGCGCATCCGGGCCTCCCGCTGGGACGATGCCCGTCCGGCGATCGCGGTCTCGTCGCCGCCGATCACCACCCGGGTGTTGCCCATGCCCTCGGCCTTGACGAGGGCATAGAGCGTCGCGGCCTTGCCCGGGGCGAGGCGCACGCAGCCATGGGACGCCGGGGTGCCGAGGCGGCGCGTGTGGTTGCTGCCATGGATGGCGTGGCCGCGGCCGGTGAAGAAGATCGCGTGCGGCATCGGCGCGTCGTCCCACTCGCGCGAGTGGTAATCGGCCACCATCCGCGAGGGCGAGAAGGCGCCCCGCGGCGTGCTGTAGCCGGCCATGCCGGTGGAGACCGGCCAGTCGTAGAGCGTCTGCCCGTCCCGGCTCACGGTCATCCGCTGGGTGGTCTTGTCGACCTGGATCAGGATCCCGGCCCGCGCCTCACCGGTCCAGGCCACGCCGAGGGTGACGAGGAGGATCGCTGCGGCGCGCATCGTGGAGAATCCCTGTTCCGGCTGGAGGCGACGGCATGATGCCACGCTTGTCCGCCGGAATGACGTGCGCGCCGCGCCCGAGTTCCCGAGTTTGACTGCGCAGACACCGTTATGTGCCGGCCACCTCCGGCTCCCAGCCGATCGCCCGGCGCAGGAAGGCGGCGCCCAGGGCCGCGAAGGCGGCGGTCTCGGCGCTGGTCTTGCCGTGGGAATGGCCGCCGGCCTCGGGCTCGTAGAAGCGGGCGGCGTAGCCGAGGGACTGGAGCTTCGCCGCCATCTTGCGGGCATGGCCCGGATGCACCCGGTCGTCGCGCCGGGTCGTGGCGATCAGGATCGGCGGGTAGGGCTTGCCGGCTGCCGCGACATGGTAGGCCGAGATCGTTTGCAGGAAGGCCCAATCCGCCGGGTCGTCCGGGTCGCCGTACTCGGCGATCCAGCTCGCCCCGGCCAGAAGCTTGGTGTAGCGGCGCATGTCGATCAGCGGCACCGTGCAGAACAGCGCGCCGAAGCGCTCGGGGTAGCGCGTCAGCATGTTGGCGATGAGGAGCCCGCCATTCGAGCCGCCCTCCGCGGCGATGCGGCCGGGCCGCGTCACGCCGCGGCGCACCAGGTCGGCGGCCACCGCCGCGAAATCGTCATGGGTGAGCGCCTTGCCCTCGCGCCGCCCGGCCTCGTGCCAGCGGGTGCCGAACTCGCCGCCGCCGCGAATGTTGGCCACCACCCTTGTGCCGCCCTTGGCGAGCCAGAGCCGGCCGAGCACCGCCGAGTAGCCGGCGAGGTTCGTCACCTGGAAGCCGCCATAGCCGGAGAGATGCACCGGCGCCTCGCCGGTTTCCCCGGGCGGGCCGGCCTGGACGTAAGGGATGCGCTCGCCGTCGCTCGACACCGCCTCGTGCCGTGTCACCACCAGGCCGTCGGCCTCGAACAGGGCGGGGGCCTGCTTGAGGACGGTGGGTGCGGCGAGGTCGGGCCTCGTCGTCAGCAGGGTCGAGGGCGTGACGGGGTCGTTGGCGGCCGCCAGGAGGTCGCCGTTCGATTCCTCCTCCTCGCCGTCCATCGACCAGACGCTGACGACGCCGAGTTCCGGCAGTCCGCCGACCCGGCTCTCGGTCCAGCCGCCCGAAGCGGGGGTGAAGACCGGAAACACCGCCTTCAGGTCGTCGAGGATCGACAGGACCAGCTGCCCGCCGGTCCAGAAGAAGCCCTGCAACGCCCGGCGCGGGCCGGGGGTGAACAGAACCTGGAAACCTCTGTCCCCTTCCAAAAAGGCGTCGAGGCGGATGCCGAGCACGCTGTCGGCCGGATGGGTCGTGCCGCCCACCGCCCAGGGCGTGCGGGTGCGGACGGCCAGGAAGCCGCGGTGCCAATGGGCATCGGCATCGGTCGGGATGTCGAGGCGGGTCTTCGGGCCGGTGCGGTCGCCGAGGCTGATCGTGCCGTCGAAGAAGCCGGTGCGCTCGGCGAAGACCAGGCGTTCGGGCGTCGCCTCCCGGTCGGGATAGCCGTAGGCGACCATGCTGGTGGGGGCGGCGGAGAAGATCACCGGGGCGTCGAGCGGGTCGGTGCCGCGCCGCCACAGCCGCACGGTGCGGGCGTACCCTGAGGGCGTCGCGTGCTCCGGCCCGCCGAGGGGGCTTGCGAGCAGCAGCGTGTCGGGATCGAGCCAGACCGGGATGCTCTTGGCTTCCGGCAGCGTGAAGCCGTCTGCCACGAAGGTGCGGGTGTCGAGATCGAACTCGCGCATCACCGTCGCGTCGCCGCCGCCGCGGGAGAGCTGGACCAGCGCCCGGGCGTGGCGAGGCGGCAGGCTGGCGGCGCCGCTCCACACCCAGTCCTCGCCCTCGTCGCGGGCCAGCGCGTCGAGGTCGAGGAGCACGTCCCAGGCCGGCTCCGCCTTGCGGTACTCGTCCTGCGTGGTGCGCCGCCACAGGCCGCGGGGATGCTCGGCATCCTGCCACAGGTTGTAGAGGAGGCCGCCGCGCCGGGTCACGCCCGGGATCTTGTCCGGCCGGTCGAGGGCGGCCTTCAGGCCGTCGCGGTCGGCGGAATAGCGGCCGTCGGCATAGGCGGCGAGCGTGTCGGCGTTCTGCGCCTCGACCCAGGCGAGGGCCCGCACGCCGTCGATCTCCTCGAGCCAGAGATGCGGATCGTCGTCGGGGGCCTGGAGGGTCGGGCGGGGATCGGGGGTCAGCGGCATGCCGGGCTCATCGGTTCGCGGTTTCTCGAAGATCTAGCTGGGCCGGGGGCTTGGTCCAGGTGATGCCGGACGGGGCGATCGGTGCCGGAGCGGGCGGCACCGTCATACGGTTGCAACAACCCGCCTGTTTGAGGGGACGACAGGGCGCAGGTCGGCACTGGCCCGGGAGGACCCGCATGACCGGTACCGGCATCGCTGCCATCATCTGCCTCGCCCTCACGGTGATCAACCTCGCGAGCCTCGCCATCGCCCGGCAGCGCCTCGGCCGGCGGGATCTGCTCCCGGCCGGGTGTGAGGAGGCGCCGGTCACGGTGGTGCGGCCGGTCTGCGGCCTGGAGACCTACAGCGAGGACACGCTGGGCTCCGGCTTCCGCCTCGCCTATCCGCGCTACGAACTGATCTTCTGCGTCGCCCGCGCCACGGACCCGATCGTGCCCCTGGTCGAGCGGCTGATCGCCGCGCACCCCTCGGTGCCGGCGCGGCTGATCGTCGGCGACGAGCGGGTGAGCGACAACCCGAAGCTCAACAACTGCATCCGCGGCTGGGAGGCGGCCCGGCACGACTGGGTGATCCTGGCCGATTCGAACGTGCTGATGCCGCCGGACTATATCCAGCGCCTGCGCGCCGCCTGGCGGCCGACGACGGGTGTGGTCTGCTCGACCCCGGTCGGCACGCGGCCCGGGAACGTCTGGGCCGAGGTCGAGTGCGCCTTCCTCAACACCTTGCAGGCGCGCTGGCAATATGTCGGCGAGGCCCTGGGCCTCGGCTTCGCCCAGGGCAAGAGCATGCTGTGGTACCGCCCGCTGCTCGAATCGCAGGGCGGCATCCGGGCGCTCGGCGCCGAGATCGCCGAGGATGCCGCGGCGACCAAGCTGGTCCGGGCGATGGGCCGCAAGGTCCATCTCGTCGCCTCGCCCTTCGCCCAGCCGCTCGGGCCGCGCCGCGCCGCGGAGGTGTGGTCGCGCCAGTTGCGCTGGGCGCGCCTGCGCCGCGTCACCTTCCCGCTGTTCTTCGCCCCCGAGATCGGCACCGGTGCGGTGATCCCGATGCTCGCCGCCTATCCGGCCGCGGGCGGGGGCCTGGCCGGCCTCGCCGCGACGCTCGGCACGGCCGCCGTCTGGTATGGCGCCGAATGGGGGCTCGCCGCCCGCAACGGCTGGCCGCATTCCTGGCGCTGGCCGTTCGCCTGCCTCGTGCGCGATCTCCTGTTCATCCCGATCTGGTTCGCCGCCTGGGTCGCCCGCGACATCGTCTGGCGCGGCAACCCGATGGACATCCGCACCAAGCCCGCCCGTCTCGGCGCCGACGCTCCCGCCACGGTGCCCTGATCGCCCGCCCGGGATCGCGCCACGGGGCTTGCGCGTCGCGGCATCCTGCCGAATGACTCATCGGCCCAAGATGCTGACGCATCGGGCCGATGAACCATCTCAAATTTTCGGTACTCAGCCAAAGGCTGAGCGAACATTGGCGAACGGCACCAAAGGTCGTTTTCAACGACCTTTGGTATGACGCGGGGCGGCCTCGTCCGCGGTGCCGCCGCTCGTCTTGCGCGGCGTGCCGTGGTCGAGGAGCCCCGGCTTGGGGGCGGCTCCCGGTCTGTCGCCGTCAGCGTGCGGCGTGAAGCCGGCCGGCCGGCCGTCGACGACCGTCCGTCACATCTCCGGCGCCGTCCAGATCCGGGTCAGCCGCGCCAGCCGCACCAGGGCGTTCTGGAAGCGCTCCGTCGGATCCTCGACCCGCGCATGAATCCCGAGCGCGCTCAAGCTCACGACATAGGCTTCGACCTCGCCGATGGTGGCGGCCTCGACCCGGATCCGGCTGCCCGGATTGAGCGGAGCCAGCATCACCGGCGCCAGCAGCAGGCCGCCGCGGCTCAGGTTCAGGATCTCGGTGCGGTAGCTCCGGCCGCCCTGATGAAGGCGGGCCGACAGGGTGACGGGGAAGCGCGTGTCGCGCCGCCGTTCTCTGCCGAGCCGGGCCTCGGCCATGACGGCCGCCGATGCCGAGGAAACCGTACCGATCTGGGGCGTATGGGGCGTCGCGTTCATACCCATGCTGGTCGCAGCGAGAGGTTAAGTCTCGTTTAATGAATTGATGGTTAACCAATATCTGACAAGTTTCCGTTCTTTCCGCGAGACCGCTGCCGCCATGACGAAGGGTCGCGATGCAAGCCCGGGCCCGGTGGTTCTCCGGGCATGGAAGAAGGCCGCCCGCGGCGCAGGGCCGGGCGCGCAACCGGGGCCTCGTCATGGCCGATGAGACCTTCGCAGGGATGACCGTCGCAGGCGAAACGTTGGGGCAGGGCGCCCTCAGGCACGACACCTTTCGGCAAGATATCCTCCGGCAAGACATCCTCCGGCAAGAGCACGGGCGCCGTGGGGCGTGGTCCGGTTGGCGCGGCGCCCTCGCGCGCCTGTTCGGGGGCAGGTCGGCGGAGCGGATGCTCGCCGGCTGCCCGGACCTCGTCGCCGAGATCGACGGCGCGGGCCGGGTCGTCTGCGCCTCCCCGGCGAGCCGGACGCTGACGGGACGCGCGCCCGAGACCCTGGCCGGCCTCGCCCTGGCGGATCTGGTCCATCCCGAGGACCGCGCCGGCGTGGTGACCGTGCTCGCCGGCGGCGGCGCGGTGATGCATCGCCTGTCCCACGCGGATGGGCGCTGGATCTGGGTCGAGACCCGGCTGTCCGCACAGGGGACGCCGCGCATCGTGGCGATCCGCGATGCCTCCGCGCGCCACGACGCGGAAGCGTCGCTCCGCGCGAGCCGGGCGCATTATCGCGCGCTCGCCGACACGCTGCCCCAGCTCGTCTGGATGGAGCGCACCGATACCGGCGACACGGTCTACGCCAATCCGGCTTTCGAGCGCTATTTCGGCGCCATCGGCCCGGGGAGGAGCGGCCGTCTGGAGCGCTACCACCCGGACGACCGGCCGCGGATCGCGGCGGCCCTGACCCAGGGCGGATGCGGCGAGGCGCAGGGGCGCCTGCGCGACCGCAACGGCGCGTATCGCTGGCACCAGCTGTCCTTCCAGCCCCTGCGCAAGGACGACGCGCTCCTCGGCTGGCTCGGCTCGGCCCTCGACATCGACGAGATCCTGGCGGCCCGCACGGCGCTGGAGGAGACCGGGGACCTGCTGCGTCTCGCCCAGGAGGCCGCGGGGGCGGGCCTGTTCGACCTCGATCTCGTCACCCGCGAGGTCACCCTGTCGCCGGAGAGCGCGCGGCTGCACGGCCTGCCCGGCGATCGCCCGGCGGTGATCGCCCTCGGCGCCTGGCTGCGGCGGCTCACGCCGGGGGACCGCAAGCCGGCGCTCGCGGCCCTGCGCGGGGCGATCGCCGGCGGGGGCAAGTTCGACATCGCCTTCCGGGTCCAGCTGCCCGGCGGCCAGCGCTGGATCCAGGCGATCGGCCGGCTCTGCCGCGACCGGGACGGCCGGACCCTGCGGGTGACCGGCCTCAACCTCGACATCTCGGCCCGCAAGGATGCCGAGGCCGGGCTCGTCGCCGCCAAGGCGGCGGCGGAAGCCGCGAAGGCCGCCGCCGAGCGGGCCAATGCCGCCAAGACCGATTTCCTCTCGGCGATGAGCCACGAGATCCGCACGCCGCTGAACGCGGTGATCGGCTTCACCGGCCTCCTGGCGCAGGCGGAGGATCTGGAGCCGGAGCTGCGGCGCTATGCCGGCCTCGCCCGCGCCTCGGCCGGGGGGCTCCTCACCCTCGTCAACGACATCCTCGACTTCTCCTCCGTCGAGGCCGGGGCGGTGTCCCTGCGGCGGGAGCCATTCGCGATCGAGGCCCTGGCGGAGGGCTGCCTCGGCGTGGTCGGGGCGGCGGCGGCCGAGAAGAGTCTCGCGGTGACGAGCGCCATCGACGCCAGCCTGCCGCGCCGCCTCGTCGGCGACGAGGCGCGCCTGCGCCAGATCCTCCTCAACCTGCTCAACAACGCGGTGAAGTTCACCCCCCGCGGCAGCGTCGCCCTGTCCCTGCGCCACGAGGGCAGCGGCCGGGCCGGCGAGCGGATCCGCTTCTCCGTCGCCGATACCGGCATCGGCATCCCGGCCGAGAAGCAGGGTCGCCTGTTCGAGCGCTTCTCGCAGGTCGATAGCTCGATCCGCCGCGACTACGGTGGCACCGGCCTCGGCCTCGCCATCAGCCGCCGCCTCGTCGAGGCGATGGGCGGCGAGATCGGGGTGATCTCGTCGGCCGGGCGCGGCGCGACCTTCTGGTTCACCCTGACGCTGCCCCGGGCCGAGGAGCAGGCGCCGCCGCAGGCCCGCCCCGCGGCCGTGCCGGGGCGCGCGGGCCGCATCCTCCTCGTCGAGGACATCGAGGTGAACCGCGAACTCGCCTGTCTGATGCTGCGCAAGGCCGGCCATGCCGTCGACGTCGTCACCGACGGGTTCCAGGCGGTGCGGGCGGCCGAGGCCGGGAGCTACGACCTCGTCCTGATGGACGTGCAGATGCCGGGCCTCGACGGCCCCATGGCGACCCGGCTGATCCGCTGCCTGCCGGGTGCGGCCGGGCGGGTGCCGGTGATCGCGATGACGGCCAACGTGCTGCCGGACCAGGTGCAGTCGTTTCGCGACGCCGGGATGGACGACCACCTCGGCAAGCCCTTCGCGCCGGCCGAGCTGACCGCCCTGCTCACCCGCTGGCTCGATCGCGGTCCGGTATCCGAGGACGAGCCCGCGGTGCTCGACCAGTCGCTCTATGACGGCGTGCGCGCCTTCCTGCCGCCCGAGGCGGTGCGGCGCCTCCTCGGCCACCTCGCCGAGCAGGTCACCGGGGCGCTCGCCGGGGAGGGGAGTGAGGCCGCCGAGCGGGCGTGGCTGCGCTTCGAGGCGCACGGCCTCGTCTCGGCGGCCGGCATGCTCGGCTTCGCCCCGCTCTCCCGGGCCTGCGCCGAGCTGGAAGCCTGCGGCGAGGACGAGGTCGCCCGCGACCCCAGCGCGTTCGGGATGGCACTCGCCCGGGCCCGGGCCCGCTGCATCGCTGCGGCATTCGAGACCCGCCGCCTGATCGCCGGCCTGGAGGAAGCCCCCGCCTCGCCGGGTGGCCTCGACCGGATGGGTTAGGGCGGGGGCGTCCCGCAGCACTCCCTGAGCCGCAAGCATGCGATCGGGCCCCAGTCCGCTTCCGCGTCGAACGATGGATCGCTTCAAAGTCGAGCGATCTCCCCTCTCCCGTGTGGGAGAGGGGTCGGGGGCGAGGGTGACACGCTTCAGCAATACAGTGTGAACCGTCGTGCTCGCAGCGGAGCGGCGGGAGCTTGCGCCGGCACCGTCGCCACCCTCGCCCCTACCCTCTCCTACGCGGGAGAGGGGATCCCACGACTTCCCGGACAAGGTGCACGGCTGGGGGAGCTGTGCCGATCGCCATCCCCCGCCTATCCCGGCACGGCTGTGGATGCGGGGCCCGGCCAGGCTTGACGCCCCCTTCCGGCGCCCCGTCCCGCCGCCATCATCCTGAAGGACGTAAGACTTCATCGCGCGGGATGCCGCCCGTCCCGGCAAGGTCTGCTTAAGGATGTGCGTCCGATCCTGCCCGTGTTGCAGGGTCTCGTGGCGTATCGACATGCACCCCACTCTCGCCCGCGTCGTCGTCCGGCGCGGCCCGTTTCCGCGCGTCCTCACCGGATGCGTTCTCGCCCTGACGGCCGCCTCCGGCCGGCCGGCGCTCGCGGCTGACTGGTATACCGGCGCCGAGACCGCCGGGGCCCAGGACTCCTGGATCGTCTCGGTCGATACCTCGACGACCGTCAGCTCGCAGGGCTCGCAATTCGCCGGCGCGACCGCGACCGCGGCGCCGGCCGGCACCCTCCTCACCAGCGGCCTGCGCCTGCGGGCGGACGCGACGATCGGCTCGTACCGGGCCGGCACCGGGCTCGGCCAGCAGGCGGAGGTCGCCGCGATGGTCGGCTATGGCTGGGTCTGGCCGGAGGCGGTGCTGTCGGCTTTCGTCGGCCTCAACGTGCGCCGCAACGAGATGCCGGGGCTGGAGGCGAGCCTGCGCAATGCCGGCGGCCTCAAGGCGGCCCTCGACCTCTATGCCCGGCCGACCCCCGGCACGATGGTGCACGCGACCGGCACGTATTCGAGCACCTTCAACGCCTATTACGGCCGCCTGCGCGGCGGCGTTGCCGTGATGGGCGGATTCCTGGGGCCCGAGGTCGCCCTGCTGGGCGACGATTATTACCGGCAATGGCGGATCGGCGCCCATTGGAGCGGGTTCCAGGTCGGCGCGCTGCAATTCGGCGTCGCGGCGGGCTATCTCCACGACCAGACGCGCAAGGGCGGCCTCTACACCACCGTCGACATGCGGGCGGGCTTCTAGCGATGGCCGCCGCCCTTCGCTGGATCGCCTGGGGGCTCTCGGCTCTCCTCACGGTCGGGTTCCTCGTCCAGCCGGTCGGCCCGGAGGCGCAGACCTGGCTTTGCGCCGCCGCCTGCGCCGGCATGGCCGCCCTGTGGCTGCTCGCCCCGCGGCGCGGCCTGCCCCGGCTCGCCTTCCTGGCCCTCGGCAGCCTGGTGGTGATCCGCTACGTCTATTGGCGCCTCACCGGCACGCTGCCCTCCCTCGACGATCCGGTCGGCCTCGGCTTCGGCCTGATGCTGCTCGGCGCCGAACTCTACTGCGTGCTGATCCTGGCGGTCAGCCTCGTGGTCAATGCCGATCCGCTGGTGCGTGGGCCCGTCGCCCTGCCGCCGGCCGCGGCGCTGCCCGCCGTCGACGTCCTGATCCCGAGCTACAACGAGCCGACGGAGCTGCTTGCCGTGACCCTCGCGGCGGCGCTCAACCTCGACTATCCGGCCGACAAGCTCACCGTCTGGCTCCTCGACGACGGCGGCACCGACCAGAAATGCGCCGATCCGAACCCCGTCAAGGCGCAAGCCGCGAAGGACCGCCGGGCCGCGTTGCAGGCGCTCTGCCGCGCGCTCGGCGCCCGCTACCTGACGCGCGCCCGCAACGAGCACGCCAAGGCCGGCAACCTCAATAACGGGCTCGCCGCCTCGCGCGCCGAGATCGTGCTGGTGCTCGACGCCGATCACGCGCCGTTCCGCTCGTTCCTCGCCGAGACGGTCGGGCTGTTTGCGCAGGACCCGAACCTGTTCCTGGTCCAGACTCCGCACGTCTTTCTGAATCCCGATCCGATCGAGCGGAATCTCCGCACCTTCGCCCGCATGCCGTCCGAGAACGAGATGTTCTACGGAGTGACCCAGACCGGGCTCGACAAGTGGAACGGCTCGTTCTTCTGCGGCTCGGCGGCGCTGCTGCGACGGCGGGCCCTCGACACCGTCGGCGGGTTCTCGGGCATCACCATCACGGAGGATTGCGAGACCGCCCTCGACCTGCACGGCAAGGGCTGGACCAGCGCCTATGTCGGGCAGCCCCTGATCGCCGGCCTTCAGCCCGAGAGCCTGGCCGACTTCATCGTCCAGCGCGGCCGCTGGTGCCAGGGCATGATCCAGATCCTGATGCTCAAGAACCCGCTGATGAAGCGGGGCTTGGCGCCGATCCAGAAGCTCGCCTACCTGTCGAGCATGACGTACTGGTTCTTCCCGCTGCCGCGTCTGATCTTCATGCTCGCGCCGCTCCTGCACATCTTCTTCGACGTGAAGATCTTCGTCTCGTCGGTGGACGAGGCCCTGGCCTATACGGCGACCTACATCGTCGCCAACCTGATGATCCAGAACTACCTGTACGGCCACGTGCGCTGGCCGTTCGTCTCCGAGCTGTACGAGTATGTCCAGGGCGTGTTCCTGGTCCGCTCGATCGCCGCGGTGATCCTGTCGCCCCGGCGCCCGAGCTTCTCGGTCACCGCCAAGGGCGCGGGCCTCGACCACGACCACCTCTCCGCCCTGGCCTGGCCGTTCTTCGCGATCTTCGCGGCTCTCGCCGGCGGCTGCGGCATGGCGGCGTGGCGCTACCTCTACGAGCCCGGCGTCACCAGCCTGATGCTGGTCGTCGGCCTGTGGTGCGGGTTCAACCTGGTGATCGCCGGGGTGGCGCTGGGCGTCGTCGCCGAGCGGCGCCAGGAGGAGCGCAGCCCGAGCCTGCCGGTCGGCCGCCCGGCCCTGGTGACGATCGGATCCGAGCAGGGGACTGTCCAAATGTCCGTCCAGGTGCCCGTCCAGGTGCCCGTGATCGTCGACCGGATGAGCGCCGAGGCCGCGACCCTGCGCCGGAGCGATGGCGGGGCCTGGCCGGCCATGCCGGAGGGCGGCGTGCTTCACGCCGCCGCCGGTCCCGCCTTGCGCTTCACGCTCCAGGCGGCGCCGGAGCCGGAGCTGCGGGTCGTCGCCTTTGCGCCCCTCGCGCCGGCCCAGTATCGCACGGTGGCCGGCCTGATGTACGGCGATGCCGCTGCCCTGCGCGCCTTCCTGAAGGGCCGCCGGCGCCACCGCGACCTCCTCACCGGCAGCCTGCGCTTCCTCGCCTGGGGCGTCGTCGAGCCGGTGCGGGCTCTGTCCTATCTGGGCAGGTCCGAGTCCCGCTCCGCGCCGCCGTCGGTTGCCGCTCCTGCGCCGGACGTGACGCCGGGTCCTGCCGGGACCGTGGCCGATCGTCTGCCCGAGATCTTGCCCGAGATCTTGCCCGACACCTTGGCCGCGGCCCCGGCGGTCGCCGCGTTGCCGCTTCCGCTCGCCCCCGAGCCGGCGCCGCACCGGATCCTGGCTGACGAGATCGCCCGCGAGCGCGAGGCGGGCGTGGCGCGTGTCGCCGCGGTGCCCGTGCCGCCGATCCCGGCCGCGCCGCCGGTGATGGGAGCCCACGTGCACGTCCCCTTACACGTCCCGTTGGAACTCCCCTTCGAACGTCCCTTCGAA
>NZ_LABX01000200.1 GCF_001043915.1 Methylobacterium aquaticum | reverse complement strand
GCCCGGCACCTCCCTTCCGCCGATGCCGCCCGGCCTCGGCGGCTCCAAGGCGCCCGGCCAAGCCGGCAAGCTGCCGGCAAGCCCTGCCGGCAAGGCGCCTCCCGCCGCCCCCGGCCTGCCGGGCCTGGGAGCCAAGCTCCCGGGCCTGCCCGGCCTCGGCGGCCTCCCCTTCGGCAAGAAGAAGTAGGTGGCACGGGGCCTCGAGGCCCCACCCGCCCACGACGTCGAACGATCCTCGAACCCCGAGAAACAGGAAGAGACCCATGTCCCTCAAGATTCGCCTCACCCGCGGCGGCGCCAAGAAGCGCCCGTATTACCGCATCGTCGTCGCCGACGCCCGCGCCCCCCGCGACGGCCGCTTCATCGAGAAGGTTGGCGCCTACGATCCGATGAAGCCGAAGGACGATCCGGCCCGCGTGATCCTCGAGACCGAGAAGGTCCAGGCGTGGCTCGCCAAGGGCGCCCAGCCGACCGACCGCGTCCTGCGCTTCCTCGACGCCGCCGGCCTCGCCAAGCGCCCGAGCCGCAGCAACCCGCAGAAGGCCGAGCCCGGCACCAAGGCCAAGGAGCGCGCCGCCGCCCGGGCCGAGAAGGCCGCCGCCGCCTCGGCCGAGTAAGCGCCCAACCGTGGCACGCCGCCCCGACGCCCGCCCCCCCGGAGATCGGGTCCCCAGGGGACCCGACCGCGGAGGCACCGATCCGCGCCGGGGCGCTGGCGCACCGGCACCGCAACGCGCCGGTCCTGCGCCCGCCCGGGGCGAATCCGGGATCGCCACCGATCCCGGATTCGTGCTGCTCGGCGAGTTCGGCCGCGCCCACGGCCTCAACGGCGAGGTACGGCTGAAATCCTACACCGCCGACCCCACGGCGATCGGCTCCTATGGCCTGCTCAGCGGTGCCGACGGCCGTGTGATCGAGATCGAGTCCCTGCGCTCCGCCGCGGGGGCTCCCGACCTGCTGATCGCCCGCATCGCGGGCATCTCCAGCCGCAACGGCGCCGAGAGCCTGAACCGGCTCGCTCTCTACGTCGCGCGCGAGCGCCTCGGCGCCCCGGAGGACGAGGACGAGTTCTTCGCCGCCGATCTCGTCGGGCTGGCGGTGGTCGACCGGAACGGCTCGCCCATCGGCACGGTGCGGGCGGTGCCGAATTACGGCGGCGGCGATCTCCTGGAGATCGTGCCGGCCAAAGGCGGCAGTCCGGCGCTCCTGCCGTTCACCAAGACCTTCGTGCCGGAGATCGACATCGCCGGGCGGCAGATCGTCGTCGATCCTCCCGAGGACCTGTTCGCCCCGGCCGCACCGCGGGATCCGGATGCGGCCTGAGGGCGGCGCGAGGCGGACCGGACATCCCCCTGCATCGCCGACGGACTTGGCACTCCGGGCTGACGTCACGCGCGCCTCGGCACTCCGGGCCCGCTGTCGCGGACCCGGAGTGACCGAGCGGGTGTCGCCCGAGTTGCGCGAACCGGCACCTGCGCGTCAGGCGGCGGGACACCCGCCGCCTGACGTCGCGACACAAGGCGGTCGGCACACGACCGCAGATGCGCGTGGGAGCCCTTACCGCCCGCGGTTCTTGCGCTGCTGGCCGAGCCCCGAGCTTTTCGCGAGTTCGGAGCGCTGGGCCGCATAGGTGGCGGCGACCATCGGGTAATCGTGGGGCAGGCCCCATTTCTGGCGATACTGCTCGGGCGAGAGGCCGCGCGTGGTCAGGTGCCGCTTGAGCGACTTGTACGGCTTCCCGTCCTCCAGGCTGATGATGTAGTCCGGCGTCACGGTCTTGCGGATCGGCACCGGCGGCGTGGGCTTCTCAGGCTCGGGCGCCGGCGGCGCGGCGACGCGCTCGAGGGAGGCGTGAACGGCGGCGATCAGGCTGCCGAGATCCGCGACCGGCACCGAGTTCTTCGACACGTAGGCCGACACGATATCGGCTGTGAGCGTGACGAGTTCGCCCGGCTCCTGATCCTGAGTATCCACGTCTGACATCATAGGAGTTCCGCTTTGAGAGTGTGGTGGGCGGCGGCGTTGCAGTGGGCCGATCCGGCGCCGCGCCGCCACTCGGTCTTCTTGAGGGCCGTCACGCACCAAGTCCCCATGCGCGATCACTCGGTCCCTGAGACTTGGTGGCAAGTCTCGCGCCCACCTGCAAGCTGGCAGCAGCAACGCAACGGTCAAATGATGTAGTTCCTGTGGATTTCAGCGTGAAACAATCAAATTGAATATACCCAAGGTTGTAATTCGCGATCTTACATTGCCAATAATTGCATAAAAATCTATCGCTCGCACGCCTCCGAGCGGAGAGCCATGGCGCGAGTTCTGGCCTCGATCCGACCGCCGGTTGCAGTCGGACGGAGGACCGACGCGGGATCAGGCCACCCTGTCGGACGGCCGGGCGGCCGCGCCGTGGTGGCCCTGGCTGTCCTTGGCCTGGCTGTCCTTGGCCTGGATCTCGATGAAGACGCGCCGGACCTTGGAGCTCAAGCCCTTCATCCGCGTCTCCAGATGGCCGACCAGCCGCTCGACCTCGCCACCGTTGAGCCGGTCGTCGATGTCGAGGCTGACATTGACCAGGATGTCGGCGGGGCCGAGATGCTGGGTCAGCACCTCGTTGACGTGATCCACCCCCGGCTCGGACCGCACGATCGCGTGCAGGCCGGCGACCAGCTCGGGCTCCGCCGCCTCGCCGACGAGCAGGCCATGGGTCTCGATCATCAGGAAGATCGCCATGCCGATCAGGATCAAGCCGATCACGATCGAGGCGAGGCCGTCGAAGGCGGGCTTGTCCAGCATCTCGGCCAGGATCACGCCGGCGAACGCCACCACGAGGCCGGTCAGGGCCGCCACGTCCTCGACCAGCACGGTGAACAGGGCGGGGTCCTTGCTGCGGCGGATCGCGGTGATCGGCGGCCGCTCGCCCTTCTCGCCCCAGAACGCCTTGAGGGCGACGAAGCAGGAATAGCCCTCGGCCAGGACCGCGAAGCCGAGGATTGCCAGGTTGACGACAGAGCCCGGGATGGTCCGGCCGAGGATCACCGCGTCGGCGGCGGGCTCGGGATGCTGGAGCTTGTGGATCCCCTCGTAGACCGCGAAGGCGCCGCCGCCGAGGAAGATCAGGAGCGCCACCAGGAAGGCGTAGAAATACACCTCGCGGCCGTAGCCGAACGGGAAGCGGGCATCCGCGGGCTTCTGCGCCCGCTTCAGACCGACGAGCAGCAGGATCTGGTTGGCGGTGTCCACCACCGAATGCACGCCTTCGGCCAGCATCGCGCTGCTGCCGGTGAAGAAGGCGCCGGCGAACTTCGCCACGGCGATCGCCAGGTTGGCGCCGGCGGCGGTGTAGATCGCGCCGCTGCTCTCATGGGCCATGTGTTCCGAGACTCCCGTCGCCCGGCGAGCGTAGCCGTGGCTGACGACAGTAACGCTGCGGCGCGCCCGATGGGTCCGGCCGCGGCGACGGGCCGTCTTGGAATTCAGGCCGCATCGCGCAGGGCGGGCGCGGGACGGTCCATGCCGAAATGCCCGTAGAGCGCCGCGATACTGTCGGTCAGCAGGCCCTCGAGCGGCGCCAGGGTCGCCTCGTCCGGCGTCCGGCCCTCGACCCGCGCCGCGTGCTCGATCTCCCGCAGATGCGCGGCCAGGGCCGCGGCGCCGACATTGAGGCTCATCGACTTGAGCCCGTGGGACGCCCGGCCCGCCGCCTCGGCGTCGCCGGCCGCCCGCAGCGCCGCCAGGCCGTCTGGCCCATGGGCGGCGAACAGCCCGAGCACCCGCTCGACGAAGGCCGAGCCGGAGCCCTCCGCCATCTCGGCGAGCCCCGCCAGGGTGTCGGGATCGAGGAGCGCCACGGGCGCGGACACGTCCGTCCCCCTGGGGTCCGTCACCGGGGCCTCGGCCGGGTCCGCCACGGCGCCCACCTCCCCGCTCGTTCCGATGGCCGCCGCCAGGGTGCGGGCGAGGTCGGTCAGGGTGAAGGGCTTGGCGAGCACGCCGTCCATCCCGGCCTCGCGCCAGGCCCCGGCCGCGGTCCCGACGACATGGGCGGTGGCCGCCACGATGTGGATGCGCGCCGTGCCCTCCGCCGCCTCCCATTGCCGGATCGCCCGGGCGGCGTCGAAGCCGTCGAGGCCCGGCATCGAGCCGTCCATCAGGATCAGATCGAACCCACCATCGCGCGCCGCCTCGAGAGCCTGGAAACCGTCCTCCACGGTGACGACCTGCGTGACGCCGAGGCGCCCGAGGGCCTCGACCGCGACCTCGCGGTTGACCGGGTTGTCGTCCGCCACCAGCACCCGCGCGGCGGGAAAGCGCGGCAGGGAGGCGACCGGGCCGGCCTCGGCGCCGATGCCCGCGAAGGTCGCCCCGGTCGAGAGCGCCGCCAGGGCCGGGCGCCACTCGCCTTGCGCGAGCGGCCAGCGCAGCAGGGCGTCGGCGAGACCGGAGGACAGCACCGTGGCGCCGCTCGGCTCGCCCATCGGCGCGATGGCGACGACCCGGCCGGCCCCGGCCGGGCGGCGCCCGGCCCGGGCGAGGGCGGTGGCCTCGACGATGTGGTGCGCCCCCTCCCCGGTCTCCCCGGGCGCGAAGCCGGCGGCGAGGAGACCTTCGGTGAGGGCGAGGCCAGTGGCCTTGCCCGAGACCGCGACGACCACCGCCGGGACGATCCCTCCCCGCCGCGACACCGCCTCCGCCGCCGTGATGACGTCGAGGGGGATCTCGGCCCAGAAGGTGGAGCCGCGGCCGACCTCGCTCTCGACCCCGATCCGCCCGCCCATGGCGGCGACGAGCCGCTCGGCGATCGACAGGCCGAGACCGGTGCCGCCGAAGCGCCGGGTCGTCGAGCCGTCGGCCTGGGAGAAGGCGGAGAAGATCGTCGGCAGGGTCTCGGCCGGGATGCCGATGCCGGTATCGGTGACGCTCAGGCGCAGGGTCCCGCCCCGGTCCGTCGTCGCGAGCCGCACCAGGACGTGGCCGGTCTCGGTGAACTTGAGGGCGTTGTTGACGAAGTTGCCGATGACCTGGCCGAGGCGCACCGGGTCGCCGTGGATCGCCCGCGGCACGTCCGGATCGACGATCGCCGCGAGGTCGAGGGTCTTGGCCCGGGCCCGCTCGCCGAACAGGGTCACGACAGTGTCGGCGACCTCGGCCGGGTCGACGGCGATGCGCTCCAGGGTCAGCTTGCCGGCCTCGACCTTGGCGAAGTCCAGGATGTCGTTGATGATCGCCAACAGGCTCTGCCCCGAGCGGGCGATCACCTCGGCGTAGCGGCGCTGGCGCGCCGGCAGCTCGGCGGCGGCCAGCAGCTCGGCCATCACCAGCATGCCGTTCATCGGCGTGCGGATCTCGTGGCTCATGGTGGCCAGGAAGGACGACTTCGCGCTGTTGGCGGCCTCCGCCGCCTCCTTGGCCACGCTGAGATCGTGGGTGCGGTCGCTCACCTCCTGCTCCAGCCGGCCCTGGTGCTCGATCAGGCGGTGGTCGCGCTCGCGCACCGCGTCGAGGAGCCCGTTGAAGCTCGTCGCCAGCCGGCCGACCTCGTCGCGGGACTCGGCGCCCGGGGGCAGGACGGCGCGGCGGGCATAATCGTGGTTCTCGCGGACCGCATCCATGGTGCGGGCGAGCGCGGTCAGCGGGCGGGTCAGGGCATGGCCGAGGCGCCAGGCCACCGCGAAGCCGACCGCCATGGCGAGCGCCGCCGTCAGGAGGGCGTTGCGCACCACGGCCCAGAGCCGCACGACGAGGTCGGCCCTGTCGGCGATCAGGGTCACCTGCCCGACAGTGCGGGCATTCTCCACCACCGGCACGCTCACCTTCACCGTATGCGTGAGGACGAGGGCGAGCGGGCTGATGTCCTCCTTGTCGAGGTCGAGATCGTCGGCGAGCCGCAGGCCGCTGCCCTGCTCGGCGAGCGGCGAGCCGTCCGGCCGGGTCAGCCCGGCATAGACGATGCCCTTCACCTGCGCGATCGCCCGCAGGGCCGCGTGGGCGCCCGCGACGTCGTCGGCCGCCGCCGGCCCGGCCGCCGCGGCGGCGAAGACGCGGGCGAGATCCCGCAGCGACCGTCGGGTGTCGGAGGCGTAGCGGTCGGTCTCGTGCCAGGCCCCGATCGTCGTGCCGGCCGCCAGGGCGACGATCACCGCGCCGAGCACGACCCGGCCGAGGCGGGTGGCAAGGCTCCGGGCCGGCATCGACGGCGCCGGAGCCGACGCGGCGGCCTTCGCGGGAGCAGCCGGACGAGCCTCGGCGGGCCCGGTCGTCGCCGGGCCGGCGCCGGCAGCCGCCCGGCCCGGCAGCGGATGGGTGGCCTCCTCCGCAACGCGGATCAAACGGGCGCGCAGCGCCCGGTTCTGTCCCGAGCCGATCGCGGCGACCGGCGCCTCCGGCGCGTCCCTCATTCCGGTGGTCACGGCCCTGTGCCTCAAGCGGCCCGGCTAGCGGCGCGGCCGACCAGGTCCGCGACGGCGTCCCAGCGGGACAGGAAGGCGGCGACGACCGCCGGATCGAAATGCGCGCCCGCCTCGCGCAGCAGGAAGGCGTGGGCATCCTCCAGGGTCCAGGCGCGCTTGTAGGGCCGGTCGCTGGTCAGCGCGTCGAACACGTCCGCCACCGCGACGATGCGGCCCGGTAGCGGGATGGCCTCGCCGGACAGCCCGCTCGGATAGCCCTTGCCGTCCCAGCGCTCGTGGTGGCTGACGGCGATCTCGGCGGCGAGCCGCACCACGTCGGAGGAGCTGTTGGCCAGGATGCGGGCACCGCGCTCGGCGTGGCGCTCCATCTCCCGGCGCTCCTCGGGCGTGAGGGGGCCGGCCTTGAGCAGGATCGCGTCGGGGATCGCGATCTTGCCGACGTCGTGCATCGTCGAGGCCAGGCTGATCAGCCGGCACTGCTCGGGCGGCAGGCCCATCGCCTCGGCGATCAGCACGGTGTAGTTCGCCACCCGGGCGACGTGGTCGCCGGTATCGGTGTCGCGGTGCTCGGCCGCGCGCATCAGGACGTTGACGATCTCGCGCTCGCGCGCCTCGACCAGGGCGACCGCCGCGGCGACCTCCTCGGCGAGACGGGCCGATTGCGCGGCTTCCGTCTTGTAGGCCCGGCGGAGCGCCAGCAGGTTGCTGACGCGGGCCCGGATCTCGACCGGGTCGCAGGGCTTGTTGACGAAGTCGGTCGCGCCGGCCTCCAGGGCGGACCGGCGCAGGGCCCGCTGGTCGAAGCTCGTGACCATCACGATCGGCACATGGGCGAAGCCCGGCAGGGCCCGCAAGGCGCGGATGACCGCCAGGCCGTCCATGCCCGGCATCTCGTAATCGGTCAGGACGATCCCGATCTCGTCAGTATGGGCCTGCGCGAAGGCGAGCGCGTCCGCCGGCCGCGTGAAGCTCTGCGGTTGGCAATCCCCGATCGGCCGCAGCGCCTCGAGCATCAGGAGATTGTTGAGCTCGGCATCATCGAGGACGATCGCACGCATGGGGTCTCCTCCGGCGAGAGCTCGCCACCGTTCCGAGACCCTGCCGGGGAAACCTTGATAATCCCCTGACCCCGGGCGCCGGTTTTCCGCCGAGCGGGCGGGGTTCCGGCCGGTCCGTCGCCGGCCGCGGCGTCTTTGGCTTTGAAACCGGACGCCGTCGGCGCTAGAGCACATGCGGCGGCCTCTCGCGCGCAAGCGGGAGCCGGACAGCCCATGACGGATCCCGGCGCGGCCCTCGAGAACGGGCGCGCCTTCGCACGCAGGACGACGAGACGAACACGATGGCCGGCTTCAAGGACCAGAACTTCAACGATCGGCGGAGTACGTCCGCGGACGCGAAGAAGGCCCTGCTGGAGAAGTTCCGGGCCAAGCCCGCCGCCGACGACCCCGAGGTCCAGGCCCGCCTGGCGGAACGCCAGAAGATCGCCGAGGCCCGCGCCGCCCGCGCCGCTGAGCGCGAGGCCGCCAAGCAGGCCGAGGCCGCGCGCCTCGCCGCCGAAGCGGCCGAGGCCAAGGCCCGCGCCGAGCGCGAGGCCGCCGAGGCGGCGGAGCGCGAAGCGGCCCTGGAGGCGGAGCGCAAGGCCGCCCGCGACGCCCGCTACGCCGCCCGCAAGGCGCGCCGCAAGTAGACAGGGACGACGAGCGACCCGGGCGCCGTCGGATCGCACCGCTGCGGCCTTCCCCTGCGGCCTTCCCCGGGCGGGGCCGCGGCCCCTTCTGCCGGCGACACCCCGAAATCGCCGGAGATTGATCCAAGTTGAGGACGGGGGCGGGAAACAAGCCCAGGGTGCCTCTCGCCACGCCGGCCCTGTCCCGTCCGATCGACGGCACTCGGCGGGTGTCGCCCCGCGGGCCGGGGCCCTCGCCTCCCCGAGTTCAGCGCATCAGCCCGGCCCGCCCACCTCTTCCTCCTCCGGCACCACGTCCACCGCGACCGTGAGGCTCTGCGCCCCCGATCCGGCGATGATGCCGGCCACCGGCGCGACATCGGCATAGTCGCGGCCGCGGGCCACGACGATGTGGTCGTTCTGCACGCCGATGCCGTTGGTCGGATCGAGGCCGATCCAGCCTTCCCCGCACCAGACCGACACCCAGGCATGGCTGGCATCCGCCCCTTCGAGCCGGGGCTGGCCCGGAGGCGGCAGGGTGCGCAGGTATCCGCTGACATAGGCCGCCGGCAGGCCGAGGCCGCGCAGGGCTGCGATCATGATGTGCGAGAAGTCCTGGCACACGCCGCGGCGCCCGGCGAAGGACTCGGCGAGCGGCGTGCCGACCTCGGTCGCCTCGGAATCGAAGGCGAAATCGGCCTGGATGCGGCGCATCAGGTCAAAGGCCCCGGCATGGGCGCCGCCGCCGGGGGGGAAGCTCGCCCGCGCATAATCGGTGATCTCGGGCAGAAGCGGCACCCGCCGGCTCGGCGCCGCGAAATGCAGCGGCGCGTCGGGGCCGAGGCCCGGCCAGGTCAGCACCTGCGCCCGCACCTCCTCCCAGGCCGGACCGGTCGCGGGATCGGGCAGGGGCGGCCGCTCGACCCGGATGCGGGACCGGGCATCGATGCTGAACGCCCGGTGCGGGGTCTCCACGGTGAGCGACACGGTGCGGTTGCCGAAGAAGTCGGTGCGCTCGGTCGCGGTCTGCGGCGCGGGCTCGACCACCACCTCGTGCGAGAGCGGCACCTGCCCGTCGCCCGCCGCCGGCGCGAGGCGCAAGGTGCAGCGGGCGAAGCCGACCGGGTTGCGGTAGGCGTAGGCCGTGAGATGGCGCAGGCGATAGAGCATCGAGGGCGGGGGACTCACGCCAGGGTGGTGAGGGGTTCGGGCCGGGCAGCGTCCGACCCGCCCGGGAAGTAGCGGGCGCCGATCGCCTCGGCGATCTCCCACAGCCGCATCTCCCAGGCGGCGACGGTGTCGAGCGGCAGGGTGGCGGCTTCTGCCGCGGCGATCTCGCCCGACAGGCCCGCCACGAGCCGGACCGGCAGTTCCGCCACCCCGTCCTGGCGCAAGGAGGGCAGGACGGCCAGGCGCTCGCCGAGGCACGCGACCTGGAAGGCGAGGGAGCGGGGATTGAACGGATCGAGCAGCACCATGTCCCGCACCGGCGCCAGGGCCACGCCGAGGATATAGCGCGCGCCGTAGGAGATGCGGGAATCGACGAGGTCGAGCAGGACCCCGAGATCGTCGGTGCTGGCCCCGGCGCCGCCGAAATCGAGGGCGAAGCGGCAGGCATTGACCGCCCGCTCGACCCGCCGGCCCATGTCGACGAAGGCGAAGCCGCCGGCCCGGTTCATGTTCTCCTGGGCGAGGCCGGCGAGCGCCGCGGTGAGGGAGAGGGCACGCTCGGCCCGGTCGAGGAGCGCGGCCTCCGAGTCGGTGCCATCGGCCGGCGCCTCCAGCACCTCGCGCAGGGCGGAGAGGGCTCGCCACGCCTCGCCGGAGAGGCGCTCGCGCAGGGCCGCGGCGTTGCGCCGGGCCGAGAGGGCGTGGCTGAGGGCCGATCCCCACTGGCTTCCGTCCGACAGGGCGTGATGCGCAAGCTCGGCCGCCCCTCCCTTGGGCGACGGCGCGGCGCCCCAGAGATGCAGCAGGGCGCGCAGGCGCGCCGAGGTGGCGAGGTCCTCGGCGGCCATCGAGACGCTGCCGGCCCCGTCGAGGAGGCAGGTGGTGAGGCGGATCACCGCCTCGGCCCGCTCCAGATGGCGGCCGAGCCAGAACAGGTTGTCGGCAGCCCGGCTCGGCAGCAGGCCGGGCACCCGGCGCACCGCCACCCGGTCGCTCGGCGGCAGCAGGCTCGCCTGGGCGGCGGTGGAATCCGGAGACAGCACCCAGACGTCGGCGGCGCGGACCCCGGCACCCATCGCCACCGGGCGCACGTCCGGCGTCTCGGAGATGCGGCAGAAGCCGCCGGGCATGACCTGCCAGCCCTCCGGCGTCGCCGCGGCGAAGACCCGGAGCACGAAGGGCCGGGGCACGAGCCGGGTGCCGTCCCAGACTGGGGCGGTGGAGAGCCGCACCGGCTCATGGGCGACGAGGTCGCCTGGCCGGTCGCGCAGGACGGCGCGCAGGCGCGCGGTCTCGGCGGCGTCGCGCCCCTCGCCGAAGGCCCGGCTGGTGAAGGCCCCTTGCGCCGGCGCCGCGGCCGGCCGGAAGGCGAGCGCGTCGAACCGTTGCATCACGGCGTCGCGCTGCGCGGGGTCGCCGCACCACCAGGTCGGCAGGCCGGGCAGGCGCAGGGGCTCGCCGAGGAGCCGCTCGCACAAGGCCGGCAGCGAGGCGGCGAGCCAGCCGCTCTCGACCAGGCCGGTGCCCGGCATGTTGCCCATCGCCACGGCGCCGGATCGCAGGGCCTCGACCAGGCCGGGCGCGCCGAGGCGGGAGGCGGCGTTCAGCTCGAGGGGATCGACGAAGTCACCGTCGATGCGCCGCCACAGCACGTCGACCCGCTTCAGGCCGGCGACGGTGCGGATCGACACCATCCCGTCGCGCACCAGGAGGTCGTCGCCCTCGACGAGGGAGAAGCCGAGATAGCGGGCGAGCACCGCCTGCTCGACATAGGTGTCGCTGTAGGGGCCCGAGGTCATCAGGCCGATGCGCGGCTCGGCCCGGGTCGCCGCCGCCGCGAGGCCATCGCGAAACGCCTGGAAGAACGAGGCGACGCGCTCGACGTCGAGCGCCCCGTAGACCTCCGGCAGGGCCCGCGCCATGACGAGGCGGTTCTCGAGGGCATGGCCGGCACCCGAGGGCGCCTGGGTCCGGTCGGCCAGCACCCGCCAGGCGCCGTCCGGCCCGCGGGCGAGGTCGGCGGCATAGAAATGCAGGTGGCGCCCGCCCGGGGGCGAGACGCCGACGAGCGGGCGCAGGAATTCGGGATCGCCCGCGGCGGCGGCGGCCGGCAGCAGGCCGGCCCGGGCCAGCGCCCCGTCGCCGTAGAGGTCGGTCAGCACCGCCTCCAGCAGCTCGGCGCGCTGCGCCACCCCGGCGGCGATGACCTGCCACTCCGCCCCCTCGATCAGGAGCGGCAGGGCGCCGATCGGCCAGTCGCGCTCGGTCGCCTCGCCATAGGCCCGGTAGGCGATGCCGGTCTCGTGGATGTGCCGCCCGGCCGCGGCGAGGCGGGCAGCGATCTCGCCGTCGGTCAGATCGGCGAGGTGGCGCAGGAACCGGTCCCAGGCCGGCCGCAAGCGGCCGTCCGGGGTGACCAGCTCGTCGGGCAGGCCCGGCAGGGCGGCGTAGCCCGCCGTCCACCGGGCCAGCCGCTCTTCGGGTCCGTCCTCTCGCGGCCTGTCCTCGCGAGGGGGCGGCGCCGGGATATCCGCCTCCGCCAGCGCCTCGCTCATCGGGTGAGGGGCGTGCGCAGGTCGAGGGTGAGGGGGAACTCGCGCCGGTGCTCCTCCGGCGGCGCGTTCACCCGGCCCGGGGTATGGCCGTGCTCCTGGAAACGGGCAAGGCGGCGGCCTTCCGCCTCGTAGGTGTTGATCGGGAAGGTGTCGTAGCTGCGCCCGCCCGGATGGGCGACGTGGTAGACGCAGCCCCCGAGCGACCGCCCGCTCCAGGTGTCGAGCACGTCGAAGGTGAGCGGCGCGTGGACCGGAATCGTCGGGTGCAGGGCGGAGGCCGGCTGCCAGGCTTTGAAGCGCAGGCCCGCCACCGCCTCGCCCGAGCGGCCGGTCTCGGAGAGCGGCAGACGCCGGCCGTTGCAGGTGACGACGTGCCGGCTCAGCACAAAGCCCGAGGCTTTGACCTGGAGGCGCTCGACCGAGGAATCGACGTAGCGCACCGTGCCGCCGATGCTGCCCTCCTCGCCGAGCACGTGCCACGGCTCCAGGGCCTGGCGCAGCTCGAGCTTGACCCCGCCGCGCTCCACCTCGCCGTAGCGCGGGAAGCGGAACTCTGCTTGAGCCTCGTACCAGGCCGGATCGAAGGCGTAGCCCGCCCGGCTGAGATCGCCGAGGACCGACTGGAAGTCCTCCCACAGGTAATGAGGCAGCATGAAGCGATCATGCAAGGCGGTGCCCCAGCGCACGAAGCTGCCCTCCTGCGGCTCGCGCCACAGCCAGGCGACGAGGGCGCGCAGCAGAACCTGCTGGGCGAGGCTCATCCGCGCCTCGGGCGGCATCTCGAAGGAGCGGAACTCCAGCAGGCCGAGCCGCCCGGTCGGGCCGTCCGGCGAGTAGAGCTTGTCGATGCAGATCTCGGCCCGGTGGGTGTTGCCGGTCACGTCGGTGAGGATGTTGCGGAACAGCCGGTCGACGAGCCAGAGCGGCACCTCCGGCCCGCCCGGGGGCGGCACCTGGGCAAGCGCGATCTCGAGCTCGTAGAGCCCGTCGTGGCGCGCCTCGTCCATGCGCGGCGCCTGGCTGGTCGGGCCGACATACAGCCCCGAGAACAGGTAGGACAGGGACGGGTGGCGCTGCCAGTAGAGCACCAGGCTCTTCAGCAGGTCCGGCCGGCGCAGGAACGGCGAATCCGCCGGGGTCACGCCACCGAGCACGACGTGGTTGCCGCCGCCGGTGCCGGTATGGCGCCCGTCGATCATGAACTTCTGGGCGCCAAGCCGGGTCTGGCGGGCATCGGCATACAGGCCGGTGGTGATCTCGACCGCCTCGCGCCAGGACTTGGCCGGCTGGACGTTGACCTCGATCACGCCGGGATCGGGCGTGACCTTGACCACCGACAGGCGCGGATCGAAGGGCGGCTCGTAGCCCTCGATGTGGAGCGGCTGGCCGATCTCGGCGGCGGCCTCCTCCAGAACCGAGATCAGGTTCAGGTACTCGTCCACCCGCTCGATCGGCGGCATGAACACGCACAGGACCCCGTCGCGCGGCTCGACCGCGAGCGCCGTGCGGACCGCGACGCCGACCGGGGCCGGATGACGCCGGGGGGCGCTGCCGGGGGCGAGCGGGCCGCGCTGCTCCAGGGGATCCTGGGGCACGTAATAGGGATAGACGCCCGGCGGCACGTAGGGCAGCGAGGCGAGCGGCAGGCGGAAGCCCGCGGGCGAATCACCCGGAACCAGGTAGATCGCTCCGCGCTTGAGCTGCCAGGCTTCCGAGACCCAGTGCCGCTCGGGGCCGATCGCGACATTGGCCAGCGGCAGCACGAAGCCGACGGCGTTCTCGATCCCGCGGGTATAGACCCGGACCATCCGCCGCTGCGATTCCTCGTCGCCGATTTTCGGGTCGAGGGGCGTGACGTTGATCGGCAGATCGGCGACCTTGCGGTCCCAGTATTCCGGGTCCTCGAAGACCGGCTGGACGTAGGAATCGAGGCCGAGACGCCGGGCGAGGCTGTGCATCAGCGCCTCGGCCTGGACGATGCCGGCCTCGCGCGGCCCGGTCTCGGAGGCGATGAGGTCGGGGTTGCGCCAGATCGGCTCGCCGTCCTTGCGCCAGTAGAGGCCGAAGGCCCAGCGCGGCAGGCTCTCGCCCGGATACCACTTGCCCTGGCCGTAATGCAGGAAGCCGCCGGGACCGAAGCGCTCGCGCAGGCGGCGGATCAGCGTGTCGGCCAGGCCGCGCTTGGTCGGCCCGACCGCGGCGGTGTTCCATTCAGGCGATTCGAAATCGTCGACCGACACGAAGGTCGGCTCGCCGCCCATGGTCAGGCGCACGTCCTGGTCGGCGAGATCGGCGTCGATCCGGTCGCCGAGGGCGTCGAGGGCGGCCCAGGCGTCGTCCGAGAACGGCTTCGTCACCCGCGGCGCCTCGGCGACCCGGGTGACGCTCATGTTGAAGTCGAAGGTGACCTCGGCGTGGTCGGCAAGGCCGACGATCGGCGCCGCCGAGCGGTAATGCGGGGTCGCGGCGAGCGGGATGTGGCCTTCGCCGCACAGCAGGCCCGAGGTCGCGTCGAGCCCGATCCAGCCGGCGCCCGGCACGTAGACCTCGGCCCAGGCATGGAGGTCGGTAAAGTCGGCCGAGGTTCCGGCCGGCCCGTCGACGGCGGTGGTGTCGGGGACGAGCTGGAGCAGGTAGCCGGAGACGAAGCGGGCCGCGAGACCGAGGCGCCGCAGCACCTGCACCATCAGCCAGGCCGAGTCACGGCACGAGCCGCTGCCCTTGGCCAGGGTCTCGGCGGGGGTCTGCACCCCCGGCTCCATCCGCACGACGTAGTGCACGGCATCGCGCACCAGGGCGTTCAACGCCACCAGGAACTGCACGGTGTTGGGCTCGGCCGGCATCCGCGCCATCAGGGCATCGATCTCGGGCGAGCCCGCCTCCACCGCCAGGTAAGGCCCAAGCTCGGCCTTCAGGTCATCCGGATACGCGAAGGGCCGGGTCTGGGCGTAGTCCTCGACGAAGAAGTCGAACGGGTTGATCACCGACATGTCGGCGACGAGATCAACCTCGATCCGGAACTGCGTCGTCTTTTCGGGGAAGACCAGCCGGGCGAGCCAATTGCCGTTCGGGTCCTGCTGCCAGTTCACGAAGTGATTGGCCGGGGTGACCTTGAGGGCATAGCTCTCGATCCGCGAGCGCGTATGCGGCGCCGGCCGCAAGCGCACCACCTGCGGCCCGAGGGTGATCGGGCGATCGTAGGTGTAGGACGTGACGTGATGCAAGGCGGCCTTGATGGACACGACGACTCCGAACCTTCTGCATTGATGAGGGGTGAGCCCGCCGGCCTGTTCGCGCGTTCCGTGGCTTCCAAGCTTGAGCTTCTACACCGTGGCAGGGCCCACGTCAGCCGCCGCATTGCATGACGGGCGACTTCCTTGCACCGGCCCCGCGTCTCTCTGCGTCATCGCGAAGCCGGTCCCAAGTGGCATGGCGAAAAAATGAGGCAAGTCCCGTGCCGTCCGGGACGGAACCTCCGGGCGGGCAACCTCCTTGGTGAAGTCTGGCCCCGCCGGGTTTCCATCCGGGCGTCCCGCGGGGCCCGCCCGGACCCCGCGATGAAAATCTTCCAGTGCCAGAGCTGCGCGCAGCCGGCTCATTTCGAAGCCAGGACATGCGAGAGCTGCGAGTGCCGGCTGGGCTACGACCCCGATCTCGCCGACCTGACGGCGATGGTCCGGGCCGGCTCCCGCTGGCGCGGCCTCGCCGATCCGCGCCGCCGGTACCGTCCCTGCGCCAACCGCGAGGCCGGCGGCTGCAACTGGCTCGTTCCCGCCGGCTCGGGGGAATCCTACTGCCTCGCGTGCCGCCACAACCGGGTGGTGCCGAACCTGTCGGTGCCCTGGAACCGCACCCGCTGGCGCGAGGTGGAGGAGGCCAAGCGCCGGCTGTTCTACGCCATGCTGCGCCTGCGCCTGCCGCTGACGTCCCGGCGCGAGGACCCGGCCGGCCTCGCCTTCGACTTCCTGGTCGATCCGGCGGAATCGTCGCTCACCGGCCCGCCGGTCCTCACCGGGCACGACAACGGCCTCATCACCCTCAACATCGCGGAGGCCGACACCGTCGAGCGCGAGCGGCGGCGCATGCAGTTCGGCGAGCATTACCGCACGCTTCTCGGGCACTTTCGCCACGAGATCGGGCATTATTTCTGGAACGTCCTGGTGCGGGCCGATCCCTGCCTGGGCACGTTCCGCGCAGTGTTCGGCGACGAGCGGGCGGATTACGGCGCCGCGCTCCAGCGCCACTACGCCCACGGGCCGAAGAAGGGCTGGCAGGAGACCTTCGTCTCGGCCTACGCCACCTCCCACCCCTGGGAGGATTTCGCCGAGACCTGGGCCCATTACATGCACATCGTCGACACGCTGGAGACGGCGAGCCAGTTCGGCGTGCGGGTGCAGCCCAAGCTCCAGGCAGGACCGGCTCTGCACGCGCCGATCACGCTCGCCGCGAAGGTCGATTTCGATCCCTATCGCAGCCCGGATTTCGGCCGGCTGATCGAGTCCTGGCTGCCGCTCACCTTTGCGATGAACTCGCTCAACCGCAGCATGGGCCAGGCCGACCTGTATCCGTTCCGGATGACGCCGGCGACGATCGGCAAGCTCTCCTTCGTGCATGACCGCATCTATGCCCGCACCGACGCGCCGGAGGCCGAGGCCGGGACGCTCCGGGCGGTGATCGCGGGGCTGCGCCACCGGGTGGCAGCGCCGCGTTCGGCCTGACACCAACGGTCGAAAGAAAACGACCTTTGGTTCCGTTCTCCCATTTTCGCCAAAGCATCTTCCGACGAGGCGGATACCGATTCGTCGGAAAATGCGGCAAAATCAAACAGCGAGAGAAGCTTCGCGATGGCCACGCGATCGTGAAGCGCTCTAAGATTTTGGCTTAGTATCGAACATTTGAGATGGTTCATCGGCCCGATGCGTGAGCATCTTGGGCCGATGGTATAAGGCCCGCCGATCGCTTCAACGCCTCGCCGCGGCGGAGGCTGCGCGAGAGGACGGATCCTCGAAAACGAACGCGATCGCGACCCGCCCTGTCCGGTCGCGGCCCCGCAGCGTAATTGGCGTGCCATCGCGCCTGATCGGGATCCGCAGGACCGCGTCGGAATCCCACCGGACCGGGAGAGAGGGTCCCGCGCCGGCGAAGTCGCCCTCGGCAAGCGCGTCGCAATCCCCACTGAAAATCGTGTCGCCGGCCTCGGGCAACTTTTTTATGCCAATTTTGCCATCGACAACGAAGATGCGCGACACGCAGTAAGGCGAGAACGCGCCTCCTCCAACCCTTGTCTCGACAATCGCAGTCATTGCCGCCGTTGGCGACGGGTATGATTTCACGATGACGTCTTCACCCATTGGAAATATCGCCACGACGACCGTGACAATTGCCAGAGCCAAGAGCGTGACGGCGCCAATGACACAGACCGTTCCACGGACGATCGCCCCGATCTGCATGCCCGCTTCCCATTTCCGTCGGCCCGATCCCGGCGCATCGGCTCGTCATGCCGCGCGAGACACCCTGAAAGCGCCGGCAGGGCAACCCGTCCTTCGACCGGCGAATCGGACAGGGCCGCCTTGGCCGGCTCCAGTTCGGGTCCGGAGATCGGCAGGTGGCCGGGCTCGGTCAACAAGCTTCGCTGTGGCGAGGTCGCAACACCGTGAAAGCATCCCAGCTTTGCCCCAGACCGCCCCCCGCACCGCCGCGTTCCCGCCATAAACCCACGGCACCTCAACGGTCACGTTAAACGACTGTCCCCACAGTGATTTATCGTGGTCATCCCGGTCCCCGGGGATCGCGGGCGGCGCTGGCGGATTGACTCGGCAACGGGTTCGTTTCGCGTGAGCCGTCCCAGGGCGGCGCAGGGAGCGGGACCGGAGAAAAACCGGCCTTTCAAGAAACCACCGGTACGGGACAGGGCCATGGACGCGCGTCACACCACCGACAAATCGAAGCTGCCCAGCCGCTACGTGACCGAGGGTCCCGATCGCGCGCCGCATCGCTCGTACCTGTACGCGATGGGTCTGACCCGTGAGCAGATCCACCAGCCGCTGATCGGCGTGGCCTCGTGCTGGAACGAAGCGGCGCCCTGCAACATCTCGCTGATGCGCCAGGCCCAGGCGGTCAAGAAGGGCGTGGCCGCCGCCGGCGGCACCCCGCGCGAATTCTGCACCATCACGGTCACCGACGGCATCGCCATGGGGCACCGCGGCATGCGCGCCTCGCTGCCGTCCCGCGAGGTCATCGCCGATTCGGTGGAACTCACCATGCGCGGCCACGCCTACGACGCGCTCGTGGGCCTCGCCGGCTGCGACAAGTCCCTGCCCGGCATGATGATGGCGATGGTGCGCCTCAACGTGCCCTCCGTGTTCATCTATGGCGGCTCGATCCTGCCCGGCACCTTCCGGGGCCAGCCGGTCACCATCCAGGACCTGTTCGAGGCGGTGGGCAAGCACTCGGTCGGCGCGATGAGCGACGACGACCTCGAGGAACTGGAGCAGGTCGCCTGCCCCTCGGCCGGCGCCTGCGGCGCGCAGTTCACCGCCAACACCATGGCGACCGTCTCCGAGGCGATCGGCCTCGCCCTGCCCTATTCGGCCGGGGCGCCCGCCCCCTACGAGATTCGCGACCGGTTCTGCGCCACCGCCGGCGAGATGGTGATGGAGCTGCTCGCCAAGAACATCCGCCCGCGCGACATCGTCACCCGCCATGCGCTCGAGAACGCCGCGACCGTGGTGGCGGCCTCCGGCGGCTCGACCAACGCGGCGCTCCACCTGCCGGCGATCGCGCATGAATGCGGCATCGCGTTCGACCTGTTCGACGTCGCCGAGATCTTCAAGCGCACGCCCTACGTCGCCGACCTGAAGCCCGGCGGGCGCTACGTCGCCAAGGACCTGTTCGAGGTCGGCGGCATCCCGCTCCTGATGAAGACGCTGCTCGACGGCGGCTACCTGCACGGCGACTGCCTGACGGTCACTGGCCGCACCATCGCCGAGAACCTCGCCAAGGTGGCCTGGAACGCCGACCAGGACGTGGTCCGGCCCTCCAGCCAGCCGATCACGGCGACCGGCGGCGTCGTCGGCCTCAAGGGCAACCTGGCGCCCGAGGGCGCGATCGTGAAGGTCGCCGGCATGCCGCCGGAGAAGCAGACCTTCGCCGGCCCGGCGCGCGTCTTCGACACCGAGGAAGCCTGCTTCGAGGCGGTGAAGACCCGCACCTACAAGGAGGGCGAGGTCCTGGTGATCCGCTACGAGGGCCCGCGTGGCGGCCCCGGCATGCGCGAGATGCTGGCGACCACCGCGGCCCTCTACGGCCAGGGGATGGGCGACAAGGTGGCGCTGATCACCGATGGGCGGTTCTCGGGCGCCACCCGCGGCTTCTGCATCGGCCATGTCGGGCCGGAGGCGGCGGTGGGTGGCCCGATCGGCCTCCTGCGCGATGGGGACATGATCCGCATCGACGCGATCCAGGGCACGCTCTCGGTTGACCTCTCGGACGACGAGCTGGCCCGGCGCCGCGCGGCCTGGCAGCCGCGGCCCAACGATTCGACCTCGGGCTACCTGTGGAAATACGCGCAGACCGTCGGCCCGGCGGTGAACGGCGCGGTGACGCATCCGGGCGGAGCCCAGGAGACGCTCTCCTATGCGGATATCTGAGGCCGGCCTGCCCGATCGGGCGGGCCGCCGGTTCCTCCTCGCGCTCCTCGGCCTGACGATGGCCGGTGCCGGCCCGACCGCAGCGCTCGACGCCGCGGTGCGGACTCCGGTGCCCGCCGCGTCGAGCTACCGCAACGCCCGCGAGGCGATGCGGACGGGCATGCGCGACTACAATGCGGGCGACAAGGAAGGCGCCGCCCGCGCCCTCGAATACGCGGCCGGCCAGGGCCATGCCCTGGCGCTGTGGAAGCTCGGCCGCATGTATGCGGAGGGCGACGGCGTCCCGCACGACGACCTCAAGGCGTTCGAGTTCTTCTCGAAGATCGCCGACGAGAACGCCGACGAGGGGCCGGAGGCGCCGAATGCCGGCGTCGTGGCGAGCGCCTTCACGGCGCTCGGGCGCTACTTCCTCGACGGGATCAAGGGCTCCTACGTGCGCCCGAACGTCGAGCGCGCCTACGACATGTTCAATTACGCGGCGACGTATTACGGCGACCCGAACGCGCAGTACAACCTCGCCCGCCTCTACCTCGACGGCACCGGCGTGGCCCAGGACCCGCGCCAGGCGGCGCGCTGGTTCAACCTCGCCGCCGAGAAGGGACACCCGGCGGCGCAGGCCCTGCTCGGCCAGCTGCTGATCAACGGCCAGGGCGTCGCCGTGCAGCGGGCCCGCGGCCTCGCCTGGCTGACCCTCGCCCGCGACGCCGCGGATGGGCCGAAGGACCAGTGGATCGTCACCCTGCAAGAGCAAGCGATGGCGGCGGCCAACGAACGGGACCGGGCCGAGGCTCAGGCCCAGGTCGACGGCTTCTACCGCCGCAGCGCCAAGGGGCGCTGACAAACGGGGCGCTGACAAACCGGACGCTGAGAGGGGGAGAGGGACCGCCCCCTCTCCTTGTCGTCCGTGTCCTCGTCAGCCCTTCCGGGCCGCGATCGCCGTCCGGAATGACGGGCGCTCGAGGATGCCCGTGACGTAGGAGGCCAGACGCGGCCAGCGTTCAGGATCGACCGCCTCGCCGGCGAGATGCAGGTTGTGGAAGCCGGTCGCGACCGAGATGTCGGCCAGGCTGAACGCGCCGCCGACGAGGAACGGCCCGTCGACCTGCCCGTCCAGATAATCGAACAGCCGCGGCAGTTCCTCGGTCATGCACCTGGCCACCACGGCCTCGTCGCAGGGCTGGTTCATGAGCTGCGGCCGCAGAAACCGCTGCACGAAGGGCTTGATCAACACCGGGAACAGCTCGGTATCGCCCAGCTCGTCGAACCAGATCGCCCGGCCGAGATCGCGCGCCTCGCGCGGCAGCATCGCCGGCTCCGGATGCTTGCGGTCCAGATACTGGATGATCGCCGAGGAATCGGCGAGGAAGAAGCCCTCGTCCTCCAGGGCCGGGATCTTGCCGAAGGGGCTCGCCGCTCTGAAGCGCGGATCGGGGTCATGGAAGCGCAGCGGCACGTGCTGGACCTCGACGCCCTTCTCGGCGAGGACGACAAGCACCTTGCGGACATAGGGCGAGAGGCTGGTGCCGTAGAGTTTCATCGGTGCGGTCTCCCTCACGGCCGGAAGGCGGCCGCCGGGGCGGATATCGTCCCCGACCGGCCGGTTGCTACCCCTCCCGGCCTGGAAAGCACGAGCCCGCCGGCCCATACTCCGCCAAGGCCGTTCAAGGCCCGGAGAGGCCGAACCGTGGACGATACCTTCGAGCTGCGAGAGCGCCTGTCGCGGGCCTGGCGGGCGGTGTTCGACAACGCCGTCGAGGCCGGCAGCCCGCCCGAGGCGGTGGTCGAGACGATGACGGCGGTCGCCCATGCGCGCTTCGCCGAGTTGTTCGGCACGGCCGCGGCGGCGAGCTACCTCGCGCTTCTGGCCGAGCAAATGCGCGAGGTCGACCATGGCGAGGCCGAGAGCCTGATTCACGGCGAGGCTCCGGAGCCGCCCCCCTTCGACGAGGCGACGGCGGCGATGGATCCGGCCTGGATCGAGCACGACCGGATCTGAGACAGAGTGCCGGCGTGCGCCCGCGCACATGACGGCCGTCACGGCAGGAACAGGGCTGGCCTTGTTCGGTTCTCGGCGCAGAATCGGCCTCTCGCGGTGCATGAGCCAGTCCATGAGTGTGCGGTCTTCCCTTGCCGTGATCGCCTGGATCGCCTTCGGCTTCACGGCCCAGCCGCATCGGGAAGCGGCGACGCCGCAGGATCCGGTGCTGCTCTTCGGTCTTGCGGCCGACCTCGCCAGCCGGACCTGCGACGGCGTTCGGATCGATGCCGATCATTTCCGGATCTTCTCGTCGCAGATGCAGCTCAACCACGCCGACTTCTTCCAGAAGACCCGCTCGATCCGGCTCCAGGCCGCCCTCGACGATCTCGACACCCGGCTGCGGCGCGACCGGCCGGCGGCCTGCGAGGCGATCTGGGTCGCCTATGGGCCGAACAGCACGCTGCGCTTGCTGCGGCGGGGGTGAGGCGCCGGCCTCAGGCGCGAACGACCCGACCTCGGCGGAGTCCGCGGATCGGTTCCCCGACCACCGCCAGCCGTCCTTCCGCCGTCCGTTGGGATTGCGCCCGTGGCCGGCGCACAAGCGGAAACGGCGGGCCTTTCGGCCCGCCGCTCCGTTCCGTCAGACGATCATGCGGTCTCAGCGGGCGCCCGGCAGACGCTCGGCCATCGCCAGGTGATGCTGCATGACCGGCAGGGCCTGCTGGACATAGGCGCGCAGGGCCGGGTTCGGGCCAGACTGGGCGTAGGCCTGATAATTGGCCACCGTCATGGCATGGGCCTGCACCTGCATGCGGGCATAGGTGCGGTCGAAGGCCGGGCCGTCCGGGGTGTCGGCGAGTTCGGCGAGCATCGCCTGCTGCTGCGGGCTCAGCGGAACAACCTGGGTGGCCGCCGTGGTGGTCACGTCGCCGTCGAGATCGACGGCATTCGCACCGATCCGCGCGCCGCGAGCCGCGCCGCTGCCGAGCCCCTCGAGGCCGCCGACCGGGCCGCCCTGGAGCGTGCCACCGACCACGCCGGCCGCCGCCCCGGTGGCCGCACCGACGGCGCCGCCCGCGATGGCGAAGGGCGCCTCGATCAGGCCGCCGATGCCGGCACCGGTGCCG
>NZ_LABX01000020.1 GCF_001043915.1 Methylobacterium aquaticum | reverse complement strand
TTCTTGCCGACCGGATTCTTGCCGACCGGATTCTTGCCAGGCGCGGTCTTGGGGCGGCGGCTCTTGCGGTGCCGGCGCCGGCCGCGCGGGCTCATCCCATGAGAACTCTTGCCGGTGCGGCTCCCGCCGGTCCGACTGTTGGCGACCGTAATCTTGGCGATCGGTCTCCTGGCGGGCCGCCGGCAGGTCCGGGTCCTCCGCCCGGATCAGGCGCAGTTCGCTCGCCGCGAGACCGGCCGCCGCCACGGCGGCACCGGCTGCCACCGCCGCCCCACCTCGGTCGAAGCCGGTCGGCTCGGCCGGGCGCGGCTCGGAGAGGGGCGGCGCTGCGGCGGGAAACGGGATCGGCGGCAGGATCGGTGCCATCGCCGGCTCACCGCGCCCGGCCCGGCCCGGCCCGGCGCCCGTTTCGGACGGAGCCGGTTCCGCCACGGGACCCTCGGCCACCGGGAAGCCCGCCGCGGCCCGATCGGCGAGAGCGCGCTCGATGCGCCCGAGGCGCGCGACCGCGGCGGTGATCCCGAGCAAGACGGCGCCGGCGCTCGCCCCGACGGTGCCGGCGATCACCATGGTCCAGCCGACCTCGAGCCGCACGAAGGGAATGCCCTGGACCATCGCGGCGAGGCCGCCGATCATCATCAGGAGGGCGAGCACGGTCAACGCGACGATCATCGGACTCTCGGGAACTGGCGATACGACGAGGCGGCCCGGCAGGCGACACGAGCAGCCGAACGGGTGGTGCGGGGCCGTTGCCCCGTCCGCCACGCTGAGATTTAGGGGCACGCGCTGCTTTTGCAAAACGGCCGCGCTTGAAATCCCCGGACTCCGCCCCCGTGAGGCCCGGACCTCTCTGCCGAAGAGCGGACGGCAAAGACCGGGATGATGCAGGACTCGACGGGCCGGCGGCGTTGCCGCGGGCGCAGGCCCGACTTAGGTAGACCCGGGTGCCGCGGCGGCGCCGCTCAGGGACCGCCGCGCCCGACCCGTGAGATCCGGAGACACGCCGATGGCCTTCACGCTGCCCGAACTCCCCTACGCCTACGACGCGCTTCAGCCCTACATGTCGAAGGAGACCCTGGAGTTCCACCACGACAAGCACCACAAGGCGTATGTCGATACCGGCAACAAGCTCCTCGAGGGCTCGGAGCTTGCCGGCAAAAGCGTCGAGGAGGTGGTGAAGGCCGCCTACGGTCAGAACCAGCCGCTGTTCAACAATGCCGGCCAGCACTACAACCACATCCACTTCTGGCAGTGGATGAAGCCGAATGGCGGCGGCGCGATCCCGGGCGCTCTGGAGAAGAAGATTGCCGAGGATCTCGGCGGCACCGACAAGTTCAAGGCCGACTTCATCCAGGCCGGCGTGTCGCAGTTCGGCTCCGGCTGGGCCTGGCTCGCGGTGAAGAACGGCAAGCTCGAGATCATGAAGACCCCCAACGGCGAGAACCCGCTGGTGCACGGCGCCAAGCCGATCCTCGGCGTCGACGTGTGGGAGCACTCCTACTACATCGACTACCGCAACCGTCGGCCCGACTACCTCAAGGCGTTCATCGAGAACCTGGTGAACTGGGAGCACGTCGAGACGATGTACGGTGAGGCGATCGCCTGAACGGCGATGCAGAACCGTTGAAGCGAGAACCCCCTCCCCGCCTGGGCGAGGGGGTTTTCTAAGCAGACTCGCGTTGGCAGGCAAACGCTTCGTCCGCTTGGATTCTTGTTTGTCGCGGATTTCCGTCGCAAAACCGGCAACCACTTTTGCGAAATCTGCTGAGAGCATTTTCCGACGAAGTGGATACCGGTTCGTCGTAGAAAATGCGGCAAAATCAAACAGCTAGAGAAGCTTCGCGATTGCGACGCGATCGTGAAGCGCTCTAGACGGCCGGCCGCGGCATGAGTTGCAGCCGTTCCTGCTCCAGGAACGCCGCGAAACGCTCCGAGCCGAGATAGGCGAGTTCGAGCGGCCGGCTCGCCACCACCGGGTCGAGGGCGCGCAAGCCGTCGTCGACCTCTCCCGGATGGCACATCACCACCGGGGCCGGCCCGAGCGCTCGGAAGCCGCGCTCGAACGCCCCGGCGAACCCGTTCCCGTCCGAAAAATCCGAGAAGCCGGAGAAGCCGCGATTGGTGGCAAAGCCCGCCCGGCGGGCCGCCGGCCCGAAGCCGAGACCGAGCGCCGCCACGACGGACGCCTTGCCGGCATGCGGCCGCGCCCGGATCGCGCTGACGCGGTCGCCCGGGTCGCGCAGCCACCCCCGCCACCCCCGGGCCTGAAGCGCCGCGAGGAGCGCGGACCGCACTCCGGGCAGGACGTGGACGTGCTGGTGCCCGTCGACGAAATCCGGCAGCTGCCCCATCGCCGCCGCGAAGGCGTCGAGCTGGCGCTCGATCTCGGGGCGGACCTCGGCGGCGGGCAGCCGGCCCGACAGGGCGAGCCGCAGGAGCCGCCCGAGGGGCGGCAGGCGGCCGGTCGGGGCGAGGCGCGGCAGGGGCCCGAGGGGGGAGCCCGCCGTCAGGGTGAGATGGAGGCCCAGGCCCACGGTGCCGCGCATCTCGCGCAAGGCCGGCGCCGCCTCCCGGAAGGCCGGGATGTTGGTCATCGACCCGGTGGCTGATATGCGCTGCCTTCGCGCCAGCGCGAGGATCCCCCGGCTGACGCCCGGGCTCAGGCCGTAATCGTCGGCACAGAGCACGACCGGGCGCCGTTCAGGAAGCATCGCGTAGATCTCGCGCGTAAGAACCACCGGTGCCCGCACCGGCCCGTGACCGCCCGCTGCCGGCCCCGCCGGCCTCGGCACCGCAACGAGGGACAGCGTCGTGGAGCTGTTCAGACACCCCGAACCGGTCGACCTGAGCGTCGTCATACCGGTCTTCAACGAGAGCGCCAACGTCGCGCCGCTCCTCGCCCGCCTGGTGCCCGTGCTGGGGCGCCTGACCGCGTCCTGGGAGGTGGTGTTCGTCGATGACGGCAGCCACGACGACACCGCCGCGGTGGTGGCCGCTCACCACGCCGCCGAGCCGCGCATCGGCGCAGTCTCGTTCAGCCGCAACTTCGGCAAGGAGATCGCCATCGCGGCCGGTCTCGACCACGCGGAGGGCCGCGCCGTCGTCATCATGGATGCCGACCTCCAGCACCCGCCCGAGCTGATCGCGACCTTCTGGGAGCGCTGGCGCGAGGGCAACGTGATGGTCTACGCCCAGCGCACCGACCGGGATGGCGAGAGCGCGCTGCGGCGCGGCTTCGCCCGGCTGTTCTACCGGCTCTTCGCGCGCTTCGGCGAGACGCCTTTGCCCGAGGGCGCCGGCGATTTCCGGCTGATCGACCGCAAGGGCGTCGACGTTCTGCGCTCGCTGCCCGAGCGGGCCCGGTTCTCGAAGGGCCTGTATTCGTGGATCGGCTTCCGCTCGGTCGGCGTGCCCTATCAGGTCGAGGAGCGCCAGCACGGCAGCTCGAAATGGAGCTTCACCAAGCTGTTCCGCTTCGCCTTCGACGGCATGACCTCGTTCTCGACCGTGCCGTTGCGGGTCTGGACCTATCTCGGCGGCACCATCGCGCTCGTCGCCCTGCTGGCCGCGGTGTATTTCGTCGCCGATACCCTGCTGCGCGGCCCCGACGTGCCGGGCTACGCCTCGCTGATCGTCTCGGTGATGTTCTTCTCCGGAGTGCAGCTGATGTCGCTCGGCATCATCGGCGAGTATATCGGCCGCATCTTCGCCGAGGTGAAGCGGCGCCCGCTCTACGTCGTCGCCGAGCGGATCGGCCCGGCGGCCCAGGGCCACGACCGGCTGGTCCGGGACGAGCGCCGAGGGGAGCGGCGGGCGCGCTATTCCGGCGCCGCCTGAGCGGAGTGGCCCGGCGCAACGTCGCTCAGCTCCGGCTGTCGCGTCATTGTTCGCCGAACCGGCCACCACTTCGGCGCATGATGCCTAGGCCGTCCGATCGCGTGTCTTCCGGCGGCCCTGTGCTATGGACCGCGGCATGATTCGCAGCATCCTCTCGGTCGGCGGCTGGACGCTGGTCTCCCGGGCCACCGGCTTCCTGCGCGACGTGGTCATGGCCGCCGTGATGGGTGCCGGCCCGGTCGCCGACGCCTTCGTGGTGGCGTTCCGGCTGCCCAACCACTTCCGCGCGATCTTCGGCGAGGGCGCCTTCAACGTCGCCTTCGTGCCGACCTATGCTGCCCTCGACGCCGAGGACGGCGCGGCGCGGGCCTTCGCCGACCGGGTCTTCACCCTGATGCTGCTGGTGCAGGTGGCGCTCCTGGCGCTCGCCGTGCCGCTGATGCCGGTGATCGTGCGGGCGCTCGCCCCCGGCTTCGCCGACGAGCCCGACAAATTCGCCCTCGCGGTGACGCTCACCCGCATCACCTTCCCGTACCTCCTGTTCATCACCCTGGTGACGCTGCTCTCCGGGATCCTCAATGCCCGGCGGCGCTTCGCGGCGGCGGCCGCCGCGCCGGTGCTGCTCAACGTCTCGCTGCTGGCGGCGCTCGGCCTCGCGTTCCTGTTCCCGAATGCGGGTCATGCCGCCGCCTGGGGCGTCGCCGTGTCGGGGGTTCTGCAATTCCTCCTGGTCTGGGCCGATGCCCGGAAGGCGGGGCTCGCCCCCGCCCTCGTCCGCCCGACCCTGAACGATGCCGGCATGCGCCGGTTCTTCGCGATGCTGGGGCCGGCGGTGATCGGCTCGGCCGGCGTCCAGATCGCGATGTTCGCCGACACGATCATCGCCTCGTTCCTGCCGACCGGCGCGGTCTCGGCGCTCTACTACGCCGACCGGCTCTACCAGTTGCCCTTCGGAGTCATCGGCATCGCCGCCGGGACGGTGCTGCTGCCGGAGATGAGCCGCCGCGTCGCCGCGGGCGACGACGACGGCGCCCACGCGGCGCAGAACCGCGCCACCGGCTTCTCCCTCGCCCTCTCGGCGCCGTTCGCGGTGGCGTTCCTGCTGGTGCCGGACCTGATCATGACCGCGCTGTTCCAGCGCGGCGCCTTCGATGCCGAGGCGGCGTCCCGCTCCGGCGCCGTGCTGGCCGCCTACGGCCTGGCGCTGCCGGCGGCGGTGCTGATCCGCAGCATCGTGGCGAGCTTCTACGCCCGCCAGGACAGCCGCACGCCGGTGATCGCCTCGCTCACCGCCGTCGCGGTCAATGTCGGCCTCAAGATCGTGCTCACCGGGCCGCTCGGAGTGATGGGCCTGGCGCTCGCCACCGCCGCGGGCGTCTGGGTCAATGTGCTGATCCTGTTCTGCCTCGCATATGGCCGCGGCTGGACGGCGCCGAGCCGGACGCTGATCGTCACCGCCTGCGGGGTGCTCGCCGCCTGCTGCGTGCTCGCCGCCTTCACCCTCGGCGGCCTGCCGCTGATCGACCGCCTGATGCCGTCCCTGCCGCGGTTCCGCGACCTCGCAGTGCTCTCGGCCCTCGGGGCCGCCGGGCTCGTCGCCTATGCGGCGACGCTGCTGGTGGCGTTGCGGCTGTTCGGGGTGCGGCTGCGGCGGGTGTGAGGCTCTGTGGCCATCGGCATTCCCCGTTTGCCGCCTCATCCTAAGCTCGACTTTGGCCAATCGGCCAGTGCCTGTTGGTGGCCTCCTCCGGCGAGGCTGGACGCGCCGAGTGAGTTTTGTACTCTCACCTCGTCGATGCGACATGGCGAAAGTCCCCATCGGACCCGCCGAGCAATCACTCACCGGGGAACTCCCTCCTTACAGTAACAAGTCGGTTTTGCCCTTGGACGTTGTGGGAAGCAGGACGCGAACGGATCCTGGCTCGTGGGTGCAGGCGCTACACAGGTAACGGGGCGTCGATTGGCCAAAGTCGAGCTAAGGTGCCCGCGTCGCGGGCCGCGAAGGCGGGTTCAACATCTCAAGGCCATCTGGAATCTCCTTCGAGGCTCCCGTTGGTCGCACCTCAGAATGAGGTCGCGGGTTGAAAGATGGTTGGAGTGGAGCCGAACAGGCTCGGAATTGAACCCCGCGTCATGCCTTTGTGCGTTGCCAGACGCGATCCCGCCCTTGAAAAGCAACGAGGCCCCGCGATGCCCCTCCCCGCCCCGCTCGACCACGCCGACGCCGTGGTCTTCGACGCCTACGGCACCCTGCTCGACGTCCATTCCGCCGTGCAGCGCCACGCCGCCGCGATCGGGCCGGACGCGGCGAGGCTGTCCGAGACCTGGCGGCAGAAGCAGCTCGAATATTCCTGGGTTCTGTCGCTGTGCGGGCACTACGCGCCGTTCTGGACGCTGACCGAGCGGGCCCTCGACCACGCGCTCGCCCGGCATCCCGGTGTGGATCCGGCGATCCGGCCGGACCTGCTCGATGCCTACCGCACGCTCGACGCCTATCCGGAGGTGCCCGGCACCCTCGACGCCTTGCGCCGGGCCGGCTTGACGACCGCGATCCTGTCGAACGGCGACACCGCCATGCTGGCTGCGGCGGTGACGGCGGCGGATCTCGCGGAGCGTCTCGATGCGGTGCTGTCGGTCGATCCGGCCGGCACCTTCAAGACGGCGCCCCGCGCCTACGATCTGGCGCCGGATCGCCTCGGCGTCCCGCGGGAACGGATCGTGTTCCTGTCCTCGAACCGCTGGGACATCGCCGGGGCGGCGGCCTATGGCTTCGCCCCGGTCTGGGTCAATCGGACCGACCAGCCCGACGAGTACCCGGACCTCGAACCTGTCCGGGTGATCCGGTCCCTCGACGGGCTCCTGGCCTGACTATTCTCCGGCCACCGGACGGGCGCCGCCCGGGACCCCGGCGGTGGCCGCCGCGCCGCGGCGATAGATCAGCAGGGTCGCGGCGAGGCCGCAGGCCCCCGCGAAGGCCATCCACAGGCCCGGCGCCGCCTTGTTGCCGAGGGTCTCGATCAGCCAGGTCGAGACGACCGGGGTGAAGCCGCCGAACAGCGCCGTGGCGAGCGAGTAGGCGAGCGAGAACCCGGTGGTGCGGACGTTGGCCGGAACGATCTCGGTCAGCGCCACCACCATCGCGCCGTTGTAGCTGCCGTAGAGGAATGACAGCCACAGCAGCGTGATCAGCATGTTGGTGAACGAGATGTTGGCGGTCAGCCAGGCGAGCGCCGGGTAGGCGGTGAGCAGGGTGAGCGCCGAGAAGGCCAGCAGGATCCGCTTGCGGCCGATCTTGTCCGAGAGCGCCCCCATCACCGGCAGCCAGAACAGGTTCGACAGGGCGGTGCAGAAGGTGACGATCAGGCTGTCGGTCTCCGACAGCTTGAGCACGCTCTTGCCGAAGGTCGGGGTATAGACCGTGATGGTGTAGAACGACACCGTGGTCATCACGACAAGCAGCATGCCAAGCAGCACGATCTGCCAGTTCTCGCCCAGGGACTTGAAGACTTCGGGCAGCGACGGGCGGTGCTTGCGATGCAGGAATTCCTGGGTTTCCTCCAGCGAGCGCCGGATGTAAAACAGGAACGGCACGATCATGCAGCCGATGAAGAACGGGATCCGCCAGCCCCATTCGGACATCTGGGCCGGCATCAGGGTGCGGCTCAAGCCGAAGCCGATCAGGGCCGCCACCATCACGGCGACCTGCTGGCTGCCCGACTGCCAGGAGACGTAGAAGCCCTTGCGGCCGGGCGTCGCCATCTCGGCGAGATAGACCGACACGCCGCCGAGTTCGACGCCGGCGGAGAAGCCCTGGAGCAGGCGGCCGATCAGCACGAGGAGCGGCGCCGCGAGGCCGATCGTCTGATAGGACGGCACGAAGGCGATCAGCACCGTCCCGGCCGCCATGATGCCGAGCGTCACGATGAGGCCTTGGCGCCGGCCGATCCGGTCGACATAGGCGCCGAGAAAGATCGCCCCGAGGGGCCGCATCAGGAAGCCCGCGCCGAACGCCATGAATGTGAACATCAGCGAGGCGAACTCGTTCTCGGCCGGGAAGAACGCCTTCGAGATGTGGCTCGCATAGATGCCGAACAAGAAGAAATCGAACATTTCCAGGAAGTTGCCGCTCGTGACGCGCAACACCGTGGCGACCTTCGACCCCTGCGGACCGTGGACCGGACCTGCCATGCTGACTTCCTCCCGAACGCGGGCTTCCTGGACTTCGCTCTCTCTACAGCGATCACAGACACGTTTGATACAGAAATTTCATCCCATCGAAACCGCAGAAGGTTGCGCAATGGCCGGGTTGCCACCAGGGAATCCCCCGGGAGGTCCTCAAGAGGCATCCCTAAGCGACATCCCCAACAGGCATCCCCGGGAGGAACCATGATCAGGACAGGATCCATGACGACGACGGTGTCGCGGCCCGGTCTGCCGATGTCGCCGGAATGGTCGCCGGCGTTGCGGCACGACCCTGCGGCACGACACGACACCCGGCCGACGACGCATCGGCCCGCCAAGGTGCATCTGCCGAGCACAGCCCGCCGCCTCGCCCGGATGGCCGCCACCCTGGCGGCGGGGCTCATCCTCGCCATCCCGGCCAAGGCCGCGGAGCTGCACGTGATGATTTCCGGCGGCTTCACCGCCGCCTACCAAGCCCTGGTTCCGGGCTTCGAGACGAAGACCGGCGACAGGGTCGTGACCGCCTATGGCCCGTCGATGGGCACGGCGCCGGAGGCGATCCCCGTGCGCCTCGCCCGCGGCGAGCCGGCCGACGTGGTCATCATGGTCGGCTACGCCCTCGATGCCCTCGACAAGGACGGCAAGATCACGCCGGGCAGCAAGGTGGCCTTGGCCGATTCCCGCATCGCGCTGGCGGTGAAGGCCGGGGCCAAGGTGCCGGACATCGCGACCCTCGACGCCTTCAAGACGGCCCTGCTCGGCGCCTCCTCGATCGCCTATTCGGACAGCGCCAGCGGCGTCTACATCGAGAAGGAGATGTACAGGAAGCTCGGGCTGGAACGGGAACTGGCGCCGAAGAGCACGATGATCGTCGCCGAGCGCGTCGGCAACGTCGTCGCGCGGGGCGACGCCGAGTTCGGCTTCCAGCAGATCGCCGAGCTCAAACCCGTCAAGGGCATCACCATCGTCGGGCCGGTCCCGCCCGAGGTGCAGAACGTGACGCTGTTCTCGGCCGGCATCCCGAAGGGCGCCAAGCACCCGGCGGAGGCCCGCGCCCTGATCTCCTGGCTGTCGTCGCCAGACCACGCCGCGACGATCGCCGAGACCGGGCTCGACCCGATCAAGGCCCGCTAACCCACGATTCACGACGCGGACAATCCGAGGGATCGGATTCACCCCCTCTTCACGCCGTCCAGCGCCTCATGGGCCTCACACAACAGGTCTCGCGCTGCCCGGACAGGGCGGCCAAGCGGGCGGGGACGGCATCATGCGACAGGGTTGGACGCCCGGAGCAGCGGCGCGCGTATCGGCGCCGCTGCTCCGGCAGGAGAAGCACGCGCATCAGCGCTATCTTGCGGCCCCGGGCTACCATCCGGGCGCCCTTGTCCTCGCGGCCTTGGGTCCGGCTGTCGGGGCGGCCATCGTGGCGGCGGTCGCATTCGGGTTGCGCATGTCGCTGTGAGCGGGGCTGGTCGCCGCAACGGCACTGCTCGCGCGGAGAGCGCCTGATCCGTCAAATGCAAGGCATCTCCCGCACGAGGGAGCAAGACGCCCACGATATCGTCTGTGAAAGACCGGCCGCGATGCCCAGCGCCGAGACTCGGGCAGCCGCCGGTCTTTCAGGAGGTGCACATCGTGACGAGCCTCAGCGCCTTGTCGTCTCTCACGTCCCTTACAAAGCTCAAAACGCTAAAGGCGGCCGGTCCGGGCGACACCAAGCCGGCGACGACCACGCCAACCCCCGCTCAGGCACAGACCGTCACGCCCGAGGCATCCAAGCCCGCGGCAGAGGCACCGAAGCCCGCCGCCTCCGGGCCGGCGAGTGTGATCGGCGCGCGCACACCCGCGGAGCGCGTGTCCCTCGGCACCATTCTGACGCTCCAGGCCTCATCGCCCCGAGTGTCACCCGAACAGCGGACGCAGGCAGACGGCAACGGAGCGGCCTCGACGCAAGCGAACCAGCCCGACGGCGAGGCGGGCCCGTCGCTCGATCTGCTGAAAGGCCAGGCGAAACCGCCCACGGCCGGCGATCTTGGCGCCCTGCGACCGGTTGACCTCGCCGGCGAATCGGCGAAACTGCAAAATCTCAGCAACCGGCAGCCGGTCGGGGCGCCCGGTTACGGCCTCACCGCTCAGAATCCGCAAAGCTTGCTGCACCTCTTCGCGTAACACCAACGGCCGAAGATGCTGACGCATCGATTCGATCTCGGGCAGGCCCAAGATCGACGCGGCCGTTGCTCCATCTCGAATTTTCGACGTTAAGCGCAGATGTCCGAGACCTTGGGCTTGGCGAAAATTCGAGAACGGCACCAAAGGTCGTTTCCAACGACCGTTGGTATAACCCGTCCGATGGAGCGGGCCTCGACAGCCTGCCCAGGGCAGGCCCCGACCAGCGTACCGTCACAGAGGGTCGGCGCGAAACGGCTCCGATCGCTCATGGATGGGGCGGTTCGGCCCGTTCTCCGGGTTTTCCGTTGTCTGGGCGATGACCCTGATCTTCTGTAGAATTACATGCAAAAACAAAACGTTGATCACCAGTGCACAGCACAGGACGACCATCGGCGTTTCGATCAAAATCGCGATGGCCAGCCGGACCGACGTGTCGAAGACCGTCCTGCCCTGCACCAGCACATCGCATGACCTCACGACGAGGTAGGATAAAGCAGCGGCCTTCGTGATGTGCTCTCGCACCGGAAATGCACTGTCCGCGCTCACTGGATACTCCCTTCGCGATCCTGTCGGACAACGGGCGTCATACGACGTCTGGACGATTCCTGTCGGACGTCGGATCGTCAGCCCGCGCGGCGCCTGAGCGAAGCCGATATCCGCATCGCGAAGCGATCAGTCGGACATCGTATCACCGCCAGGGCGCGGCGCCCCTGCCCTCCCTTGACGTGCACCGTAGCCGAAGGGTGCGGCCCGCTGACACCCTTGAGTGATTCGTATGACTACGTAAAACACAAGATCACGGGGTGCGTCCGGCAATGCCATCGCCAGAAATGCTTCGTCGTGATCACTTTTTCCGAATCGTTTCTGCACCGTGATCGTCGCGCATGCGATCGAATTGGTTCCTGGCACCGTTGAACAGCACTGATGTCTCAGCGTCATCACTGGCCCGGCGGGCCCGCTCGGGGAGGCGTCATCGATCCCGTTTCTCAACTTTGTCCTGACCCGTCGCCGCTTGGGCGGGTCATCGTCGTTCCCGGACAGGCGATCCACGACGGTGGATCCGCCGCGGTGACGTAACGGTCGCCCGAGCGGGCCGGTCCCGGAGACCTCCCGCGCCAATCAGCCGGATTGCCGGACGGCGTGCCGGGGCCCAGTGTGCCGCTCGTCATGCGGCGCCACGCTCCCCTCGTCCTCGCGGCCCTCCTCGCCTTCGTGGCGACGAGCCTGCTCGCCTATCAGTGGCTCGGGCAGCCGACGACCCTGCGCGTCGCCGTCGGGCCGTCGGGGAGCGAGGATGCGCGCCTCGTCGCCATCGTGGCGCAGTCGCTCGCCCGCACTCACGAGGATGTCCGTCTGCGGCCCGTGACGACGAGCGGCGTCGCCGAGAGCGCCGAGCTGGCCGAGCAGACCAAGGCCGATCTTGCGGTGGTGCGCTCGGATGTCGGCATCCCGGCGAACACCCAGACGGTGGCGATCCTGCACCGGGACGCGGTACTGCTCCTGGCCGCCGACCCGACCCTGTCCTCCGTGCCGGACCTGCGGGCCAAGCGGATCGGGATCGTGCGCAACCCGGCCGGCAATGCCCGGTTGCTCGCTCACATCCTCGAACAATACGAAGTGCCGGCCGATGCGGTGTCGACCGTGCCCCTCGGTACCGGCCAGGAGGCCGGCCAAGCCTTGCGTGACCACCGGGTCGACGCCGTGATGGTGGTGAGCCCGCTCACCGGCCGCACCGCCGGCGAGGTGGTGGCGAGCATCACGCGCGCCGGTGGCACGCCCACCTTCATCCCGATCGGCGAGGCGGCGGTGCTGGCCCGGCGCTGGCCGGCCCTGGAAAGCGTCGAGATCGCCCGCGGCACCTTCGGCGGCACGCCGCCGCGCCCGGCCGAGACCGTGACCACGGTCGGGGTCAGCCACCGGCTGGTGGCCCAGGCGCGGATCGCCGATTCGGTGGTGTCGGAACTGACGCGGCTGCTCTTCGTCACCCGGCCCGGCCTCGCCGCCGAGGTGCCGCTCGCCAACCAGATCGAGGCGCCCGACACCTCGAAGAGCGCGTCGCTGCCGGTCCATCCCGGGGCTCAGGCCTATTACGAGGGGGAGGTCGAGAGCTTCTTCGAGCGCTACGGCGATTGGTTCTACCTCTTGGTGATGTGCATCTCGATCTTGGGGTCGGCCGCCGCCACCCTGGTGTCGCGGGCGGCCAACCGGTCGCGGGCCCGGGACATGGCGCTGCTGCGCCAGTTGCTCACCATCGTGCGGGCGAGCCGCGACGTCGAGGACGAGCTGGAACTCGCCGATCTCGACCGGCAGGCCGACGAGATCCTGGCCGCGGCCCTGGCCCGGGCCGGCACCGGCGCCATCGACAATGCCGGCGTCGCGGCCTTCACCCTCGGCCTCGACCAGGCGCGGCGGGCCATTGCGGAGCGGCGTGTCCTGCTGCTGGAGCGCCAGGCGGCGCCGGACCGGCAGGCACCTGGGCTTGATCGCAGCGCGGACCCGCACGCCGCCGCGGCAGAGTGACCCAGCCGGCGATGGGCGCCCTCCTCTCCGTCAGCGCCCCTCTCGCCTTGGAGACGGTCGGGGGTCCCTCTTGCGCCGTGGCGCCACACCTTCTATTGCGACGCAACAGATTTCCCCCGGCTCGATGCGTCCGGCTGCCATCCTGGCGGCCCGCGGCGTGCCGGGCTTTGTTTGCTTCGGACATCCCATGAAGCTGCGCAACATCGCCATCATCGCCCACGTCGACCACGGCAAGACGACCCTGGTCGACAAGCTGCTCCAGCAATCCGGCTCGTTCCGCGAGAACCAGCGGATCGAGGAGCGCGCGATGGACTCGAACGACCTCGAGAAGGAGCGCGGCATCACCATCCTGGCCAAGGCCACCTCGGTGGTCTGGAAGGACACCCGCATCAACATCGTCGACACTCCCGGCCACGCTGATTTCGGCGGCGAGGTCGAGCGCATCTTGTCGATGGTCGACGGCGTGATCGTGCTGGTCGACGCCGCCGAGGGCCCGATGCCGCAGACCAAGTTCGTGGTCTCGAAGGCGCTCAAGATCGGCCTGCGCCCGATCGTGGCGGTCAACAAGGTCGACCGGCCGGATGCCCGCATCACCGAGGTCGTCAACGAGGTCTTCGATCTGTTCGCGGCGCTCGACGCCACCGACGAGCAGCTCGACTTCCCGATCCTGTACGGGTCGGGCCGCAACGGCTGGATGGCGACCTCGCCGGAGGGCGATTCGTCCGAGGGTCTCGCCCCGCTCTTCGACCTGGTGCTGGAGCACGTGCCCCCGGCCAAGACCGAGGAGGGCCCGTTCCGGATGCTCGGCACCCTGCTCGAGGCGAACCCCTTCCTCGGCCGCATCATCACCGGCCGGATCGCGTCGGGCACCGTGAAGCCGAACCAGGCGGTCAAGGTCCTCGATCGCGAGGGCAAGGTCGTGGAGACCGGCCGCGTCTCGAAGATCCTGGCCTTCCGCGGCCTGGAGCGCCAGCCGATCGAGATCGGCGAGGCGGGCGACATCGTGTCGATCGCCGGTCTCGTGAAGGGCACCGTCGCCGACACCTTCTGCGACCCGCAGGTCGACACCCCGATCCAGGCCCAGCCGATCGACCCGCCGACCGTGACGATGTCGTTCATCGTGAACGACAGCCCCCTCGCCGGGACCGAGGGCGACAAGGTCACGAGCCGCATGATCCGCGACCGCCTGTTCAAGGAGGCCGAGGGCAACGTCACGCTCAAGATCGAGGAAGCCGCCGACAAGGATTCGTTCTACGTCTCCGGCCGCGGTGAATTGCAGCTCGCGATCCTGATCGAGACCATGCGCCGCGAGGGCTTCGAGATCGCGGTGTCGCGTCCCCGCGTCGTGTTCGAGAAGGACGAGAACGGCGAGACGCTGGAGCCGGTCGAGGAGGTCGTGATCGACGTCGACGAGGAGTATTCCGGCGTCGTCGTGCAGAAGATGTCGGAGCGCAAGGCCGACATGATCGAGATGCGCCCGTCCGGCGGCAATCGCCTGCGCCTGGTGTTCCACGCTCCGACCCGCGGCCTGATCGGCTACCAGGGCGAGTTGATGACCGATACCCGCGGCACCGCGATCATGAACCGGCTGTTCAAGGCCTACGAGCCCTACAAGGGCGAGATCGCCGGCCGCCGCAACGGCGTGCTGATGTCCAACGACCAGGGCGAGGCGGTGGCCTACGCGCTGTGGAACCTCGAGGATCGCGGCCCGATGATGATCGAGCCGGGCTGGAAGGTCTATCAGGGCATGATCATCGGCGAGCACAACCGCGAGAACGACCTCGAGGTCAACGTGCTCAAGGGCAAGAAGCTCACCAACATCCGCACCACTTCGAAGGACGAGGCGGTCCGCCTGACCCCGCCGATCCGCATGACCCTCGAGCGCTCCCTCGCCTGGATCCAGGACGACGAGCTGGTCGAGGTGACCCCGAAGTCGATCCGCCTGCGCAAGGCCGTGCTCGACCCGAACGATCGCAAGCGGGCGGAGCGGGCCAAGGACTCGCTGAGCGCCTGATCGGCGGCACGGACGGTCTGACGTCGAGTCCCTCGCTCCTCCTCCGGGGCGGGGGATTTTTGTTGCGGCGGTGGACGGCCGGCGCGACCGTGTGGATTCCCGCACCGCCCTCCCGTATCCCATGGTGTCCACCCCGGAACAGGATACGGCGCGCGATCCCCCTCTCCCGAGTGGAAGAGGGGATCCCGCGTCCGATCCTGCCCGCGGACCCATCCCCGATAGCGGCGGCAGGAGGCCGTGTGGAACACGAGATCTACCGCTGGCTCGGGATCCCTGCCTCGATCCAGGCGGACGTGCTGGCGCCGATCGGCCTCGCCGTCGCGGTCGCCGTCACGGTGCACGCGCTGCTGCGCAAGCGCGAGGTCAGTGCGGCGATCGGCTGGATCGGGCTCGTCTGGCTCTCGCCGATGCTGGGCAGCCTGCTCTATGTGACGTTCGGCATCAACCGGGTGAGCCGGCGCGCCCGCCGCCTGCCGGTCCTGCCAGGCCCCCGTCCCGGCGCGCCGCCGCCGCCGGTGGCCGAGGTGCCCGAGGCGTTCCAGCCCCTCAAGCAGGCGGTGGGGCGGATCAGCGGCCTGCCGCTCGTCGCCGGCAACCGCATCCGGCGCTACCGCCACGGCGACGAAGCCTATCCGGCGATGCTGGCGGCGATCGGCGAGGCGACCACCAGCGTCGCCCTGTCGAGCTACATCATGCGCGACGACGACAGCGGCCGGGCCTTCGCGGAAGCCCTGGACGCCGCCAGATCCCGGGGCGTCGCGGTCTGCGTGGTGATCGACGGCATCGGCAGCGGCTACTTCTTCCCGGCCATGTACCGGCGCCTGCGGGCGCTCGGAATCCCGGCCGGCCTGTTCATGCACTCGGCGCTCCCCTGGCGGATGCCGTTCCTGAACCTGCGCACCCACAAGAAGCTGCTGCTCGTCGACGGCCGGGTCGGGTTCGTCGGCGGGGTCAACATCGCCGACGAGAACATCATGGCGAAGAACCCGCCCGAGCCGGTGCGCGACAGCCATTTCCGCATCGATGGGCCGGTGGTCGGCCAGCTCGCGCAAGCGTTCTGGCGCGACTGGGCCTTCGTGAAGGGCGAGGATCTGGAGGGGCCGGCCTGGTTCCCGGCGATCGCGCCGGTCGGGCCCTCCCTCGCCCGGGTCGTCACGTCCGGGCCGGACGCCGACATCGAGAAGATCGAGTTCGTGGTGCTGGAGGCGGTGGCCACCGCCCGGCGCTCGGTGCGCCTCGCCACGCCTTACTTCCTGCCGAGCGAGATGCTGCTGACGGCGCTCGGCCTCGCGGCGATGCGCGGCGTCACCGTCGACGTCATCATCCCGCAGGCGAGCAACCACCGGGTGGTCGACTGGGCGACCCGGGCGCATGTCGGGCCGCTGCTGGAGGCCGGGGCGCGGATCTGGCTCGATCGGCCGCCCTTCGACCATTCGAAGCTGATGGTGGTGGACGAGACCTGGTGCTTCGTCGGCAGCGCCAACTGGGACAGCCGCAGCTTCCGGCTCAACTTCGAGCTGAACGTCGAGGTCTACGACACGGATTTCGCCGCCGACCTCGACGGGCTGATGCGGGCCAAGATGGAGCGGCGCCTGACCGCCCAGGATCTCAACTCTCGCGGGATGGCCGTGCGGCTCCGCGACGCCGCCGTGCGATTGCTGCTGCCATATCTTTGAGCGGCGCCCGCTTGCGCAAGTCCTCGGCCCGGTCGCGAAACGCCGCGAGGCGCGCGTGCAGCGGCTCGCGCTTGCCCTGCGGGTTGCCCGGTTCGAGATGGACCACGATCGGCCGGTGGTCGGAGGCGCCCCGCGGCAGCACCGCCTGTCCGCGGCAGGTCAGTCCCCGCACCAGGCAGCGGTCGAGGCGTAAGGGGACGAGATCGACCATGGCATGGGTCGGGTGGCGCGGCCCGACATCGTGGAAGCCCGGCAGCAGGGCAGGCCCGACGATGTTGTAGTCGCCGAGCACCGCCGCCCGCACCGGCAGGTGCTGGGCGATGCGGCGAAGCTGGCGCCGATTGAGCACCTGGCCGTGCGACAGGTGGACGTTGGCGACCCCGAAGGTGCCGAGATCGAGGATCTGGCAGACCCGGTCGATCAGGGCGCCCGAAGGCAGCGTCACCACCTCGGGCGGGCGCGGCCAGGGCGTCGGGCTCCACATCGCCAGGCCGTGGATGCGCCGCGGCAGCGGCGCCCAGGCATAATGGCCGCCGACCCGGACTTGCAGCTCGGTGATGTCGACGGTGGCTTCCTGCATCAGCAGCAGGTCGGGCTTTTCCTGCGCGATCAGCGCCTCGAGGGCGTCGACGGTCGCGCCGGTCCGCCGCAGCAGGTTCCAGCTGATGATCTTGCGCGGGCCGGGCCGCAGCGGAGCGTGGCCGGGCGCGGCCGGAATCTCGGCGGGCAGGAGGCGTTGGGGGGGCAGCATGGCACCGCGTGGGAAACACTCGGATTGAGCCGGCACGATGGCGAAGGATGCCTTGGACCGGGTGCGATGCCGCTTACGCCGATTTGCCGATTCGGGAAACGGCGTGTCAGGCGCCCGGGATGCGCAAGCCGGGCAGCGCTGTCACGAGATGGCGGAACTGGTCGCCGCGATCCTCGAAGCTGCGGAACTGATCGTAGGAGGCGCAGGCCGGCGACAGCAGCACCACCGGCTCACCCGCTCCGTCCTGCGCCGCCGCCGCCGCGGCTTCGGTGACGGCAGCGGCGAGCGTGCCGCAGCGGCTGAACGGCACTTGCCCGTCGAGGGTGGCGGCGAAGGTCTCGGTTGCCGCACCGATCAGGTAGGCATGGGCGACGCGCGGGAAGTACGGCGCGAGACTCGTGATCCCGCCCTCCTTCGGCTTGCCGCCGAGAATCCAGTGGACACGCCGGAACGCCGAGAGCGCCTTCTCGGTCGAATCGGCATTGGTGGCCTTCGAATCGTTGATGAACAGCACGGTCCCGCGCCGGCCGACCTCCTCCATCCGGTGGGGCAGGCCCGGGAAGGTCGCGAGCGCCGCCGCGAAGGCGTCCGGCGTCACACCCAGCTCGCTGGCGACCGCGTAGGCGATCGCCGCGTTCTGCCAGTTATGGGCGCCGCGCAGGGACCCGATGCCGGACAGGTCCGCCACCGGCTCGGCCGGCGCTCGTCGCCCGTCGATGACGATGCCGTCGCGGGCGAGGATGCCGGGCCCCTCCCCGGCGTCGCCGACATGGATCCGGGTCAGCGGGCCCTTCCGGCGCCCGGCGATCGCCCGGCACCATGCGTCGTCGACCCCGACGACCGCATGGGCCGCGCCGGCCACCAGCCGCTCCTTGATGGCGGCGTAATGGGCCATGTCGCCGTGGCGGTCGAGGTGATCGGGGGAGAGGTTGAGGAGCACGCCGATGGTGGGCGCCAGCGACGGCGTCAGGTCGATCTGGAACGAGGACAGCTCGATCACGTGGACCCGGTCCGGCGACGGCGGCTCCAGCGACAGGATGGCGGTGCCGATATTGCCGCCCATCTGCACGTCGCAGCCGGCCGCCGCCAGGACATGGGCGATCAGTGCCGTGGTGGTCGACTTGCCGTTGGTGCCCGTGATGGCGACGAAGGGCGCGGCAGGGCTCGTCGCGGCGCGCTCGCGGCAGAACAGCTCGATATCGCCGATCACCGGCACGCCGGCCGCCTTGGCGAGATCCACCGTCCAGTGCGGCGCCGGGTGGGTGAGCGGCACGCCGGGGGCGAGCACGAGCGCCGCGACACTGGTCCACTCCGCCTGCCGCAGGTCGCCGGTCTCGATGCCCTGCTGGCGCGCCGCCTCCATCCGCGCCGGATTGTCGTCGCAGGCGATCACCCGGGCGGCGCCGGCCTTGAGGCTGAGCGCGGTGGCGAGACCCGAGCCGCCGAGCCCGAACAGGGCGACCGTCCGGCCGGCGAAGGTGGTGGAGGGTGTCATGCGTCGCTTCGAGCCTTCGCGGCGCCGGGCCGACGCCGGGCGCGTCTTTCCGGCGGTTAGTGGGCCGCGGAAAGCGGCTTCGTCAAGCTGTGCCGTGGGATAGCCGGGCGTGCCGCCGTCGGACGAACGGTCACGCCCGTCTGCGCGCCGCCACGATCGCCGCCTGGTTCGCCTCCGCCCACCGGATCAGCCCGCGCATCGGTTCCAGGAACGAGCGCCCCAACGCCGTCAGCCGGTACTCCACCCGCGGCGGCACCTCGGCATGGACCTCGCGGGCCACGAAGCCGTCCTGCTCCAGCCGGCGCAGGGTCTTCGACAGCATCTGCTTCGAGATGTCGCCGATCTCGCGTTCGAGCTGGCTGAACCGCTTCACTCCCGGATCCAGCGTCGCCAGCACCAGGAGGCTCCATTGGTCGCCGATCCGGTCCAGCACATCGCGGATCGGGCAAGTGTTGGCCTGGTCGTTGTCGGGTCTGATCTGGTCGAGCACGCTCTTCATCCGATGGTCACCGCGCGCTGACCTGGTCTCGCAAGACTGACGTCTTGCGCGGCCGACCGCGGCGGATTAGCTCTGTAGTCGGTCTCGAACATAGACCAGATCGCGAAACCGAACAAAGAGAGCATCATGGCCAAGGTTGCCGTCATCGGCGCGACCGGGAACGTCGGCACGCGCATCGTCGCCGAGCTGGTGCAGCGGGGCCACCGCGTCACCGCCATCAGCCGCCATCCCGCGGCCCACGCCTCGCCGCAGGTCGAACCGGCTGCCGGCGACGTGCGCGATCCTGCGGGCCTGAGCCGCCTGCTCGCCGGGCACGACGCGGTGGTGAGCGCGGTGCACTTCGTCGACACCGACCCGGCGGCGCTGATCGGCGCCGTGAGGGAGTCGGGCGTCACGCGCTATGTCGTGGTCGGCGGCGCCGGCTCGCTGGAGGTGGCGCCGGGGCAGCGGCTGGTCGACCAGCCCGACTTCCCGGCCGTCTACAAGGACGAGGCCTTGAAGGGCGCCGCCTTCCTCGATGTCCTGCGTGGCGTCGCCGACCTCGACTGGAGCTTCCTGTCGCCCTCGGCGCTGATCGAGCCGGGGGAGCGCACCGGGCGATTCCGCCTCGGCCGCGACAGCCTGCTCGTCGGCGAGACCGGCAGCCGCATCTCCTACGAGGATTACGCCGTCGCCCTTGTGGACGAGATCGAGCGCCCCGCCCATCTCCGCCAGCGCTTCACCGTCGGCTACTGAGACGGGACACCATGCGAGGACCCATGTCCGACCGGATCACCGTGACCGTCCTGGTCGACCCGCTCTGCGGCTGGTGCTACGGCGCCCACCCCGCCCTGGACTGGCTTCGCGCCCGCGACGACGTGACCCTCGCCCTCCTCCCGGTCGGCCTGTTCGCCGGGCCGGGCGCCTTCGCGATCGATGCGACCTTCGCCACCCATGCCTGGTCGGCCGACCAGCGCATCGCCGCGCTCACGGGCCAGCCGTTCAGCACCGCCTACCGGATGCAGGTGCTGAAGGCCGGCACGGGCCTGGTCGATTCGGGGCCTGCGACCCTGGCGCTCACCGCGGTCCATCTGACCGCGCCCGAGCGAGAGCCGGACGCCCTCGCGGCGATCCAGGCGGCCCGCTATGTCGGCGGCCGGGACATCGCCGATCCGGCGGTCCTGGCGGAGATCCTCGATGAAGCCGACGTCGCGCCCGCCGCCGCGCGCTTTCGAGCAGCCGATGCGGCCCTGCACGAATCGGCCTCCGCCCGCATGGCGGCGGGCCGGGCGGCGATGGCCCGGCACGGCTTGCGCGGGGTGCCCGCCCTTGTTGCAGGGGGCGACGAGGGGCGCGGCTTCAACGGCGCGCCTCTCTTCGGCGACCGCGACAATCTCCTGCGGGTGATCCGGGACGCCGCGGCCTGAGCCGATTTCACAACGGTGGCGATCAGTCTTGCGCGATCGGCTTACAGCCCGATCAGCTCGGCGATCAGGTCCGCCCCCGCCGCCGGCGAGCGCTCGCCCGCCGCGACCCTCCGCTCGGCCTCCGCCGTCGTCCGGCGCACCTCGGTGCTGCCGGTGAGGCGCTGGTGCAGCCGCTCGTGGACGAGGGCCCACATCCATTTCACGTCTTGGCTCCGGCGCTTCGCAGCGATCTCGCCGGAGGCGGCGAGCTTGCGGCGATGGTCGAGGATCGCCTCCCACAGGGCGTCGAGCCCCTGGCCGGCCAGCCCTGAGATCGTCGTCACCGGTGGCGACCAGGTGGCGCTCGCCGGGGTCAGGATGTGGAGCGCCGCCCGGTACTCGGCGGCGGCGGCCATGGCGCGGCGCATCCCCTCCTCGCCATCGGCCTTGTTGACGGCGATCATGTCGGCGAGTTCGAGGATGCCCTTCTTGATGCCCTGCAACTCGTCGCCGGCGCCGGGCAGCATCAGGACAAGGAAGAAGTCGGTCAGGTCGGCGACCGCAGTCTCGGACTGGCCGACGCCCACGGTCTCGACCAGCACCACGTCGAAGCCGGCGGCCTCGCACAGGATCATGGTCTCACGGGTCTTGGCCGCCACGCCGCCGAGGGTGCCCGACGACGGCGAGGGCCGGATGAAGGCGTTCGGATCGACGGCGAGCCGCGCCATCCGGGTCTTGTCGCCGAGGATCGAGCCGCCGGTGCGCGACGAACTCGGATCGACCGCCAGCACCGCCACCTTGTGGCCCCGCGCCGTCAGGGCGGCACCGAGGGCATCGATGGTGGTGGACTTCCCCACCCCCGGCACGCCGGTGATGCCGACCCGAACCGCCTTGCCGGCATGCGGCAGGGCGGCGTCGAGGAGCGCGCGGGCGGCGGCCCGATGATCGGCCCGCTTCGACTCGACCAGCGTGATGGCGCGGGCGAGGGCGGCGCGGTTGCCGGACAGGAGCTGGGCGAGGTCGGGGGCCGGGACGGTCATGGCGTCTTTCTGCCGGCTCGCCGCGCGCCCGTCGAGGGCCCTCGCCTGTGGACGAAGGGCTGACAGGCGTGACCTTCGGGCAACAAGAGCGGCTTTGCCCCGGTGCGACGCGCCACGGCCACGATCATGCCGCATCGCGAGCCTGAAAGCGCACGGAGAGACCGGCCCGGCGCCGGGGACGAGTGGGACGACATGACAGCGAACGCCGTGCCGACGCGCCGATGCCTGGCCCGCCTCGGCCTCTCCGCCCTCGCCAGCCTCTCGCTGGGCGGTTGTCTCGGCGGCGGATTCGGTGGCGGCCTCCTCGGTGATGCGGCCGGGCCGGAGCGGCAATCGGCACTCGATGTCAGCCCGGTCCTGCTCGTCGCCACCACCCGCCGCCCGGCCGATCCCGCCGGCCGTCCGCCCTACTTCACCGACCAGCGCGGCCGCGGCCTCGCCTTCGCCACATTGCGCCTTGCGGCACCGGACCGCTCGCTGATCGGCAAGGTCTCGTCGGTCGTCACCGGCGACTGGCGCATCGCCGCGGCGCCGCGAGTGGTGACCGGCCCCGACGCCGCCACCGCCTTCGCGGAAGCGGCGCTCGGCCGCGACGTGCTGATCTATGTCCACGGCTATCGCGAATCGTTCGAGACCGCGGCGGTGAGCGCGGCGCAGCTCTCCGACGGCATCCGCTTCCGCGGCGTCTCCGGGCTGTTCTCCTGGCCCTCGGCGGGCAAGACCTTCGATTACGGCTACGACCGCGAGAGCGCGTTGTGGTCGCGCGACGCCTTCGAGGACCTGCTCCGGGCGCTCGCGACCGCGCAGGGCGGGCGTATCCACATCGTCGCCCATTCGATGGGCACATTGCTCACCCTGGAGACCCTGCGCATGCTGCGGGCCGATGCCGGCGAAGCGGCATTGGACCGGATCGGCGCCATCGTGCTGGCCGCGCCCGACATCGACATCGACCTGTTCACCAACGGCATCGAGCGGCTGGGCACCGGGGCCCAGAAGATCACGGTGATCTCGTCCACCAACGACCGGGCGCTCGAACTGTCGAGCACCATCGCGGGCGGGGTTGTGCGAGCCGGCGCGGCCGATCGCAGCCGGCTCGAAGCGCTCGGCGTGCGCGTCGCGGATGCATCGGACTACGGCACCGGCCTCATCAACCACGACCTGTTCCTGTCCAACGTCGAAGTGCAGCAGGTCATCAAGCGCGCGGTGGCACGGGCGGACGGGCGGTAGGCCGCGACGCGCCAGGGGGGCTGCGCGCCGACGGCGCACCTCTCAGCGGGTTACGCTCCCGCCCGACGCCAGGGATTCACCACAGGGTTCTGGGATGGTCGTGGCTGACCAAAGGTGGTCCGATCAGGGCCGCTGCGACTGTCCACGGGCGCGTCGTCCGGCCTCGTCGGGCCCTCGACCCGAGATGCGACAGGGGGAGCGGTCCGAGACGACAGGGCTGGAAGCAAGCCGTCGCCCACGATGCCGCCCCTGCCCATCACGCCCAGTGTGAGACCCGCGCAATCACCGGCTTATACCAACGGCCCAAGATGCTGACGCATCGGGCCGTTGACCCATCTCGAGTTTTCGATGTCAAGCCAGAGGCTTGGCGAAAATTCGAGAACAGAACCAAAGGTCGTTTTCAACGACCGTTGGTAT
>NZ_LABX01000002.1 GCF_001043915.1 Methylobacterium aquaticum | reverse complement strand
ATGATGAAGGCCAGGGGCGTCATGCCCAGCTCGCGCTTGAAGGCGTGCTGGAGCGTGCGCACGCCGACGCCCGCGGCGGCCGCGACATCGACGAGCCTCAGAGGCTTGCCGAGATGCGCGTCGATGTATTCCATCGCCGCGCGCAGACCGGGCGAGGAGACCGCCGGACGGTCACGCCTGGGCGCGCCCGGACGGCGCGGCCAGCACGAGAGAAGCTGGTAGCTGACGATCTCCTCGAACAGGGGAAAGAACAGGTCCTGCGCCGGGTCGACCTGCCGCAGCCGCCGATGGAGCCGCTGGAAGCACGACAGGAACGACCGCATCGGCAGCGTCTCGACCGGCGTGACCGGCTCGAACTCGGGACAAGCCTCGTCGTCCGCATCGTCGAGCGCCCGGTGGCTGGCCAGCAGGGCGGCCCGGTTGATCGTTCCGCTGATCGCGGCGAAACGCGCCGAGGCCTCCTCGTTGCGCATGTCCTCGAAGGCCACGAACATCGCGGTGCCGGGATGGCCGAGATGCTCGCCGTTCCGGTTGCGGCGGATCATCCAGCCGCGGGTCACGAAGCGGATCGTGAACAGGTCCGCCTCGAGTTTCGGCACGGTCAGGAAGCCGGTGGTCGACTGCGTGAGCCAGAGGCTCATCGCACGGCTCTGGCCGCCCTCGACCGACAGATGCGGACTGGTCTTGCGCAGCGCGTGGAAATCGACCGCGATCCCGCCATGCTCGTTCAGCAGATCGAAGGCCCGCTCGCTGTGGAGGTGATGGGAGAAGAAGGATTGCGGACGCCAGGGAATCGACCGTCTTCCCGTTTCCGGCATCAAAAACATCCAGTCATGAAGGCGGATGATAATTTGAGCTGTCAGGCAATCGCAGAAGGCTGCCGGCGTCAAGGGATCGGGCGACAGGCCGGGCCGGTGCGTCCCGTCGCCCCGTCGGGCTGATTCCCACGGCAGACCAACGGCCTGTAGATGGCGGTGGACGGGACTCGGGCGACACCCTCCATTGAGCTTTCGTTTACGCAGGCCCGTCAGGGTCATCGTCAAGTGCAGCGTAACCCTGTTGCAGCCTTAAGGGCCCCGCCTGTCCCAGCCCTCCGGCGGGCGGCGGCGCCTGAGGCGGCGCAGGGGATCCGAGGGGTCGATGGCGGGATCTTCGAAGAGCGGTCGTCCGCGTCCGGAGACGGAACGGGGGTTCCTCCGGCCGGTGCCGGTCGTCAAATGGGCCGCGGTGGCGGGGATCGCCCTGGCGGCGGCCAATTGCGCCGGGCCGACGCCCAGGACTCTGGCGGGGAAGAGCGGCGGGCGCGAGATCGATCCGAAATACGGGGTCGCCGCGAGCCCGCGGCTCTATGGCGAGAACGACAGGATCCCGAAGGGCGGCGGCCGGCAGATGACCGGCAAACCCTACGTGGTGGCCGGCCGCACCTACGTGCCGCGCCAGGATGCCAGGGGCTATGTGCGCGAGGGCCTGGCCTCCTGGTACGGCACCGCCTTCCATGGCCGCCAGACCGCCAACGGCGAGATCTTCGACCGCTTCTCGGTCGCCGCCGCGCATCCGACCCTGCCGCTGCCGAGCTACGCCCGCGTCACCAACCTCCAGAACGGCCACTCGATGGTGGTGCGGGTCAACGACCGCGGGCCCTACCATGCCGACCGGCTGATGGACGTGTCGCAGGCGGTGGCCGAGGCTCTCGATTTCCGCCGCCGCGGCACCACCCGGGTCCGGGTCGAGTATGTCGGCAAGGCGTCGGTCGGCGGCAGCGACGATCGCAAGCTGATGGCCACCCTGCGCACCGACGGGACGCCGGCCGGCGCGCCGTCCCGCGCGAACATCATGGTGGCGGATGCCGGTCCGGACATCAGCGACGACGCGCGACCCGTCGCATACCGCGAGCCCGAGGCGGAGCCGCTGCGCCCGGTCGTCAAGAAGCCGCGGATCGTCGCCCCGATTCAGGTCGCCCAGATGCCGGTCGCAGAGGCCGAGCCGGAGATCCGCCGTCCGGCGCCCGTGCGCGTGGCCGCCCCGGCCCGGGTGGCCGAGGCGCCGCGCCTGCCGGCCCGGGCCCCCGCCGCGGCGCCTCTGCGCGTGGCCGCGATCGAGGGCCTGAATCCCGGCCTCGCCGCCAAGCCGGCGCCCGTCGCCCTGGCCCGCCGCCCGGCCCCGCCGAGCCAGGCCCTGGCCTTCGCGGGCCATCCGGCGGCGGACCGCGTCTCGCTCGCCCAGGCGATGCAGGCCGCCGCAGGGCCGGCCAAGGAGGGAGCCAAGGAGGGAGCCAAGGAGGGCCTCACGGGGGGCCTCAAGGGGACAGCCCAGGGCAGGGCCGGGCAGACCACCGTCATCGCGAAAAGCGCCCCGCTGCCGATCGCGCCGCCCCTGCGCCTCGCCGGTGCCCAGAAGGGCGACAGGGAAGATGCCAAGACGACCGGCCACAAGCCCGGCCTGCCGCCACGGTCGAAGGTGGCGGGAATGTATTGAGGGGGCCGGGGGGCTTCGGGCGCTCCCCCGCCGGGATCCACATCCGAAACGGTTCCGCGTCCCGCACTGCGGCACAGGCGCGGTTGCACGGGCCCGGACGGGGCGGCACAGTGCGGCCGGTGTCCCGGCCGGCCGGGATTTCGAGCGTAGGGGTATGCGTGTGACAGCGACCACCGGGACGGGCAGGGCGCTCCCGCGCCGCGCCGCCGCCTTGGCCCTGGCGGCCCTCCTCGGGGCCTCGCTGGCGGTGTCGGATGCCCGCGCCCAGGGCTCCCAGACCCCGTCCTTCCAGACCCTTGCGCCGCACGCGATCCTGATCGACGCCGATACCGGCGCGGTGCTGTTCGAGAAGGGCGCCGACGAGCCGTTCTCGCCCGCCAGCATGGCCAAGCTGATGACCGTCGAGGTGCTCTTCGACGAGATGCGCAAGGGCAAGCTCGGCCCCGACACCGAGTTCACCATCAGCGAGAATGCCTGGCGCCGCGGCGGCGCCGGGGGCGGCGGCTCGTCGATGTTCGCCCAGCTCAACAGCAAGGTGAAGCTGCCCGACCTCCTGCGCGGCATCATCGTCCAGTCCGGCAACGACGCGGCGATCGCCGCGGCCGAGGGCGTCGCCGGCACCGAGGACAACTTCGCCCAGATCATGAACCGGCACGCGAAGGAGATCGGGCTCGAGCGCTCGCTGTTCCGCAACGCCACCGGCTACTCGGCCCCCGACCAGAAGGTGACGGCCCGCGACCTCGCCAAGCTCGCCATCCACCTGATCGAGACCTATCCGGAGGACTACAAGCTCTTCGCCGAGCGCGAGTTCACCTGGAACAAGATCCGCCAGCAGAACCGCAACCCGCTGCTGTCCCTCGACATCGGCGCCGACGGGCTGAAGACCGGCTACCTGGAGGAATCCGGCTACGGCCTGACCGGCTCGGCGGTGCAGAACGGCCAGCGCCTGGTCCTGGTGGTGAGCGGCCTCAAGACCGCCCGCGACCGCGCCGGGGAATCGCGCAAGCTCATCGACTGGGGTTTTCGCGCGTTCGAGGCGCGTCAGATCTTCAATGCCGGCGAGACCGTGGCGGAGGCCGAGACCTTCGGGGCTGAGAAGGGCCGGGTGCCCCTCGTCACGAAGAAGCCGGTGCGGCTGATGCTGCCGCGGGGCAACAGCGACCGGCTGGTGGCCCGCGCCACCTACCAGGGCCCGCTGACCGCGCCGGTGGAGGCGGGCCGCGAGGTCGGCCGGCTCAAGGTCACCCGCGGCGAGCAGGTGGTGCTCGACATGCCGCTCTACACCGCCGAGGCGGTGCCGGCCGGCACCATGACCCAGCGCGCCCTCGACGCCGCGATCGAGGTCGGCACCGGCTGGTTCCGACAGGCCCTCAGCCGGCTCACCAGCAAGTCGTGACCGACGCTCTCATGGACGGTCTCATGGACGCGCGGATGGATGCGCGCAGGCCGGCCACGGTGGCCGAAGCCGGGCTTCCCGGCTGCTTCATCACCTTCGAGGGCGGCGAGGGCGCCGGCAAGTCGACCCAGATCGCGCGGCTCGCGGCCTGGCTGCGCGCCGGCGCGGCGGGCCTGAGCCCCCGCGAGGTGGTGACCACCCGGGAGCCCGGCGGCACGCCCCGGGCCGAGCGGATCCGCGCCGCGGTGCTGTCCGGCGCCGGCAAGCCCTACGGCCCCTTCGCCGAGGCGCTGCTCTTCGCCGCCGCCCGACTCGACCACCTCACGACCCTGATCCGGCCGGGCCTCGCCCGCGGCGCCATCGTGCTGTGCGACCGCTTCAGCGACTCGACCCGGGCCTATCAGGGCGCCGCCGGCGGGCTCGACGCCGAGACGCTGGCCGCTCTGGAGCGGGTGGTGGTGGGGGCGACCCGGCCGGACCTGACCCTGATCCTCGACCTGGCCCCCGAGATCGGGCTGTCCCGCGCCCGCCAGCGCGACCGTGCCGCCAGCCGCGGCCCCGACCGGTTCGAGGCCGAGGCCCTGGGCTTCCACCAGCGCCTGCGGACGGCCTTCCTCGCCATCGCGGCCGCCGAGCCGGCGCGCTGCGCCGTCATCGATGCGCAGGGGTCCCCCGAGGCCGTCGCGCAGGCGGTCCGCGCCACGGTGGCGACCCGGCTGCCCCATCTCGTCGGCGGAGCCTCCGATGCCGCCTGAGAGGGGGGACGACGACCTCGAACCGGGCGAGATCCCGGGCGTGCCGCGCCCGCGCGAGCGCCAGGATCTCGTCGGCCAGGAGGCGGCCGAGCGCGCCTTCCGCGAGGCGATCGGCGCCGGGCGGCTGCACCATGCCTGGCTGCTGGGCGGGCCGAAGGGCATCGGCAAGGCGACGCTCGCCTTCCGGGTCGCCCGGCACCTGCTCGCCCGCGGCGACGGCGCGGGCGAGCCCGACAGCCTGGCGCTGCCGCCGGGCCATCCGGTGGCGCGCCAGGTCGCGGGCCTGTCGCATCCCAATCTCGTGCTGCTGCGCCGCCAGAAGGCTCCTGGCGCCAAGACGGTGCCGACCCAGATCGGGGTCGACGCGGCGCGACGCGCGCTCCACCTCTTCGCCGAGACCTCGGCTGACGCCGGCTACCGGATCTGCATCGTCGACTGCGCCGACGACTTGAACCTCGCCAGCGCCAACGCGCTCCTGAAGGTGATCGAGGAGCCGCCGCCGCGCTCGCTGTTCCTGATCGTCAGCCACGCCCCCGGGCGCCTGCTGCCGACGATCCGCTCGCGCTGCCGCCGCCTCGCCCTGACGCCGCTCCCGGCCGGGGAGGTCGCCCGGGTGCTGCGGAGCCTCGGGCCGGCGCAGGCCATGATGGCGCCGGAGCTGATCGAGCGGGCGGCCGCCTTGAGCGAGGGCTCGGTCGCCCGCGCCCTCGACCTCCTCGACCCCGACACGATCGCGGTGGTGGACGAGGTCGAGGCGCTGCTCGACCAGGGCGACCGGCCGGATTGGCGCCGGGCCCTGCGGCTGGCCGAGCGGCTCGCCAGCCGCGACGCCGACGCGCTCTACGCTACCGCCCTCGACACCGTGCAACGGCGGCTCGCCGCCGAGATCGCGCGCCGCCAGGGCGAGCCGCCGGCCCGCCTCGTCGCGCTCGCCGACGCCGCCGAGCGCGCCGCCCGGGCCGCCCGGGAGGCGCAGGTCTACAACCTCGATCGGCGGCCGGTGGTGCTGTCGCTGTTCGGTGCCTGAGCGATGCGCCTCTTCCCGCTCTCCGACCTGCATCTCGAGCGCCGGCCCCTCGCGGCCGTGCCGCCCCCGACGCGGCCCTTCGACGTGATGGTCTGCGCCGGCGACGTCTGGGAGGGCGCGCCGGACCGGGGCCTTCCCGCGCTCCTGCACCTCGCCGGCGAGCGGCCGGTGGTGCTGGTGCCGGGCAACCACGAGCGTTACGCGCCCGCGGGCGATCCCCGCACCGCGCCCGAGCTGCTGGCGGCGCTCCGGGCCGGGGTGGAGGCGATCAACCGCGAGGCCGGCCGCGAGCGAGTGAGGCTGCTCGAGAGCGGCGGGACCTGCATCATCGACGGCGTGCGCTTCGTCGGCGCCACCCTGTGGAGCGACTGGCGGCTCGCCGGGCGCTGGCTTGCCGCCAATGCGCCGGACCGGCCCGACGACCCGGTCGCCTTCGCGGCCGCCCGCATGACCGACCCGGCGACGGGCTCGCGGGAATACCGGGCGATCCGCCAGGGCGACGGCACGCCCTGGACGCCAGAGGCCGCGATGGCGGCCCATGCGGCCGACCGGGACGCCATGATGGCGGCGCTCGCCCGGCCGCATCCGGGCCCGACCGTCGCGGTCACCCATCATCCGCCGACGCCTGAGGCCGCCGACCGGTTCCGCGATGCGCCCGGCGTGCCCTGGTGGGTGCCGGCCTTCTACGCCACCACGCTGCTCGCCGACTTGGCCGATGCCCACCGGCCGGCCCTGTGGATCTCCGGCCACTTCCATGCCGCACACGACCTCACGCTCCACGGCACCCGCTGCCTTGCCAACCCGGTCGAGGGCCGCACCTTCGATCCGGGGCTGGTGGTGGAGGTTCCGGCCTGAGACCGGGGGCAGCGGCTGGCCCGAATGCGGCCGCTCGGCCAAGGAGGAGGCCGCGCCGGGGAGACAGTCGCTGCGCGACGGGCCGTCAGGGGATCATCGCCTCCTTCCGGGATCCGTGCGGATCCTGGGCCGCCAGGCTCTCTCGCAACACAGGACCGGCAGACGAGGGCGGGCGGATGACCCAGGCCTGCACGGTCCTGACCCACGCTGCACCGCCGTCATCACGGCAGAAGACCAATGAAACCTGTGACTGTCGATCACGGCGGCGAGCGAACACAACGTCAAGAGAATATCCTTCGCCTGGGACAATCACTGTGTCCGCCGGACTCGATTGAGCACCTCCCGCTTCGTTAGACAGTCCTCAACGAATTAACTATCATGCATGGACCCGAGACGTCGGCCCGCCACGGCCCGTGACGGGACGTCCAGCCGGGTGGGACATCCGTGACAGCCAGACAGGCAGAGTGCATCGTCGGCCTCCTCTATGCCGCGCTCGCCCTCGGCACGCTGCGCCTCGCGAGCGACGGGCGCACGATCGCGGCCGTGTGGCCGGCCAATGCCGTCCTCCTCGCCGCGATGCTCGACCGCCGCCCGGCCCAATGGCCGGGCCTGCTCGTTGCCGGCTTCCTGGGCAGCGTGACCGCGGGCGTGGCGGTGCGGGGCCTCGGCCCCGGCCCGTTCCTGTTCGGCCTCTGCAACCTCGTCGAGGCCTCCATCGCGGCCCGCCTGCTCCAGCCCACCCTGCGCGACGGCGTGCTGCTGGGGACGCCCGCCATGGTCGGGCGCTTCCTCCTCGTCTGCGGTCTCGTCGCCCCGGCGATCAGCGGGCTCGGCGGTGCGGCCACCGCCTGGTGGCTGCTCGGGCAGGCGCCGTGGGCCGCGTTCCGCGCCTGGCTCACCTGCGACGGCCTCGGCCTCCTGGTCTTCACGCCGTTCCTCTTCGCCCTCCTGCGCGGCGACTACCGGCGCTTCGTCGCGGACAAGGACTGGCGGCAGCGGGTGGAAGCGCTGGGGCTGCTGGGGCTGACCGCCGCGACCGCCGGCGTGGTGTTCTTCCTCACCACGCGGCCGCTGCTGTTCGTGCTGTTCGGTCCGGCGATGCTGACGACGTTCCGGGTCGGGCGGCTCGGAACGAAGATCTCCGTGATGGTCATCGCGGTGATCGGCTCCGTCGCGACCCTGCACGGCGACGGCCCGATCGCCGCGCTCGTGCCCGAGCCCCGCGAGCAGGCCGCCCTGCTCCAGATCTTCCTGGCCGCCCTTCTGCTGACCTGCCTGCCGGTGGCGGCAGCGCTCGCCGCCCGGGGGGCGAGCTTCGCCTCCCTGTCCCGGCGGGCCGAAATCCTGCGGGAGCGGGAGGTCGAGCTGGCGCATCTCGCCGCCACCGACGCCCTGACCGGGGCCCTCAACCGCGCGGCCTTCCGCGACGCGGCCGAGACGGCGATGCGGGAGACGGGTCCCGCGCCGCTGAGCCTCATCGCCCTCGACCTCGATTTCTTCAAGCAGGTCAACGACCGGCACGGCCATCTTGCGGGCGACCGGGCGCTGGTCCACCTGGTCTCGGTGCTGCGCGCCCACCTGCGCCGGCCGGACGTGATCGGGCGCGTCGGCGGCGACGAGTTCCTGGTCCTGCTGCCCGGAACCGACCTCGACCAGGCGGGCCTCGTCGCGGCCGGCCTGCGCGACGCCGTGCGCCGCACGCCCCTGGCGCTCGAGGACGGCACCACCCTGCTGCTCTCGATGTCCTGCGGCACCGCCCGGCACGAGCCGGGGATGCGCTTCGACGACGTCGTGCACGCCGCCGACATGGCGCTCTACCGGGCGAAGCGCGCCGGGCGGCCCGGCCTGGAGCGGCTGGCATGAGCCGGGGCTTGTGTCAGCAGGCCGACGCGAACCGGTTCAGCGATCGTACTTGATGTAGGCGAAGCGCGGATCGCCCGGCGTGCCCTCGAGCGCGCCGCCCTCCAGCCCGGGCTGCCAGCCGACCACCTCCTCGATCTTTCGCGCCAGGGCGAAGTCCTTCTCGGTCAGGCCCTTGGCCGAGTGGGTGGTGAGCCGCACCTCGACCCAGGCATAGGAGGCGGTGAGGTCCGGATGGTGCCAGGCGGCCTCGGCGAGGTGCCCGACGGTGTTGATCACCATCAGGGTGCCCTTCCAGCTGTTCGTCCGGTAGGTGCGGGTGATCCAGCCATCGGCCTCGTTCCAGGCCGGCAGGTCGGCGAGGCGCGCGGCGATCACGTCGGGGCTGAGGACTTCGTCCCTCGGCATGGCGTCCATCTCCCTGAAAAGCCCGCCCGACGAGAGTACAAGTGACCGCCGGGCCGGGTCCGCCCAGGGTGCGGCCTCGCATCCCCGCACGCAAGCGGTGGACGCCGCTGGCCGCGCCGCCTACCTCTGGGCGACGGCCGGCGAACACGGCCGGGTCCGAGGGCGGGCTTGAAGGGCCGAATCCAACGGCCGGGCAACAGGGAGAGGCATCCATGCTCTCACGGCGCGGAGTGATGGCGGCGGCCGGGCTGTGGCCGCTCGCACGCGGTGCGGCCGAGGCCCAGCCGGCCCCTGCGCCGCCCGCCGCCCTGAAGGTCGGGCTCCTGCCCTTCGGCACCGTGTCCTGGGAGGCGGCAGTCATCAAGGCGGAGGGGATCGACGCGGCGGAGGGGCTGACGCTCGAGGGCGTGCGCCTGGCCGGGAGCGACGCCGCCCGCATCGCCTTCCAGGGCGGCCAGGTCGACACCATCGTGTCCGACCTGCTCTGGGCCGCGCGCCTGCGCGCCGAGGGACGCCCGGTGAAGTTCCTGCCCTATTCCTCGACCGAGGGCGCCCTGATGGTGCCGGGAACCAGTTCGCTGACCACGGTCGCCGGCCTCGCCGGCAAGCGCCTCGGGGTGGCGGGGGGCCCACTCGACAAGAACTGGCTGCTCCTGCGGGCCCGCGCCCGCGAGAAGGACGGGCTCGACCTGGAGCGCGCGGCGCAACCGGTCTTCGGCGCGCCGCCGCTCCTGATGCGCAAGCTCGAGACCGGCGAACTCGACGCCGCGCTGCTGTACTGGACCTTCTGCGCGAGGCTCGAGGCGCGGGGCTTCCGCCGCCTGATCGGCGCCGACGGCATCGCCGCGGCCTTCGGGGTCGAAGGCCCGATCGCGCTCCTCGGCTACGTCTTCGACGAGGGCCTGCTGCAACGCCAGCCCCGCACCGTCGCGGGCTTCGCCCGGGCCTCGTCCAAAGCCAAGCAGGCGCTCGCCGCCGGGGACGCCGCCTGGGCTCCGGTGCGCCCGCTGATGGCGGCGGAGGACGAGGCGACCTACGCCACCCTCAAGCGCGCCTTCCTGGAGGGCATCCCGCGCCGGACGGCGGCCGCCGAGCGGACGGATGCCGAGCGGCTCTACGCGGTGCTGGCGCGGCTCGGCGGCGAGCGCCTGGTCGGGGCGGCCACGACCCTGCCGGAGGGGCTGTACTGGGATGGCGGGCCGAATGGCTGAGCGGCGTCCGATCGCCTGATGGCCCTCCTCGCCCGCCTTGGATCGCTCGTCCTGCTCCTCGCCGCCTGGTGGCTGGCGAGCCGCGCCGCCGATCCCCGCACCCTGCCGTCGCCGGAGGCGGTGGCGGCCTTCGTGGTGCGGGAGGCCGCCAGCGGCGATCTCCTGCGCAATATCGGCATCACCCTGTGGCGGGTCGCGGCCTCGTTCTGCCTCGCCATGGCGACCGGGGCGGTGCTCGGCATCGCGCTGGGCCGCTCGCGGACAGCCGACCGGCTCCTCGACACGCCGCTGCTCGTGCTCCTCAACACCCCGGCGCTGATCATCACGGTGCTGGCCTATATCTGGCTCGGCCTGACCGAGACCGCGGCGATCCTGGCCGTCGCCCTCAACAAGATGCCGAACGTCGCGGTGATCCTGCGCGAGGGCGCCCGCGGGCTCGATCCCGGCCTGGAGGAGATGGCCCAGGCGTTCCGGTACGACCGCCGCACCTGGATCCGCCACGTGCTCCTGCCCCAGCTCGAACCCTTCGCGGTGGCGGCGGCGCGTTCCGGCATCTCGCTCGCCTGGAAGATCGTGCTGGTGGTCGAGCTGCTCGGCCGGCCGAACGGCGTCGGCTACGCCATCTCGTATTATTTCCAGCTCTTCGACGTCGCGGCCCTGATCGGCTACAGCCTCGTGTTCAGCGCCGTGATGCTGGCGGTCGACGCCCTGCTGCTCCAGCCCCTCGACGCCCGGGCCCGCCGGTGGCGCTGACCATGTCCGACGCCCTTCTCGCCCTGACGATCCGCCGCAAGGTCTACCGCCCGGCCGGCGCCGAGCCGGTCGAGGCGGTGCGCGACCTCGCCGTGTCGATCCGGCCGGCCGAGACCCTGTGCCTGATCGGCCCCTCGGGGGCGGGCAAGACCACGACCTTGCGCATCCTGCTCGGCCTCGACCGCGCCTTCGAGGGCAGCCTCGCCGCGCGCCCCGGCTTGCGCATCGGCATGGTGTTCCAGGAGCCGCGGCTCCTGCCGTGGCGGACTGTCGAGGACAACGTGCGCCTGTCCCTGCCGCGGGCCGAGCGCGGACAATCCCTCGACGCTTTGTTCGAGGAACTGGGCCTCGGCCCCTGGCGCGGGCGCTATCCGCGGGCGCTCTCGCTCGGCATGGCCCGCCGGGTGGCGCTCGCCCGCGCCCTGGCCCTGGCCCCCGGGCTCCTCGTCCTCGACGAGCCCTTCGTCTCTCTCGACGACGCCGCGGCCTCGTCGTTGCGGGCCGCGGTGTTCGGCAGCGCGGCCTCCCGCGGCGCGGCGGTCCTGATGGTGACCCACAACGTGCCGGAGGCCCTTGCGGTGGCCGACCGGCTGCTGCTCCTCTCCGGCCGGCCGGCGAGCCTGGTGGCCGAGGTGCCGATCCCGACGGAGCGGGCGGAGCGCGGCCGCGACTGGGCGGAGGCACTGCGCCGCGACCTCGCGGCGCGGTATCCGGGGACGATCGCCGAGGGATAACCTCGCACAGCGGGGCAGGGGGTTGCAGTCCGGTCGCTCCTCGGGCGCCGGACCGGCTGCTACAGCAGGCGTCAATCCAAGAACGCGAGGAAACGCCCGTGACCCGCCCGCTGCCCGCCGACGGGCTCGATTCCGCCGCCGCCTGGCGCCGCCTCGTCGTCTCGGTGCTGCTCACCACCATCGGGGGCGTCGGCATGTGGTCGGTGGTGGTGGTGCTGCCCGCCGTGCAGGCGGAGTTCGGCGCGGCCCGCGGCGCGGCGTCCTTGCCCTACACCCTCACCATGGTCGGCTTCGCCTTCGGGGGCGTGCTGATGGGGCGGCTTGCCGACCGGTTCGGCATCCTGGCGCCGCTGGCGCTCGGCGGGGTGTGCCTGTTCCTCGGCTACGGCGCCACCGCGCTCTCGACCAGCCTGTGGCAGTTCGCCCTGGCCCACGGGATCCTGATCGGGCTCCTCGGCTCCTCCGCCGCCTTCGGGCCGCTGATGGCCGACATCTCGCTGTGGTTCGCCCGCCGGCGCGGCATCGCGGTCTCGGTCTGCGCCGCCGGCAACTACCTCGCCGGCACCCTCTGGCCGCCGCTGGTCCAGCACGCGGTGTCGGCCCATGGCTGGCGCGCCACGCAAGCCGGCATCGGCCTGTTCTGCCTCGCCACGATGCTGCCGCTGGCCCTCCTGATGCGCCGGCGCCCGCCGGTCGCGGCCGTGGAGCGGAGCGGGGCCGCGGGGGCGGTCGGCACGCTGGGGCTCCCGCCCTCGGTGCTCCAGGGCCTGCTGGTGGTCGCGGGCCTCGCCTGCTGCGTCGCCATGTCGATGCCGCAGGTCCATATCGTCGCCTATTGCGGCGATCTCGGCTACGGCGTCGCCCGCGGCGCCGAGATGCTGTCGCTGATGCTCGGCTTCGGCATCGTCAGCCGGGTGGCCTCCGGCTTCCTCGCCGACCGGATCGGCGGTCTGCCGACGCTCCTCGTCGGCTCGGTGCTCCAGGGCGTCGCGCTCCTCCTTTACTTGGCCTTCGACGGGCTGACCTCGCTCTACGTGATCTCGGCCCTGTTCGGCCTGTTCCAGGGCGGCATCGTCCCGGCCTACGCGATCATCGTGCGCGAGCTGTTTCCGGCGAGCGAGGCCGGAGGGCGGGTCGGCCTCGTCCTCATGGCGACCCTGTTCGGCATGGCGCTCGGCGGCTGGCTCTCCGGCGTGATCTTCGACCTCACCGGCTCCTACGCGGCGGCCTTCGCCAACGGCCTCGGCTGGAACCTGCTCAACGTCGCCATCGCCCTCTGGCTGGTGCAGCGCCGGGCCGGCCAGGGGCGGGCGCTTCCCGCCTGACGCGAGGCCGGACCGGGCCAGTCGAGGCCCGGTTGGTCTGGGCGACTTTGCGGCAGGAACCCGCCGGGATTTTGGCCCTCCGAAGTCCATTGCAGTCCTGGCAAAATTCGATATCAATCCAGCACCGATTCGACACGGTTGCTCCGCCAAGTGAGCGCCCCGGTGCGAAATGTCACCGCGGCGTCGCGCCCGCGTGTTTACCGTTTTCGCAACGGACACGTTTCGGCGACGCAACTCTTCGAGCCCTGGCGACTTATCCATGGCAAGAGAGTGCGGCGCCGGAGCCACTGCGCCGGACGTGCAGCTCCGCCTTCAACCGATGGGATCACCGACCATGCGTGCGCGCGCCTGCGCCCGACTGCCCCTTCTCGCCCGCGCGGCGGTCCTCCTGGCCGCCCTGGCCACGGCCGGCGCCCCGCTCTGCGCGAGCGCCGCCCCCGCGGTCGACAAGGCGCCGAAGGCAGGACCCGGCACCACCCGCGACGTCGCCGCGACGGCGAGCGTCGCCGCCCCCGCCGCGGAGGCCGACGATGCCCATTGCTCCACCGCCCGCAAGCGAATGTTCGTCGACGGCGAGGGCTGGATCGTGCGGCGGGTGACGATCTGCCGGTGATCGCACCGGACTGAACGGTGTTCGGGGCCCGTCTCGGTCGAGGCGGGCCTTTGTCGTTGGGTCACGGGCTCGTGAGCGCCTGTTCGACGTGCGAGGACGGTGCCGCGCAGGCGTTGCCCCGATACCACCCGCGACCTCATCCTGAGATGTGAAAGGGATAACGATCGACCGATACGGTTTCCGAACGATCCGTTCGGAAACCGTATCGGCAAGCCCACGCGGCGATGGAGTGAAGCCGGTTTCCGCATCGCGAAGCGATCCATCGGAAACCGTATGATCCACCAAACAGGCGCTGCGCGAAGCGAGGCGCAAAGGAGGGCTTGCGGGTCCCTCCGCGAGCCCTGGATGCCTCCTTCAAGGTCAGTCGATCATGCGCGATGTCTGATCGCCGGCCCCTCGGGACAAGGGTGCGGGTGGGAGACGCGGTGGAGCACGGAACCGGCTCCCGAACGGCAAAAAGGGCGCCCACAGCCTTCGCCGCGGGCGCCCCTCGTTCCTCACGCCATCTGGCGAGTTCAGTGCGCGGTGTCGCGCTCGTCGAAGATGTCCCGGTTCTTGGTCTCGGGCACCAGCAGGAGGCCGAGCACGAAGGTCATCAGGGCGATGACGATCGGATACCAGAGGCCGTAATAGATGTCGCCGGTCTGGGCCACCATCGCGAAGGCGGTGGCGGGAAGCAGGCCGCCGAACCAGCCGTTGCCGATATGGTAGGGCAGGGACATCGAGGTGTAGCGGATCCGGGTCGGGAACAGCTCGACCAGGGCCGCGGCGATCGGGCCGTAGACCATCGTGACGAAGAGCACGAGGACGAAGAGCAGCCCGATCACGCCGGCCACCTGCGGCCGGAAGATGTCGAACGGGTTCGCCATCTTGACGACCTGCGCGTCGCCCGCCTTCGGGTAGCCCGCCGCCTGGAGCGCGCCGGCCGCCGCCTTGTTGAACTCCGCCGCCGGGGCGCCTGCCGCGAACGGAACCTCGGTGCCGTTGATCCGCACGACCGTGGGCTGGCCGGCCGGGGCGGCCTCGGTGGTGTAGCGCACCGAGGACTTGGCGAGGTAGTCGCGGGCGAGGTCGCAGGGCGCCGAGAACACCCGGGTGCCGACGGGGTTGAACAGGCTGCCGCACTGGGCCGGATCGGCCACCACGGTCACCTTGACGCTCTCGATCGCCTTCTCGAGGGCGGGGTTGGCGAGCGTGGTGATCTGCTTGAAGACCGGGAAGAAGCTGAGCGCCGCGATCAGGCAGCCGGCCAGGATGATCGGCTTGCGGCCGATCTTGTCCGAGAGCCAGCCGAAGACCACGAAGAAGCCGGTGCCCAGCAGCAGCGCCCAGGCGATCAGCAGGTTGGCGGTGTAGCCGTCGACCTTCAGGATCGATTGCAGGAAGAACAGGGCGTAGAACTGGCCGGTGTACCAGACCACGCCCTGGCCGGCGACGAGGCCGAGCAGCGCGATCAGCGCGATCTTGGCGTTGCGCCACTGGCCGAACGCCTCGGTCAGCGGGGCCTTCGAGGTCTTGCCCTCCTCCTTCATGCGCTGGAAGGCCGGCGATTCGCTGAGCTGGAGACGGATCCAGAGCGAGATGCCGAGCAGCAGCACCGAGACCAGGAACGGGATGCGCCAGCCCCATTCGGCGAAGGCGGCTTCACCCGTGAAGCTCCGCACCGCCAGGATCACCACCAGCGACAGGAACAGGCCGAGCGTCGCCGTGGTCTGGATCCAGCTGGTATAGAAGCCGCGCCGTCCCTGCGGCGCGTGCTCGGCGACGTAGGTCGCAGCGCCGCCATACTCGCCGCCGAGCGCGAGACCTTGCGCGAGGCGCAGGATGATCAGGATGATCGGCGCCGCGATGCCGATCTGCGCGGCGTTGGGCAGGATGCCGACGATGAAGGTCGACAGGCCCATGATCAGGATGGTGACCAGGAAGGTGTATTTGCGACCGACGATGTCGCCGACGCGCCCGAACACCAGGGCGCCGAACGGCCGCACCAGGAAGCCCGCCGCGAAGGCAAGCAGCGCGAAGATGTCCCGGGTCGCCGGCGGGTAGGAGGAGAAGAACTGCGCGCCGATGATGCCGGCGAGCGAGCCGTAGAGATAGAAGTCGTACCACTCGAAGACGGTGCCGAGGGAGGAGGCCAGGATGACCTTCTTCTCCTCGCGCGTCATCGGGCGCGCGGCATCGCCGGCTTGCCCGAGGGCGGCTGAGCTTGCCATGGGGTAATGTCCTCCTTCAGGGAGCGTTTCCGTTGAGGGACGGCACGAGTCGTCCGCGCGAATCTTCGCCGCGTCGGTGACGTCGCGTTGGAAGTGAACCGGGTGACGGCGCCTTTGACGCCGGACGGGGGGATGGGACCCGCCCGCTCGTTCGTGATCCGCCGCCGACACGAATCGTTAAGCCAGCCGTGCCCATTGGCCCATCCGACAATTCGTCGTGAGACTTAGGTCGTGAGACTTCCGTCGGGGGTCGCGCGCTGACCGCGGAAGGAAATCAACGGGCGGGACGTTGGCCGTTCCTCGCCACCGCAGGAGAATCATGCCACGCTGGCCATGCTGATGACGCGATGCGTGGCTGGAATCTGCCCAATCCGGGCTCGTTCGCAGCGGAGATTTGCCGTGTCGCTCACCCGTCGACTGGATCTCCCTGATCTCGCAGCCATGGAAACTCGGCGTCGGGTGCGGTCCGGGCGAGTGGACGATCGCACTCGGATATTGCTTCAGCGTCTATGGCACGATCTGCGCCAGCATGGCCCGGATCATCATCCAGCGAGCGCCAGATGCCGGAAATCGCCCGCACCACGGTGAGCCTGCGCATCGTTGGAGATGCGCTCGATCCAGACGAGATCACGGGATTGCTGGGCGTCGAACCGACCGGCTGCGCCCGCAAGGGCGACACGCGCACCACGGCATCGGGCCGCAACGTCATGGCCCGATCCGGGTCCTGGCTGCTCAAAGCCGATGCCTTCGGCGATCTCGAGGCCCAAATCACTGCGCTTCTCAGCAAGCTTCCTGACGATCCGGCTATCTGGGTCGACCTCTCTCGCCGCTATGGGTGCGATATATTTTGTGGACTCTTCATGCGTGAGTTCAACGAGGGAACAGAGCTTCAGCCTCAAGTGCTATCGATGCTCGGCAACCGTCGACTGTGCCTCAGCCTCGATATCTACGGCTGCTTCGATGGAGAGGTTTCCACCTCAGATTGAAGTTACCCTCTTGATGGGTCAAGCCGATGCCGTCGTTGCTGACCATCCGCACTCTGCCACGGCTGGCGCACATCCCCCATGGGAACGAGGATGCCACCCAGGCATTGACCCTCAGCGAGTGCCGGGAGCCGGGAAGACACACCATGCGTCGCGACCTGATCGTCCTCACCCTGGCCGCCATCCTGGCGGGCGCCGGCGCCGAGGCACAGCCGCTGCACGGAGCGGGCCACGGCACCGTGGGACAGGCCGGGCGTCCGCACGTCGCGCCGGTGCAGACTGGCCGCGCCGCCATCTACAACGTCCGGGGCCGGCACGGCCGGGGCGGACTGGTCCACGGCCGGCGCTTGGCGGCCTATGGCGGCACCACTTTCGCGGCGCCCCTCGGCGTCTACGGCGCGAACGGGGTGCTGGAGCCCGGCCTCGTCGCCGAGCCCTCCTTCACGCTGCCGCGGCCGAGCGAACTGGTCCCCGCGGCCTGGGGCGAGGGCACCTACGGCATCCCGACCGTCGCCGGCATCCCGCCCCAGCCGAAGGCCGATCCGGTGCTCTACGTCATCAATGGCGGCGAGCGCCCGGTCGGCGGCGCCCAGGTGATCTCGGTGCAGGCCCCACGGCGCTGAGGCACCCGCCGGGCGGCCGAGCGCGGAAACCGGCGCGGGACGGCCCGGCCGGCACGAAGCGCGGGCGCTCGCCTGGGCCGCCGCGATTTGGTATGCCGGGCGGGTGATGCAGACCCAAGCCCCCGCGCCGACGCCGCAGCGCCGGATCCCCGCTCGCACCGGGCCCGCAGGCGCGCGCCGATGAGGCGGCGCGCCGGCATCTCCGATCCGGTGAGCGTGCCCGATCGGGACGAGGCCGCCGCCCTGCGCCGCGAGGTCGAGACCCTGCGCCGGGCGCTCGCCGAGCGCGATGCGTTCCTGGCCGGCGTGGCGCACGAGTTGCGCAACCCGATGACCCCGATCCTCGGCCAGGTCGAGCGCCTGGTCGCCGCCGCCGCGCGCGAGGCGCCGGACGGCCGGGTCGCGCAGGGGCTGGCGCAACTGCGCTGGCTCGTCGAGCGCTACATCCGCCGGGCGACCACGCTCCTCGACGTCTCCCGGGTGCAGGCCGGGCAGCTCGTGCTGCTCGCCGCCCCGGTGCCCCTCGCCGAGGTGGTGGAGGAGGTGGTGGCGTCCTTGAGCCCGATGGCGGCCCATGCCGGCAGCACGATCGCGGTGGCGGTGCCGGACGACCTCGTTCTGTCCTGCGAGCGCCTCGCCCTCGACCAGATCCTCGACAACCTGCTCACCAACGCGATCAAGTACGGCGACGGCGGCGCGATCGCGGTCTCAGGCGTCCGGCAGGACGGGGCGGCGCGGATCCGGGTGAGCGACCGCGGCATCGGCATCGCGCCGGCCGACCAGGCCCGCATCTTCGAGCGGTTCGAGCGGGCGGTGGGCGATCCCGGCCTGGCGCCGATCGGCTTCGGGGTCGGCCTGTGGCTGGTGCGCCGCCTCGCCGAGGCGATGGGCGGCGCCGTCGCCCTCGACAGCCGCCCGGGCGACGGCGCGACCTTCACGGTCACGCTTCCCCTCCACAAGTCGGCGATCGACCGCTAAGCGGAGAGCGTCGAGCGAAAGAGCACGGCAAGAGAGCACGGCAAGAGAGCACGGAATGACGGGGGCGGGACCCAGCATGGGACAGGCCGGTGCCTATGGGGAGCTGGAGCGGGTCCCGACCGGGATCGCCGGCCTCGACGACATCCTCGGCGGCGGGCTGTTTCGCGGCGGCGTCTACATCGTCCAGGGTACGCCGGGCTCGGGCAAGACGATCTTCGGCAACCAGGTCTGCTACAGCCATGCGGCGGCCTCGCCGGAGCGCCGGGCGCTCTACGTCACGCTGCTGGCCGAGAGCCATGCGCGGATGCTCGGCCACATCGCGCCGCTCGGCTTCTTCGCCCCCGCGCTGATCCCCGACCGGATCACCTATCTGAGCGCCTTCCGCACCTTGCAGGGCGAGGGGCTCGCCGGCCTCCTGACCCTGCTGCGCCGGGAGATCGCCGTCCGCGAGGCGAGCCTCGTCGTCCTCGACGGATTGGTGGCGGCGGAGGAGAGCGCCGCCTCGACCCTGGAGTTCAAGACCTTCATCCACGAATTGCAGACCCAGGCCGCCGCGTCCGGCACCACCGTGCTCCTCCTCACCAGCGCCTCGGCGGGCGCCGACATGGTGGCGGCCGAGCACACGATGGTGGACGGCCTCATCGCCCTGTCGAGCCGGCTCTCCGGGTGGCGGGCGGAGCGCGATCTGGAGGTGCGCAAGTTCCGCGGCAGCGGCTTCCTGCGTGGCTACCACAGCGTCCGCATCACCGATGACGGGATCCGGGTGTTTCCGCGCATCGAGGCGCGCTTGCGGCTGCCGAGCCGGCGCGACCATGTCGAGGGGGCGCCGCTCACCACCGGGTCGCCCGCCCTCGACGCGATGCTGGGCGGCGGCCTGCCGCACCATTCCACCACCCTCGTCGGCGGACCGGCCGGCATCGGCAAGACCACGCTCGGTCTCCAGTTCCTCGGCGCCGACCCAGGGGCCCCGGGCCTGATCTGCGGCTTCTACGAGAGCGAGGCGGCGATCGGCGCCAAGGCCCGGGCGCTCGGCCTGCCCGTGGCCGGCCTGATCGCGGCGGGCCGGGTCGGCGTGCTGTGGCAGCCCGCCACCGAGGGGCTGATCGACGAGATCTGCGCCGATCTGCTGGGGATTGTCCGGAACCGGGGGGTCCGGCGCGTGTTCATCGACGGTCTGGATGCGATGTGCCGGATCGCCGGGGACCAGGACCGGATCATCCGCATCTTCGCCGCCCTCACGGCGGAGTTCAGGGCGCTGGGCGTGACCGCGATGTACACCCGGGAGACCGACCTGCGCGGCACCTTCCTCGACGCGCCCTCCGGCGCTCCCTCCCTGCGGCAGACCTCCAGCGTCGCCGAGAACGTGGTGCTGATGCGCTCCTGCGCCCTGCACTCCGGCGTCCACCGCCTGATCGCCGTCGCCAAGGCCCGGGACGCCCGGATCGACCCACGGTTGCGCGTCTTCGACATCCGGCCGGGCGGTCTGGCGATCGACGACGGCCCCGAGCGGGCCGAGGCGATCCTGGCCGGCGGCGACGCCCCGAGCTGCGGCGGGGAGTAGGCCCGTGGCGATGGTGCTCATCGTGGACGACGAGTTCGGGATCGCCGAATTGCTGGACGCCGTCCTCTCCGACGACGGTCACACGGTGGTCACCGCCGCCAACGGGCGGCAGGGGCTCGCGCGCGTCGCCGCCGCCCGGCCCGACCTGATCTTCCTCGACTTCATGATGCCGGTGATGGACGGGCCGGCGATGCTGGCCGCCCTCGGCGGCGATCCGGCGACGAGCGGGATCCCCGTGGTGCTGATGAGCTCGATGCCGGAGGACACCGTGCGGGAGCGGGCGTCGGGCCACGCCGTCTTCTTGCGCAAGCCGTTCCGGATCCGGCAGGTCCACGACCTCGTGGCGGCGCTGCTGACGGAACGCCCCGGCGATAAGTGATTCCGTCAACTATTGACCGAGTCAACTATCTCGGCGATCCTGCCATCCCGAACCGGAGGGGGGACCGACGATGCGCGCGGATGGCGTCGACGAGGCGATGATTGCGGCTTTGCGGGCCTTCGGCCGGTTCTACACAAGGCAGATCGGACTCCTGGAGGAGGGGCTGCACCGCAGCGCCTTCTCGCTCACCGAAGCGCGGGTGCTCTACGAGCTCGCCCACCGCGATCGTCCGACCGCCTCGGTCCTCGGCCAGGATCTCGGGCTCGATGCCGGCTATCTCAGCCGCCTGCTCAAGCGCTTCGAGGAGCAGGGCCTCCTGACCCGCCGGACCGCCGCCGAGGACGGGCGGCGCCAGGTCCTGGCCCTGACGCAAGCGGGGCAGGCCGCCTTCGCGCCGCTGGACGAGGCGTCGCGGGCGGAGGTCGGGGCCTTGCTGGCGCGGCTGCCCTCCGCCGACCGGGCGGCCCTCGTCGGCGCCATGGCGCGGGTGCGCCGCCTCCTCGGCGATCCGCCGGAAGGGCCGGCGATCCTGAGGGACCTGCGACCCGGCGATATCGGCTGGATCACCCACCGCCAGGGCCTGCTCTATGCCAGCGAATACGGCTTCGACCTCACCTTCGAGGCCCTGGTGGCGGAGATCCTGGCGGCGTTCGTGCGCGACTTCGACCCCGCGCGGGCCGGGGCCTGGATCGCCGAGCAGGGGGGCGAGGTGGTGGGCAGCGTCTTCCTGGCGCCGGCTTGCGCCGGCGCAGGACCCGCCCCCGAGACCGTGGGGAAGCTGCGCCTGCTCTACGTCGAGCCCTCCGCCCGCGGCCAGGGCCTCGGCCGGCGCCTCACCGCGGCCTGCATCGAGGGCGCCCGCGCGCGCGGCTACCGGCAGCTGAGCCTATGGACCAACGACGTGCTGGGGACGGCGAGACGGATCTACGCGGAAGCGGGCTTCCGTCTGGTCGAGAGCGCGCCGCACCGCTCCTTCGGGCAGGACCTGGTCGGGGAGACCTGGATGCTGGACCTGTGAGGACGCCCCCTCATACCAACGGCCCAAGATGCTGACGCATCGGGCCGTTGACCCATCTCGAATTTTCGATGTCAAGCCAGAGGCTTGGCGAAAATTCGAGAACAGAACCAAAGGTCGTTTTCAACGACCGTTGGTATCACACCTTCTCCAGCGCCATCTCCAGGAAGCCGAGCGCATCCTCGACGGCGCAGCGCCGGACCGCGGAGCGGCCGAGATCGCCGTAGCGGCGCTCGATGTGCCGGGTCGCCCGGCCGGCCGCGACGAGGCCGAAATGCACGAGGCCGACCGGCTTCACCGGCGTGGCGCCGCTCGGGCCGGCGATGCCGGTGATCGCCAGCGCCACGTCGGCGCGGGAATGGGCCAGCGCGCCCTCGGCCATCGCCCGGGCCACCGGCTCGCTCACCGCGCCATGGGCCGAGATCAGGTTGAAGTCGACGCCGAGGATCTCGGCCTTGGCCTCGTTCGAGTAGGTGACGAAGCCGCGCTCCACCACCTGGGACGAGCCCGCCACCTCGGTGAGCAGGGCGGCGACGAGGCCGCCGGTGCAGGATTCGGCGGTGACGAGGCGCGCCTGGCGCTCGCGATAGGCGGCGATCAGCACGCTCGCCCGGGTGACGAGGGCGGCATCGAACATCACGCGCGCGCCTCCGCGGGAAGCCGGATCGTGGCCGCGGCCTGAGCCGCCAGCCCCTCGGCCCGGCCGACGAAGCCGAGCTTTTCCGTCGTCGTCGCCTTGATCGAGACCGCCGAGAGCGGCACCCCGGCGATCGCGGCGATCCGGGTCCGGATCGCCTCGCGATAGGCACCGATGCGGGGCGCCTCGGCCAGGACCGTGATGTCGAGATGGTCGATCACCCCGCCGCGCTCGGTCACCCGCCGCACCGCATCGGCGAGGAACTGGTCGGAGGAGGCGCCGCGCCAGCGCGGATCGCTCGGCGGGAAATGGACGCCGATATCGCCGTCGGCGAGCGCGCCCAGGATCGCGTCGGTCAGCGCGTGCAGCACCACGTCGCCGTCGGAATGGGCGAGCACGCCGCGATCGGCCGGGATGCGCACGCCACCGAGCCAGACGTGGTCGCCTTCCGTGAAGGCGTGCACGTCGAAGCCGGTGCCGAGGCGGGTCAGAAGGGTCATGGCGGAATCGTCCCCGGATGCGGGCGAGAAGGCGCGGTCGGCCTCGACGAGGTCGGCGGCCTGGGTGATCTTGCGGTTGCGCAGGTCTCCGGGGAAGACCGCCACCGGCAGGCCGGCCCATTCGGCGAGCGCCCCGTCATCGGTGAAGCCGTCGAGCCCTTCCGCCGCGGCGCGTCCATGCGCCTCGTGCAGGAGGGCGAACCGGAACGCCTGTGGGGTCTGCACGGCGCGCAAGGATTCCCGCTCCGGGGTCGCGCGCACCCGCCCGTCGGGCTCGACCACCTTGATCGTGTCGCTCACCGGCACGCCCGGCACGGCGGCGCCGTGGCGTTCGGCCGCCGCGATCGCCCGGTCGATCAGCGCCGCGTCGACGAAGGGGCGGGCGGCATCGTGCACCAGAACCAGGTCGGGGGCGCCGTCCCGGGCGAGCGCGGCGAGCCCGGACCGGACCGAGCCCTGCCGGGTCGCGCCCCCCTCGGCCGGCCGGGCGAGCTTGGCCCGCGCCTCCGGCGCAAGGTCGTCCAGGCACTCGTCGTAGAAGGCGGCGGCGTCGGCCGCGATCACCACCTGGATCCGCGTGATGCCCGGATGGGCGGCGAGCGCCGCCAGGGTCCGGGTCAGGACGGCCTGGCCGCCGACGCGGCGATACTGCTTGGGCGTGTCGCCGCCGACGCGGATGCCGCGCCCCGCGGCGACCACCACCATGGCGATCTGGGGAAGTGTCAAAGAGGTCGCTCCCGGAATCTCCGCTCCTTACCGGCGGCGGCCCGGCGAGGCAAATGCACCTGGGGAAGGGCGGTGCCGCGTGGGAAGACCAAGCGATGGGAACGGGTGCTTTCGGAGCGAGCCAGGCCAAGGGCAACGGCCAAGGGCAACGGCCATGCGCCACAAGCCAAGGGCAAGGCAAGGGCAAGGGCGAGCGATCTCCGCCTCGCGGCGGCCCGGACCCGTCCGCCATGCCGCATCGCAGCAAAGCCGGACGCCACCGCTTCCATTCCGCCGCGACGCCCCCTTATCCTGACCCGAACCAGCGCGGAGCACGGGCCTGCGGCCCGGGACAGGGCCACTTACCACCCGTTTCGCAGGCAATTCGGGGATCGAAGCCCGAACGCGCTTGCGTATGAAGGGGTTTTGGCTATTTGCTGTGCAGAATGACGACTGACCATTATTTGAGCGCAGAGGCACCGGGGGCCGGGCCGGCAGCGCTGCCAAGAAAGGCCCTGTCGGCAGAGTCCCTGCCCGCCGGGGCCGCGTTGGCGCGCGGGGCACTCTTGGCGCCCCTGTCGGGCGTCACCGACCTGCATATGCGCCGCATCGCCCGCCGGCTCGGCGCCACCGCGACCGTGTCCGAGATGGTGGCGGCCGAGGATTTCGCCCGCGGCACCGAGGAGGCGCGCCTGCGGGCCGAGGGCGAGGGCGTGCTGCCTCACATCGTCCAGCTCGCCGGCTGCGACCCGCGCTGGCTGGCGGAAGGCGCACGCCTCGCCGAGGCCAACGGCGCCGACGTGATCGACGTCAACATGGGCTGCCCGGCCAAGGCCGTGACCGGCGGCCAGGCCGGCTCGGCCTTGATGCGCGACCTCGACCAGGCCGAGCGGCTGCTCGCCGCGGTGCGGGGTGCAGTGTCGGTGCCGGTCACCGTGAAGATGCGGCTCGGCTGGGACGACGCCACCCGCAACGCCCCGGACCTCGCCCACCGGGCCGAACGGCTCGGCTACGCCGCCGTCACGGTGCATGGCCGCACCCGGCAGCAATTCTACACCGGCCGGGCCGACTGGGCGGCGATCCGCACGGTCCGCGAGGCGGTGGCGATCCCGGTCGTGGCCAATGGCGACGTGGCGAGCCTCGACGAGGCCCGGGCCTGCCTCGCGGCGTCGGGCGCCGACGCGGTGATGATCGGCCGGGCGGCGGTCGGGCGGCCCTGGCTCGTCGCGGCGGTCGCCGCGGGGCTCGTGGGCGAGACGGTCGCGGAGCCCGACGCCGCGGCAAAAGCCGAGCTGGCCGCCGAGCATTACGAGGGGCTGCTCTCGCTCTACGGCACCCGGATGGGGGTGCGCCACGCCCGCAAGCACCTGGCGGCCTATGCCGACCATGCCGGCGGGCTCGAAGCCCCCGAGCGGACCCGGCTTCTCACCACCACCGACCCGGCGGAGGCCGCGCGGCTCCTGCGGCGCGCCTTCGCGGGACCGGCCGCAGGGCCTGAGAGTCAGGCCGCACGGCTCGCGCTGCGGGCCGCATGAGGATGAGCGATGCGCCCGCACCCCCAGCCGCCCGCACCCGGAAGGCGTCGGTCATGAGCGGCCCGACGAGCGAGATGATCATCAACGCCCTGCCGCTGCCCGTCCTGACCATCGGTCCGGACGAGCGGATCCTCCAGGTCAACATGGCGGCGGAGCACTTCTTCGACTATTCGCGCCGGATGATGCAGCGCCAGCGCCTGCGCGACATCATCCCGTTCTCCTCGCCGATCATCGCGCTCGTGAACGAGGTGCGCCGGCGCCGGGCCAGCGTCAGCGAGTACCGGGTGGAGCTGGCCTCGCCGCGCACCGGCATCGAGCGCAGCGTCGACGTCTTCGCGACCCATCTCGACGACGACCTCGTGGTGCTGATGCTCCAGGAACGCACCATCGCCGACAAGATGAACCGCCAGCTCACCCATCGGGGTGCGGCCCGCTCGATGGTGGCGCTCGGCGCCATGCTCGCCCACGAGATCAAGAACCCGCTCGCCGGCATCCGCGGCGCCGCCCAGCTCCTCGAGCAATCCGGCACCGAGGACGACCGGCTGCTGACCCGGCTGATCTGCGACGAATCCGACCGGATCGTGCGCCTCGTCGAGCGGATGGAATTGTTTGGCGACGAGCGCCCGGTCGAGCGCGGCCCGGTCAACGTCCACGGCGTCCTCGATCAGGTGAAGCGCTCGGCCCAGTCGGGCTTCGCCCGCCACATCCGCTTCGTCGAGACCTACGACCCGTCGCTGCCGCCGGTGCTCGGCAACCGCGACCAGCTGATCCAGGTCATCCTGAACCTCGTCAAGAACGCCGCCGAGGCGATCGGCGCCGACGCCGTCGACGGCGAGATCATCCTGTCGACCGCCTTCCGCACCGGGCTTCGCCTCCAGGTGCCGGGCTCGCGCGAGCGGGTCAGCCTGCCGATCGAGGTCGCGGTGCGCGACAACGGCCCGGGCGTCTCGGCCGAGCTGTTGCCGGACCTGTTCGACCCCTTCGTCACCACCAAGGCGCAAGGGTCCGGCCTCGGCCTCGCCCTGGTGGCCAAGATCGTCGGCGACCATGGCGGCATCGTCGAGTGCGATCCCGCCCCCCGCCGCACCACCTTCCGCGTCCTCCTGCCGATGTCGCATGCCCGCGACGGGCGCGAATCCTCCGCCGAGACCGAGTGAGCGCCATGCCGAACGGACACATCATCGTGGCGGACGACGACGCCGCCATCCGCACCGTGCTCAACCAGGCGCTGTCGCGCGCCGGCTACGAGGTCCGCTCGACCGGCAACGCCGCCACCCTGTGGCGCTGGGTGGCGCAAGGGGAAGGCGACCTCGTCATCACCGACGTGGTGATGCCCGACGAGAACGCCTTCGACCTCCTGCCGCGGATCAAGCGGGTGCGGCCCGACCTGCCGATCATCGTGATGAGCGCGCAGAACACCTTCATGACGGCGATCCGGGCGTCGGAGCGCGGCGCCTACGAGTATCTCCCCAAACCCTTCGACCTGAAGGAGCTGACGGCGATCGTCGGCCGCGCCCTGTCGCGCCCGCGCGGCAACGCGGCCCCGGGCGCTCCGCCCGAGAACGAGGACATTCCCCTCGTCGGGCGCTCGCCGGCGATGCAGGAGATCTACCGCTCGCTCGCCCGTCTGATGCCGACCGACCTCACCGTGATGATCACGGGTGAGTCCGGCACCGGCAAGGAGCTGGTGGCGCGCGCGCTCCACGATTACGGCCGGCGCCGCTCCGGGCCGTTCGTGCCGGTCAACATGGCGGCGATTCCCCGCGACCTGATCGAATCCGAGCTGTTCGGCCACGAGAAGGGCGCCTTCACGGGCGCCACCGCCCGCTCGGCCGGCCGCTTCGAGCAGGCCGAGGGCGGCACGCTCTTCCTCGACGAGATCGGCGACATGCCGATGGAGGCCCAGACCCGGCTCCTGCGCGTGCTCCAGCAGGGCGAGTACACCACCGTCGGCGGCCGGGTGCCGATCAAGACCAATGTCCGCATCATCGCGGCGACCAACAAGGACCTCCGGGTCTCGATCCAGCAGGGGATCTTTCGCGAGGACCTGTTCTTCCGCCTCAACGTGGTGCCGTTGCGCCTGCCGGCCCTGCGCGAGCGCTCCGAGGACGTGCCGGACCTGGTGCGCCACTTCTTCGTGCTGGTCGAGCGCGAGGGGCTGACGCGCAAGCAGCTCGACGGCGACGCGATGGAGAAGCTCAAGCGCTACCGCTGGCCCGGCAACGTGCGCGAGCTGGAGAACCTGGTGCGGCGCCTGGCGGCCCTCTACCCCCAGGAGACGATCACCGGCCCGGTGATCGAGGCCGAACTCGACACCCTGCCGCTGGCCGCCCCCGCGCAAGCCGGCACCCGCAAGGGGGGCACGGAATCCGAGGGCCTGTCGGCGGCGGTGGAGCGGCACCTGTCGGAGTACTTTTCCCATTACCGGGACACGCTGCCGCCGCCCGGCCTCTACCACCGCGTGCTGCGCGAGATCGAAGGGCCGCTGATCGGGGCGGCCCTGGCGGCGACCCGCGGCAACCAGATCCGCGCCGCCGAACTGCTCGGCGTGAACCGCAACACCCTGCGCAAGAAGGTGCGGGACCTCGATCTCCAGGTCTTCCGTACCCCGCGCTGAAGCAAGGACCGGCCCGCGCCACCGCGGTATTTCGACGCATTTGGCCGGATCACCCCTCGTTCGAGGCTGCGAACAGGGATAATCTGGCAAAGTGGGGCCATCGACGACGCGACATGGCCCGTTTTGGCCTCGCGCGCGTCCGGCCCGGGCGTGCGACGAGAGCCCGGCGCTGCGCAGCCCGGCGCCATCTTCCCTGATTCCGTTTCTCCCGTGATTCCGTTATCGGCATCGCACCATCGACGAACGTCGTCTCGTCCAGGCCAGAGCACAACCAAAAGTCGATGTGTCTCGTCTCGCCGCGGGAACACTTCGCAACGTCTTGTGAGGACATGGCGCCGGTGCGGGCCAGGAGCCACCCCATAGACGCGCGGGCCTCTCGCTGCGGTGTCGACAAATCCGGCACCGTTGCGGCGGCCGGCAGAGGCCGGCCCGGATTGGACTGTCACGGGTCGATCGACCTCCCGTCGACGTATCCGATCATTGTTTTTACTCATTCTGAGTCGCGGGACGATGCGTCCCGGAAATCGCGCCTCCGCCCCGGCACGGCACGCCGGCACTTCCGGCAACCCTATGCCCGATAAGGATTTTTCTGTGCTGCCAGCGTCCGCCGGATCCCCATGGCGGCTCCCGACCGGCCACACGGCCGGGTCGCCTGCCCTTAGGAAATGGGGCAGAGATAATCCAATGCCGTCTCTTGTGTTGATCGTGACTCCTTGCAGTTGACGGAAACTGGCGTAACATCCATCACCTCGGATGGGGGCCCGCACTTCTCGAGGACCGCAATGAGTTCAGCTGACCACGTCGAAACGCCTCAAATGATCGGGCTGGTGTCCGATATTGTCTCGGCCTACGTGTCGAACAACAGCGTGCCGGTGGGCGAGCTGTCGAGCCTGATCCGCAGCGTCCACGAGGCGGTGGCGAGGCTCGGCTCGGCCACCCTGGCGGAGCCCGAGCGGCTGACCCCGCCGGTGCCGATCAAGAAGACCGTCACGCCCGACTACCTGATCAGCCTGGAGGACGGCCGCCGGTACCGGACGCTCAAGCGCCACCTGGCCGGCCGCGGGCTCACCCCGGAGCAATACCGCCAGAAATGGGGCCTGCCGCCGGACTACCCGATGGTCGCCGCCAACTACGCCGCCCAGCGCTCCGAACTCGCCAAGAGCATCGGGCTCGGTCAGAAGCCGGTGATCCGCCGCCCGCGGGCGAACCAGGCCGCCTGATCCGCACGGGGCTCCCCCGGGCCGGTCGGCGCCACCGCCGCCGGCCCCGATTGCCGCCGCACCGGCATCCGTATTAATTTCGCCACACTGTAGTGGCCTTGCACCACGGATGCTGTTCACACGTCGCCCCCGGGCTTCGGCGCCCCCCTCCGGCGCGGCCGGCCACACCGCCCGGAGGCTCCCGCCCGGGTTGCTTCAGGACGCCGCGCCGCGGGGTCCGGGCTGGTTCGGTGCGCTCGCGGTCATCGTCGCCCTGGCGCTGGCCCTCGCCACCTTCCTGATCCTGGTCGGCGCCACCGCGATCGCCCCGACCCACACGGTGGTGGTGGCACTGCTCCTCAGCAACGTCGCCCTGGTGCTGCTCCTCGTCGTGGTCATCGCCTGGGAGGCGCGGGTCTTCCTGCGCGCCCGGCAGACCAACGCGGCCGCCGCCCGGCTTCATACCCGCATCGTCGGCCTGTTCAGCCTGATCGCGACCCTGCCGACGGTGCTGCTCGCCGTGGTGGCATCGATCACCCTGGAGCGCGGCCTGTCGCCCTGGTTCTCGGACCGGATGCGCAGCGTCGTGCTGATGTCGGTCGACGTGGCCGACGCCTACCTGACCAACCAGTGCCAGAGCCTCGCCCGCGAGGCCCGCATCCTCTCCGACGACCTGACCCGGGCGCGCCCCGCCTTCGACGTCGAGCGCGCCTGGTTCGAGAACTTCCTGACGGCCCGGGCCGCCTCCCTCGGCCTGCCGATCGCCCGGATCATGCGCTCGCCGACCGAGACCGTGGCGCGGGCCAATATCGACATCCTCAAGGACCCGCCGCTGCCCTCGGCCAGCGACTTCGAGGAGGCGGCGAAATCGGTCGACGCGACCTGCCTGCTGCCGCGGGAGGGACGGGTGTTCGGCACGCTGATGCGGCTGCCGGCCTATGACGACGCCTTCCTGCTGGTCGAGCGCGAGGTGACGCGGCTGGCGGTCGAGTTCCCGGGCGTGTCGCGGGCCGCCGCCACCGAGTTCCTGACCATCGATGCCGGGCGGCGCAGCGTGCAGATCGCCTTCGCGACGATGTTCGCGCTGATCGCCCTGATCGCGCTGCTCTCGGCGGTGTGGTTCGGGCTCAACTTCGCCAACCGCTTCGTGGCGCCGATCCGCCGGCTGATCAACGCCGCCGACCAGGTCGCGTCGGGCAACTACTATGCCCAGGTGCCGTTCCGGAAGACCGAGGGCGACCTCCAGCATCTGGGCGAGAGCTTCAACAAGATGACCCAGGAGCTGAGCCGCCAGCGCGCCACCCTGATCGAGCAGAGCGAGCAGATCGACAGCCGGCGCCGCTTCACCGAGGCGGTGCTGGCCGGGGTGCCGGCGGGCGTCATCGGCATCGACGGGCGGGGCGTCATCACCATCGCCAACCCGTCGGTGGAGCGGATGCTCGGGCGCTCCGTCGCCGACCTCGTCGGCGAGCCCCTGGAGGCGGTGATCCCGGAACTCGGCGGCCTGCCGGGGGATACCCGCTCCCGCCCGACCCAGCAGCAGATCCAGATCGCCCGCAACGGCCGCGAGCGCACCATCGACGTGCGGACCACGAGCGAGCAGTCGCAGGACGGCGACCGGGGCTACGTCGTCACCCTCGACGACATCACCGACCTCGTCACCGCCCAGCGCACCTCGGCCTGGGCCGACGTCGCCCGCCGCATCGCCCACGAGATCAAGAACCCCCTGACCCCGATCCAGCTCTCGGCCGAGCGCATCCGCCGCAAGTACGGGAAGGTCATCACCGCCGACAAGGAGATCTTCGAGCAGTGCGTCGCCACGATCGTGCGCCAGGTCGACGACATCAAGCGGATGGTGGACGAGTTCTCGTCCTTCGCGCGGATGCCCAAGCCGGCGATCGCCCGCAACGACCTGACCGAGATCGTGAAGCAGAACCTGTTCATGATGCGGGTGGCGCATCCCGACGTGGCCTTCACGTTGCAGGAGGGCCCGGCCCGGGTCAGCGCCGCCTTCGACACGCGGCTCCTGTCCCAGGCGATCACCAACATCCTCAAGAACGCCGTCGAGGCGGTGCAGGCGGTGCCCGAGGCGGTGCGCGGCGAGAGCCTGGTCGCGGTGCGGCTCTACGAGGAGGGCGAGGCGGCGGTGATCGAGATCACCGATACCGGCAAGGGATTCCCGGCCGAAGGGCGCCAGCGGCTGCTCGAACCCTATATGACCACCCGCGAGGGGGGCACGGGCCTCGGATTGGCGATCGTGAGCAAGGTCTTGGAAGAGCACGGCGGCGGCATCGAGCTGAACGACAACCCGCACGGGCGCGGCGGGCAGGTGCGGATGCGGGTCCTGCGCGAAGTGCGGCGCGACGAGCCGGCGGCCGAAGCGAGCAGGCCGGCGCGGCCCGCCCCCACGCCCGAGACGTCGCCGGAGCCCGCCGCGTGACGCCGGCCCTCCCTTGCCGGGAGCGGCGCCCTCCGGATCGCCGCCGTGATCACCGCCATTTTCGACACCGCCACATTCGTCACAGCACGGGGTGCCGCGCGGCCGTCAGGCCCGCCGCCCGCGTCGCGGGGAGGCCCGACAAGCCATGAGCGCCGACATTCTGATCGTCGATGACGAGGCCGACATCCGCGAGCTCGTCGCCGGCATCCTCGACGACGAGGGCCACCGCACCCGCACCGCCGGCTCCTCCGACGAGGCGCTGGCGGCGATCGAGGCGCGCCGCCCGCATCTCGTCTTCCTCGACATCTGGCTCCAGGGCTCGCGCCTCGACGGGCTCCAGGTGCTCGACGTGATCAAGGCCCAGGCGCCGGACCTGCCGGTGGTGATGATCTCGGGCCACGGCAACATCGAGACCGCGGTCTCGGCGATCAAGGCGGGCGCCTACGACTTCATCGAGAAGCCGTTCAAGGCCGACCGGCTGATCCTGGTCGCCGAGCGGGCGCTGGAAGCCTCGCGCCTCAAGCGCGAGGTGCGCGACCTCAAGGCCCGCTCCGGCCAGGCGAGCCGGATCGTCGGTGCCTCGGTGGCGGCCAACCAGCTGCGCCAGACCGTCGAGCGCGTCGCTCCCACCAACGCCCGGGTGATGATCTCGGGGGCGCCCGGCTCCGGCAAGGAACTCTCGGCCCGCACCATCCACGCCGCCTCGTCGCGGGCCAACGGGCCCTTCGTGGTGATCAACGCCGCCACGATCACCCCCGACACGATGGAAGCCGAGCTGTTCGGCGTCGAGGCGGCCGACGGCAAGCCGCGCCGGGTCGGCGCGCTCGAGGAGGCCCATGGCGGCAGCCTCTACATCGACGAGGTCGCGGACATGCCCCGCGAGACCCAGAACCGCATCCTGCGGGTCCTCGTCGACCAGAACTTCCAGCGCGTCGGCGGCACCACAAGGGTCCATGTCGACGTGCGGATCATCTCGTCCTCGTCGCGCGACCTGGCGGAAGAAATCGCCGGCGGGCGCTTTCGCGAGGATCTCTTCCACCGCCTGAGCGTCGTCCCGATCCGGGTGCCCTCGCTCGCCGAGCGGCGCGAGGACGTGCCGGAGCTGATCGCGTTCTTCATGGAGCAGATCTCGGCCGCCACCGGCCTGCCGCAGCGGCGCATCGCCGCCGACGCCATGGCGGTGCTGCAATCGCACGACTGGCCCGGCAACGTCCGCCAGCTCCGCAACAACGTCGAGCGGCTGATGATCCTGACGCAAGGAGATCCCGAGACCGAGGTGACGACCGAGATGCTGCCGAGCGAGGTCGGCGCGCTGGTGCCCACCACCCCGAGCGGGGCGGGCGGCGAGAAGCTGATGAGCCTGGCGCTCCGCGAGGCGCGCGAGATCTTCGAGCGCGAGTATTTGGTGGCGCAGATCGCCCGCTTCTCCGGCAACATCTCCCGCACCGCCGAATTCATCGGCATGGAGCGCTCGGCCCTGCACCGGAAGCTCAAGTCGCTGGGCATCGGCGCCTGACGAGGACGACCCGCCCACGACGAATCCCGCGATCAGGCGTCCGGAACCTCGCCCGTGGCTCCACATTCCTGCGTGCCAAGCCCGGGCCTTTCTGCTAGGGCGGCCTGTGGCCGGGGCGCGACAGGATCGCGGGCGCGGCCGGATGCGCCAGATGCGGCGGCCCGGGGATGTTCCCTGCGGCCAGTCTGCACTTGCGCCCGGGCGAGCTTCACCGTGTAATGGGGCGGCCGGCTCCCGGGGCGGCGCGCCGCGCCTCCCGCAACACAACAACACGGACCGACCCGTCGACAGGACTGGCAGCGGGTTCAAAGGACAAGAAGAATGGCGGGCGAACGCGCTCAGAATCTGCAAGACACCTTCCTCAATCACGTTCGCAAGAACAAGATTCCGCTGACGATCTTTCTGGTCAACGGCGTGAAGTTGCAGGGTGTCGTGACCTGGTTCGACAACTTCTGCGTGCTGCTGCGGCGCGACGGCCACTCGCAGCTGGTCTACAAGCACGCGATCTCGACGATCATGCCCGGCCATCCGGTGCAGTTGTTCGAGCAGGGCGAGGAGGGGGCCGAGAAAGCCTGATTCCACCCCACCGAACCGGCGCGCGCGGCGTGGCTCCGGGAGAAGCCCCGCAGGCGCGTCCGTGCCAGTGTCCAGGCCGCACCGCGCGGCCTGTTTTTTGTCTACCCGCCGACCCCCTCGACGGACGACGCGCGAATCCCGCGCCGTGGAGGCACCCGGCCGCTTGATTCTCGTGCGCCGCCATCCAACCTGTGTCCGATGGACTCCCGACCGACCAGGGAGCAGCCGGAGACACGATGGAACCGCGGATACCGGGCGAGATCCGCCTGCAACGCCAGGCCGAGCCGGAGGCCGCGATCGCGGCCGAGACCCGCACGCTGGTGATCGGCCCCTACCCGACGAAGCGTGATGCCCATGGCGAGCCGCGGCTGCCGCTCGCCCGCCTCGACGAGGCGGTGGGCCTCGCCGCCGCGATCGAGCTCGACGTGGCCGACCGGCTCCTCGTCACCATCCAGCAGATCCGGCCCTCGACCTTCCTCGGCAAGGGACGGGTGGAGGAGATCGCCGGCCAGATCGAGGCCGACGGCATCCGCCTCGTGGTGATGGATTGCGCGCTCTCGCCGGTGCAGCAGCGCAACCTGGAGAAGGCGTGGGGCGTCAAGGTCATCGACCGGACCGGGCTGATCCTGGAGATCTTCGGGCGGCGCGCCTCGACCCGCGAGGGCACGCTCCAGGTCGAGCACGCCCATCTGGCCTACCAGCGCAGCCGGCTGGTGCGGTCCTGGACCCACCTCGAGCGCCAGCGCGGCGGCTTCGGCTTCCTCGGCGGCCCGGGCGAGACCCAGATCGAGGCCGACCGCCGGATGATCCAGGAGCGGATGACCCGGATCGAGCGCGAATTGGAGACCGTCACCCGCACCCGCGGCCTGCACCGCCGCTCCCGACGCCGGGTGCCGTACCCGATCGTGGCGCTGGTCGGCTACACCAATGCCGGCAAGTCGACCCTGTTCAACCGCCTGACCCGGGCCGAGGTGCTGGCGGAGAACATGCTGTTCGCCACCCTCGACCCGACCGCCCGCGCCATCACGCTGCCGCATGGCGAGACCGCGATCCTGTCCGACACGGTCGGCTTCATCTCCGACCTGCCGACCATGCTGATCGCCGCCTTCCGGGCGACGCTGGAGGACGTGATCGAGGCCGACATCCTGCTCCACGTCCGCGACATCGCCCACGAGGACGCGGAGGCGCAAGGCGCCGACGTGGCGCAGGTGCTGGCCGAACTGGGCATCGAGCCCGATACCGACCGCATCATCGAGGTCTGGAACAAGGCCGACCTCCTCGATGCGGCCGAGCGCGAGCGCCTGCTCAACCTGAGCCGGCCGAACGGCGCGAAAGGCTCCGGGCCGGTGCTGCTCTCGGCGCTCACCGGCGAGGGCATCGACCGCCTGATGAGCCGGATCGAGGCCCGGATCGCCGCCAGCCGCACCAGCTTCGCGGTGATCCTGGAGCCGGCGCAAGGCGCGGAGCTGCACTGGCTCTACGAGAATGCCGAGGTGCTCGACCGCCGCGAGGACGCCTCCGGCGACCTGCACCTCGTGATCCGGGTCGCGCCCGAGAAGGAGCCGCGGTTCCTGAACCGGTTCGGGGCGGCGCGGCGGTTGCGGGGGGCTGGGTAGACGTTCACCGCCCATCCCCGTGCGGGATCTCCCACTCGGCGTCACCTCCCCGCATGACAGCCGATACGGTCGATCTGATGCGGCGCAAGGAGCCGCAAACGCGCTTCCAGGGCCTCGAACAGGGGTCACAGGGTGACCGGCGCCGTCTCGACGGACGACGGTGATCGGATCCTTGCGGGCAGCGAACGCACGGTCGTGGGTGTCTGGCGCGATGGCGCAGCCTACGAGGTCGAGGTCGCACCGCCGTCCGGTGTCCTAAGCGGACGAAGCGTTGGCCTGCCAACGCAAGTCTGCTTAGAATCGCGCAATGCACCCAACGTCGCCACGCCCGACTTTCTCGGCCGCGAAGATCACGCCGTCGGCCCTTGATCTGATCGGCAACACGCCGCTGCTCGCGCTCGATCGCGTCCACCCTGGGCCCGGCCGCCTCCTGGCCAAGGCCGAGTTCATGCAGCCCGGCGGGAGCGTCAAGGATCGGGCGGCCCGCGCCATCATCCTGGCGGCGCGCGAGGACGGACGGCTGGCCCCGGGAGCGCCCGTGGTCGAGATGACCAGCGGCAACATGGGCGCCGGCCTCGCCGTAGCCTGCGCGGCTTTGGGCCATCCGCTCGTGGTCGCGATGTCGTCCGGGAACAGTCCCCAGCGGGCGCGGATGCTGGAAGCCCTGGGGGCCGAGGTCGTGCTGGTGCCCCAGGTTGACGGAGCCCCCGGGCACGTCACGGGCGCCGACGTGAACGCGGCGGCGGATGCGGCCCGGCGCATCGCGGCGGAGCGAGGCGGCTTCTACGTCGACCAGTTCCATGCGCCGGACGGCGCGCGCGCCCACGCGGAAACGACCGGGCCGGAAATCTGGGAGCAATCCTCCGGCCGGGTCGATGCCTGGGTGGCCGCCGTGGGGACGGGGGCGACCTTCCTCGGGGTGGCCGCCGCCTTGCGCGCGCACAACCCCCGCGTGCTCTGCGCCGCCGTCGAGCCCGAAGGGTGCCAGCCCCTGGCGGGGCTGCCGGTCACGAAGCCTCGCCACCTCATCCAGGGCACGAGCTACGGAAGCGTCCCCCCGCATTGGAGCGACGGCGTGATGGACCTGTCCATCCCGGTGACCGATCGGGAGGTCGATCGCTGGCGCCGGGCGCTCGCGACGCAGGAAGGTCTGCATGTCGGCTACTCAGCCGCCGCCAACGTCGCTGCGGCCGCCGCACTGCTGCGGTCCGGACGCCTCGCCGCCGCCGCGACGGCCGTGACCGTGCTCTGCGACACGGGCCTGAAATACTGACGCGGGCGGCGTCCGCTTGCCGCGATCCTGCACCGTCGGCCGTCGACAGGGAACCGAACGAGACGCCATGCCGATCCACCGCCTCGCCATCTCCGGCTACCGCAGCTTGCGCGACATCGTGCTCGGCCTCGACCGGCTGACCGTGGTGACGGGGGCCAATGGCAGCGGCAAGTCGAGCCTCTACCGCGCACTTCGGCTCCTCGCCGAGGTCGCTCAAGGGAGAGCGATTCCGTCGCTTGCCCGGGAAGGCGGCTTCGCCTCGGCCCTGTGGGCCGGGCCGGAGACGTTCGGGCGCCAGGTCCTGACCGGGACGCGCCGGGTCGAGGGCACGGTGCGGCGCCATCCCGTCGAGCTGAAGCTCGGCTTCTCCAACGACGATGTCGGCTACGCCATCGCCCTCGGCCTGCCGGCGCCGTCCTATGAGGGCACGTTCTTTTCCCAGGACCCGGAGATCAAGGCCGAGAGCGTCTGGACCGGGCCGATCGTCGGGCGGGCGAACGTCTTCGCCGAGCGGCGCGGGCCGCTGGTGCGCCTGCGCGACGGCACCGGCACCTGGACCGAGGCCCTTCACGATCTTCCCGCCTTCGACAGCCTGATGACCCACGGCGCCGATCCCCGCGACGCCCTCGACGTGCTGATGCTCCGCGAGCGGATGCGGGCCTGGCGCTTCTACGACCATTTCCGCACCGACCAGGACGCCCCGGCCCGCCGGCCGCAGATCGGCACCCGCACGCCGGTGCTCGCCGGCGACGGCGCCGACGTGGCGGCGGCGATCCAGACGATCATCGAGATCGGCGACCGGGGCGCCCTCGACGCGACCATCGCCGAGGCGTTTCCGGGTGCGTCCCTGTCGGTCGCGAGCAACGAGGGCCAGTTCTCGCTCGAACTGCGCCAGCACGGGTTGCTGCGCCCGTTGCGCGGGACCGAGCTCTCGGACGGGACCCTGCGCACCATCCTGCTCGCCGCGGCGCTGTTGTCGCCGCGTCCGCCCGAGCTGATGGTCCTCAACGAGCCCGAGACCAGCCTGCATGCCGACCTGCTGGCGCCGCTGGCCAAGCTGATCGCGCGGGCGGCGGAGGGCACGCAGGTCCTGGTGGTGTCGCACGCCGCCGCCCTGGTGGCGGCCCTGGAGCGGCAGGGCGCGGCCCGCATCACCCTCGACAAGCGCCTCGGCGAGACTCTGGCGCCGGACCACGACCCGCCATCCTGGACTTGGCCCAAGCGGTAGACTTGCCCCAAGCGGTCCACTTGGCCCAAGCGGTCGATCACGCGGCGGCGAAGTGGCGCCCGCGCAGATGCCCGAGGAAGCGGCGCCGCACCAGGAGCAGGACGCCGGAGATGCCCAGGCAGTAGAGCCCCATACCGGTCACGATGCCGGCGAACGGCATGCCGGCATCGATGAGCAGGCCCGACAGGAACGGCCCCAGGGCCGTGCCGAGCACCATCATCGCCACGATGGCGCCGCGGATCGCCCCGAGATGGCGGGTGCCGTAGACCTCCGGCCAGAGGGCGCCGAACAGGGTCAGCGAGATCCCGTCGGTGACGCCGTAGAGCAGCATGAAGGCGAAGGCCGCCCATGGTGCGCCAACCCCGCCGAGGGTCAGGCAGGCGAGGCCGAACGGCACCAGGTAGAGGGGCAGCAGCGCCAGGGCGGAGAACCGGTCGACGAGGCGGCCGGCGACGAGCAGGAAGACGAAGGTTGCGGCCGCGTAGGGCGGAAAGGCGGCGGCCAGCACCTCCGGCGGCCAGCCCCGGCTCTCGGCCAGATGCACCTGGTGGAAGAAGATCGTGTTGCTGATGAAGGAGGGCGGCAGCATCGCCAGCAGCAACAGGTAGAGGAAGGGATCGGCCAGGGCTTGCGCCCGCGTCGCCCCCTCGGCCGGGCCGGTGCGCGCGGTCTCCTCCGGCACCCGCTCGCGCCGCACGAGATGGTGGGCGAGCGGCAGGGCGACGAGGACCAGAAGCGATGCGATCGCGAGCCAGGCGCCGCGCCAGCCGAGGAGGGCGGCGGCGGTGACGAAGGCGAGGGGCAGACAGGCCTGGCCGGCATTGAGCCCGAGCGCGGACAGCGACACCGCCCGGCCGCGCTCTCCCGAGAACCAGCGCCCGAGGAGCGTGTAGGCGGTCTGAAGCATCAGCCCCTGGCCGGCGAGGCGGAGCAGGAACAGGCTCGGGGCGAGGACGAGGAGGTTCGGCGACAGGCCGAGGCCGACGGCACCCATTGCCAGAAGGCCCACCGCCAGGCTCACCACCCGTTGCGCCGGCCAGCGGTCGATGAGCCCGCCGAGCCCCGCGAGCGCCAAAGCCGCGGCCAGGGTGACGCCGGCATAGAGCGCCCCGAACGACCCGTCCGACAGCCCGAAATCCCGCCGGATCGCCCCGCCCGACAGGGCGACCACGAAGGTCTGGCCGAAGCAGCCGCAGAACAGGAGCAGGAACCCGGCCGCGAGCCAGCGCAGGTTGGCCGTGAGGAAGGGGGGCATGGGGAGTGGGGTAGCGGCGGGATGGGCTTGCCGCAACGGCCATCTTCTGTGAGGCGGAACGATTCTGCGACGCTGATGCCCGTGGAGAATCAGCGCGCTCATGTCCGCTTCTCACGGTCAGTCCGGGCTCCGCTGCGCGGCCCCGGAATGAGTCGGAGGATGTCAATCCATTCGATGACGCCATATGTTATACCAACGGTCGTTGAAAACGACCTTTGGTGCCGTTCTCGAATTTTCGCCAAGCCCAAGGTCCCGGACATCTGGGCTTGACATCGAAAATTCGAGATGAAGTCAACGGCCCCGCCGATCCCGGGCCTGCCCGAGATCGAATCGATGCGTCGGCATCTTCGAGCGTTGGTGTTCATGCGGCGGTACGACGACTGCGCCGATCGTTCACCCTGCTTGGGACGCCGACGCTGGAGCCTCCCTCTCCTGCGGTGTCATCACGCCGCGCCGTTCACCACATTTCCCCGATCGGGGACTTGAGTCGACGACGAGGACCCGCTACATAAAGTCGTTCCCTCCTCCATCGTCACGTCACGTCGCATCCAGGACCCTTCGGTTCCTCCGCGCGACCTCCGGGACAATCAGGCGACGATTTCGCGACCGGTGCCCGTCTCGGCCACCCCGTTGCTTCCGCTCAGTGCCGCGCCCTGCGGCAGCCGGACTTGTCCTGACATGACGCTCCCCGCTTCGCCCCCGCACCCCGATATCCCATGATCGAAGACACTCTCGCCCCGATCGAGACCCCGGCCGCCCCCGCCATGCGCGAGGTGAAGCTTCAGGATCTCAAGTCGAAGACGCCGACCGAATTGCTCGCCTTCGCTGAGGAGGTCGAGGTCGAGAATGCCTCGACCATGCGCAAGCAGGAGCTGATGTTCGCGATCCTGAAGCAGCTCGCTGCCAAGGACGTGGAGATCATCGGCGCCGGCACGGTCGAGGTGCTCCAGGACGGCTTCGGCTTCCTGCGCTCCTCCGACTCGAACTATCTGCCGGGCCCTGACGACATCTACATCTCGCCGACGCAGATCCGCCGCTTCGGCCTGCGCACCGGCGACACCGTCGAGGGGCCGATCCGCGGCCCGAAGGACGGCGAGCGCTATTTCGCGCTGCTCAAGGTCAACACCATCAATTTCGAGAATCCGGACAAGATCAAGCACAAGGTCCATTTCGACAACCTGACGCCGCTGTTCCCCACGCAGCGCTTCAAGCTCGAACTGTCGGAACCGACCCGCAAGGATTTCTCGCCCCGGATCATCGACATCGTGGCGCCGATCGGCAAGGGCCAGCGCGCCCTGATCGTGGCGCCGCCGCGGACCGGCAAGACGGTGCTGATGCAGAACATCGCCCAGTCGATCACCCTGAACCACCCCGAATGCTACCTCATCGTCCTGCTCATCGACGAGCGGCCGGAGGAGGTCACCGACATGCAGCGCTCGGTGAAGGGTGAGGTGATCGCCTCGACCTTCGACGAGCCGGCAACCCGCCACGTCCAGGTCGCCGAGATGGTGATCGAGAAGGCCAAGCGTCTGGTCGAGCACGGCCGCGACGTCGTCATCCTCCTCGACTCGATCACCCGGCTCGGCCGGGCCTACAACACCGTGGTGCCGTCCTCCGGCAAGGTGCTGACCGGCGGCGTCGACGCCAACGCCCTCCAGCGGCCCAAGCGCTTCTTCGGCGCCGCCCGCAACATCGAGGAAGGCGGCTCGCTCACCATCATCGCGACCGCGCTGATCGATACCGGCTCGCGGATGGACGAGGTGATCTTCGAGGAGTTCAAGGGCACCGGCAACTCCGAGATCATCCTGGACCGCAAGGTCTCCGACAAGCGCATCTTCCCGGCGATCGACATCACCCGCTCCGGCACCCGCAAGGAGGAACTGCTGGTCCCACCGGACGCGCTCAAGAAGACCTATGTCCTGCGCCGCATCCTCAACCCGATGGGCGTCACCGACGCGATCGAGTTCCTGCTCGACAAGCTGCGCCAGACCAAGAGCAACGGCGATTTCTTCGACTCGATGAACACCTGATCGGGCTGTCGCAGCCGCCAGATTACCCTGATGGTGTCACGCGGCGCCCCGCCTGGGGCGCCGCTGTCGTTTGGGGAGAGACGGTGTCCCCTCCTCCGTGATGCGGAAGCGTGAGGGATGGACCACAGCCCTCGCGTGGCGGCTGCGTCGCGACGCCCGGTTCTCTCACCCGCGTCCGAAGAGACATCCAGACGACGCAAAGATCCCTGGAACCCGCCATCGAGGCTCGGCAGCGTCGATCCCGCGCGATCGATGCAGGGCCGGCACCTCTCGGGATGGCGTCGCGGGTGGCGCAGACCGCTCGCAGCGTTCTTTGCCTCTGTCGTGGCCTCCTCTCAGCAGACTTGCGTCGGCATGCCCACGGTCCAGCACGGAGCGGTGATATGAAGCGCCCTTCCCACCCTCGCCCTGATCCTGTGGTACGGGCCCGCACGACAGGATCAGGGCAAGGGTGGGCGAGCCCCGCACCGGCAAGATTCACGCCGCTGTCGTGTCCGGGTCCGGTCGTGTCCTGCATCGCAGGCCAATGCGTCGTCCGCGCAGGTTCTTGTTTGGTCGCAGATTTCTGTCGCAGAATCGGCTACCCCTGTTGCGAGATTTGCTGAGAGCATTGTCCGACGACGCGGCAATCGGGTCGTCGCCGATCATGCGGCACAATCAACAACCGAAAGCGGCGGCCGATTGCAATGCGATCGGGGCTGCTGTCGCCACGGCGCGGTGGTGCTGCCTCGGCGCGCCCCTCATCTCCTTCGTTCCGGCTTGCGACTCGCCCGATGCTTTCCCCCGATACCATCTTCGCCCCCGCCACCGGTTATGGCCGCACCGCCGTCGCGGTCGTGCGGATCAGCGGGCCGCAGGCCGGACCAACCCTCGCGGCCTTGATCCGCGCAAAGCTGCCCCCGGCGCGTCGTCTCTCGCTGCGCAGCTTGCACGAACCGACGACCGGAGAGTTGCTCGACCACGCCCTCGTCGCCTGGCTGCCCGGTCCCGCCACCGCCACCGGCGAGGATATGGCGGAACTGCACGTGCACGGCGGACCGGCGGTGCGGGCCGCGATCCTGCGCAGCCTGGGCGCCCTTCCAGGTCTCGAGCCGGCACAGCCCGGCGCCTTCACGCGGCGGGCCTTTCTCAACGGCCGCATGGATCTCACCGCCGTCGAAGGACTGGCCGACCTGATCGATGCCGAGACCGAGGCTCAGCGGCGCCAGGCGATCCGCCAGCTCGACGGCGCCCTCGGCCAAGCCGTCGAGACATGGCGCGAGACGCTCCTCGACGTGCTCGCCGGGACGGAAGCCGCCCTGGACTTCTCCGACGAGGGCGATGTCGACGACGACGTGCTGACGGAAGCCGGGCGTGTCACCGCCTCCCGAGTGCGCGATGCGATCCAGGCGGCGCTTGCCGATGGCCGCCGAGGTGAGCGATTGCGGGACGGGTTCACGGTGGTGCTCGCCGGTGCGCCCAATGCCGGCAAGTCGACCCTCCTCAATGCCCTCGCCCGCCGCGATGTCGCGATCGTCTCGGAGATTCCCGGCACGACCCGAGACGCGATCGAGGTCCGCTGTGATCTCGGCGGCCTGCCGGTCCTGCTCGTCGACACGGCGGGACTGCGCGACAGCACCGATGCTATCGAAGCCGAGGGCGTGGCACGCAGCCGGCGCCGCATCGACCAAGCCGACCTGGTGCTGTGGCTGTGCGAACCCGGCGGTGACGCTCCCCCTCCCCTCTCGGTCCCCGCCCTTGTCGTCGCCACCAAGGGCGACCTGTCAGAGTCGGTCTCGGACAATGCCCTCACGATTTCGGCGCTCACCGGCGCCGGCCTCGGCACCCTGCTCGCAGAGATCGAGCGCATCGCCGCAACGTCACTCGGCAGCGGCGACGCGCTGGTGACCCGCGAACGCCAGCGCCTTGCCTTGGAAAGCTGTCGCGACCATCTCGACCGCGTCGCGACAGACGGGGCTCGATTGCCGGCCGAGCTGGTGGCCGAGGATATACGCCTCGCGATCCGGGCCCTCGGCGAGGTGGCGGGACGCGTCGGCGTCGAGGACATGCTGGATCGCCTGTTTTCCAGCTTCTGCATCGGCAAGTGACCGACCGGAGGCGGTGTTTTCACGTGAAACGCGGGACGATGCGACAGCGTGATTGACGCCGTCATCCGGCATCCCCTAATCAGCGCATGCTTTCCGATGATTCTTCCCCCTACGACGTGATTGTCGTCGGCGGCGGCCATGCGGGCGCCGAAGCGGCCGCCGCCGCCGCGCGTTACGGTGCTCGCACCGCCCTCGTCACGCATCGCCGCGACACCCTCGGGGCGATGTCCTGCAATCCTGCCATCGGCGGCCTCGGCAAGGGTCACCTCGTGCGCGAGGTCGATGCCCTCGATGGTCTGATGGCGCGGGTCGCGGATCGTGCCGGAATCCAGTTCCGGCTGCTCAACCGCCGCAAGGGACCGGCCGTGCGCGGACCACGCACGCAGGCGGACCGCAAGCTCTACGCCCGGGCGATGCAGGCATTCCTCGCAGACATCCCGAACCTTGCGATCATCGAAGGCGAAGTCGCGGACCTGACCGTGATCGATGGCCGGGTCGCCGGCGCCGTGCTCAAAGATGGCCGCGCCGTCCCTGGCCGCGCCGTGGTCCTGACCACCGGGACGTTCCTGCGCGGACTGATCCATATCGGCGAGGTCACGATCCCGGCCGGCCGGATCGGCGAAGGTCCGGCCATGGGTCTGTCCACGACTCTCGACCGGCACGGCTTCGCCCTTGGCCGCCTGAAGACCGGGACGCCGCCACGTCTCGATGGCCGCACCATCGATTGGCACGGGATCGACAAGCAGGCCGCCGACGACGACCCGGTCCCGTTCTCAACTCTCACCGCGCGCATCACCACGCCGCAGATCGAGTGTGGCATCACCCGGACCTCCCAGGCGGCGCACGATTTGATCCGCGCCAACCTGCACCGCTCGGCGATGTATTCGGGTGGCATCACCAGCCGGGGCCCGCGCTACTGCCCATCGATCGAGGACAAGGTGGTGCGCTTCGGCGACCGCGACGGCCACCAGATCTTCCTTGAGCCGGAAGGTCTCGACGATGTGACCGTCTACCCGAACGGCATCTCGACTTCCCTCCCCGAGGAGGTACAAGCCAGCATCGTCCGTCTGCTGCCCGGTTGCACCCGCGCGGTCATCCTGCGCCCCGGCTACGCGATCGAGTATGATTACGTCGATCCGCGCGAACTCGACCCGACACTTCAGACCCGCCGCATCCGGGGCCTGTTCCTGGCCGGTCAGATCAATGGCACCACCGGCTACGAGGAGGCCGCCGGCCAGGGGCTGGTGGCCGGGCTCAACGCGGCCCGCCTGGCTGGCGCAGTCGAACTCGCGGTGTTCGACCGGGCCGAATCCTATCTCGGCGTGATGATCGACGACCTCGTCACCCATGGGGTCAGCGAGCCGTACCGCATGTTCACCTCTCGTTCGGAATATCGGCTCAGCTTGCGGGTCGACAATGCCGATGAGCGTCTGACCGGCCGTGGCCTCGCCCTCGGCTGCATCTCGCCGGTGCGGGCCGCGCACGATGCCACGCGGCGTGCAGCGCTGGACGACACGCGCCGGATGCTCGAGAGCGTGAGTCTCACCCCCACGGAGGCGCAGCGTCACGGCATCACCCTCAACCGCGATGGCATCCGCCGCTCGGCATTCCAGCTTCTGTCCTATCCGGAGATCACCTGGGATCAGTTGGCCGTTGTCTGGCCGCAGCTTCGGGATGTCCCCCCTGCCCTCGCCGACAGGCTCTGCACCGACGCGACTTATGCGGTCTATCTCGACCGGCAACGGGCCGATATCGCGGCGTTCCGGCGAGACGAAGCAATGGTGCTGCCAGCCCTGCTCGATTACGGCACCATTGCCGGCTTGTCGAACGAGCTGCGATTGAAGCTCGACACGGTCCGCCCCGTCACCCTCGGCCAAGCCGCCCGTATCGAAGGCGTGACGCCGGCAGCCCTCACCTTGCTGGCGGCTCATGCACGCCGCCGCCCCGCCGCTCAGGTCCCGGCCGAATGACCAAGGCTCCTCCCGGCCGTGACGCGGTCCTGCGGGACGCCGGCGTTTCACGTGAAACAGCCGCAGCCCTCGATCTCTACGTCGCCCAGCTCACCCGCTGGCAATCGATCAAGAACCTCGTCGGGCCTTCGACCCTGGCGGAGGTCTGGACCCGTCACGTCGCCGATTCGCTTCAGCTCCTCGCCCTCGCCCCCGAAGCCACCCGCTGGCTCGATCTCGGCAGCGGCGCCGGCATTCCTGGGCTGATCCTGGCGATTGCTGGTCGGGAGCGACCCGGCTTCCGCGTCGATCTCGTCGAGAGCAACGGCCGGAAAGGCGCCTTCCTCCAGGAGACCGCGCGCCTCACAGGCGCGCCCGCGAAAATCCATGTCGCCCGGATCGAAGCGGTGGTCGCGGGCTTCACCGGTTCGCAGATCGTCACCGCCCGGGCCCTCGCGCCACTGTCCCAGCTCCTCACCTGGACCGAACCGCTGTTGAAAAAAGGCGCCACCGGGCTGTTTCCGAAGGGCCGTGATGTCTTAACGGAATTGACCGAGGCGGAGGAAAGGTGGAGATTTACCGCGGATCTGATCCCGAGCCGGACCGATTCTGACGCGCGAATCGTCCGCATCTCCAGCGTGAACGGCCTTCTCTCATGATCGCGGACCCCCCCGAGTCGCAGGTGAGCGGCAGCCCGCCGCCCCTGCGCATCATCGCGCTCGCCAACCAGAAGGGCGGCGTCGGCAAGACGACGACGGCGATCAATCTGGGCACCGCCCTCGCGGCGATCGGCGAGCACGTCCTGATCGTCGATCTCGACCCACAGGGCAATGCTTCGACGGGTCTCGGCATCGATCGGCGCCAGCGCCGCCTCTCGACCTACGACGTGCTCGCCGGCGAGGCGCCTCTGTCCGAGGCGGTCCAGGCAACCGCCGTGCCTCGCCTGTCGCTGGTTCCGTCCACGATGGATCTGCTCGGCCTCGAAATGGCGATGGCGAGCGCACCGGACCGGGCGCAGCGCCTGCGCCGCGCGCTGGAGCCGCTCGACCGGGGCGAGGCGCCGGAGCACCAGCGCTTCACGTATGTCCTGATCGACTGCCCGCCCTCGCTCAATCTGCTCACCCTCAATGCGCTCGCGGCCGCGCATGCGGTGCTGGTGCCGCTGCAATGCGAGTTCTTCGCCCTCGAGGGCTTGAGCCAGTTGCTGCGCACCGTCGAGCAGGTCAAGGGCGCCCTGAACCCGCGCCTGGTGATCCAGGGCGTGGTGTTGACGATGTTCGATCCGCGCAACAACCTGTCGGCGCAGGTGGTGGCCGATGTGCGCGAATTCATGGGCGACAAGGTTTATGAGACCATGATCCCGCGCAATGTTCGCGTCTCCGAGGCGCCGTCCCATGGCAAGCCGGTGCTGCTCTACGATCTCAAATGTGCCGGCTCGCAAGCCTATCTGCGGCTCGCATCCGAGATCATCCAGCGTGAAGGCCGCCTGCCGGCTGCGGCCTGACACCGTGTCGATCCCGGGTCCGCCCGCGATCGGGAATCCTGCGCCGTTGGTCGAGTGGAGTCGATGAGAGGATGAAGGGTATGGCGGAGGAGGGAGCGCGTCCGCGCCTCGGGCGGGGGCTCGCGGCGCTGATCGGCGATTTCGGCGAGGAAACCCCAGCGGCTGCCGAGAAGCCGAAGGCCGGCCAGCGGCGCGTTCCCATCGAGTTCCTGCGGCCGAACCCGCGCAACCCGCGTCGCCATTTCGCCGAGACCGAACTCGAGGAATTGTCGGCCTCGATCCGCACCCGCGGGGTGATTCAGCCGATCGTGGTCCGGGCGCTGGCCAATATGCCGGACGCCTTCGAGATCGTCGCCGGCGAGCGGCGCTGGCGGGCGGCGCAACGGGCCGGGCTGCATGACGTGCCGGTGGTGACGGTCGAGATCGACGACCGCACCTCGCTCGAATACGCCATTCTGGAGAACGTTCAGCGCGCCGATCTCAACGCCATCGAGGAGGCGGCGGGCTACGAGCGGCTGATGAGCGAGTTCCGCTACACCCAGACCGAACTCGCCGAGATCATCGGCAAGAGCCGCAGCCATCTCGCCAACACCCTGCGCCTGCTGCAATTGCCCGCCAGCGTGCAGGACCACGTCATTGCCGGCACGCTCACGGCCGGTCATGCCCGGGCGCTCCTCGCCGTCAAGGATCCGGACACCGTCGCCCGCCGGGTGATCGAGGACGGCATGACGGTGCGAGAGGTCGAGGCCCTGGCCGCCGGCGAGCAGACCGGCACCGGCCCGAGGCCCGGCCGACCGCGCAAAGCCGCTATCGAGAAGGATGCCGATACCCGCGCGCTCGAACGGCGCCTGGAAGACGCCTTGGGGGTCGTGGTGTCGATCGAGGCCAAGGGCACCGGCGGCGAGGTGCGGCTGCGCTATGCGAGCCTCGACCAGCTCGACGGGCTGTGTCGTCGGCTTGAAGCGTGACGAATGCGGAGCCGGGCCCATGATGCCCGGCTCCGACAGAGGGGAGGGGGGTCGTCAGCCCCGGCGTGCAGCCTCGCTGGCGAGACGCAAGAAGAGATCGGCCGCAATCGCGTGAGAGAAGTTGCCCCCGGCTCGACGGGCCTGGAGAACCGCCTCCTGGAGCAGTGACGCGGCCCGGCGCAGGGAGGCCGGATTCCAGCGGGCGAGCTGACTCTCGACGATCTTCTGGCGCCGGAAATGCAGGCCGCGCCAGCCCGCCACCATGGCGCTCGGGCTCTTGCCCTCGCCGTCGAGGCGCGTGGCGAGCAGGGTGAGAGCGTGGCGCAAGGCGCCGCCGAGCATCACCGAGGCATCCATGCCCTCGATCTGGAAGCGCCGGTAGCTCCGCTCCGTCTCGGCGATCCGCCCCGCGAAGGCGGCGTCGATCAGAGCATTCAGCATCGATCCCGAGACATCGCTGCCGATCGCCTCGACATCGTCGATGCCGATCTCGCCTTGGCCGCGGGCGTAGAGCGCCAGCTTCTCGATCTCGCCGAGGCTGGCTCGCCGGTCACCGCCGAGGCCACTGACGAGAAGATCGCGAGCCTCGCGGGTGATGCGCAAGCCGTCGGCCCGCAAGGTCCGGTCGATCAGGTCGGCGAGCGTCCCGGCATCGTCCGGATAGCAGGGGATCGCCAGCGCCCGGGGCGAGCGCTCGCAGACGACGCGCAACGGGGCCGATTTGGCGAGATCGCCGGCCTCGACCACGATGCGGGTATCGGCGCCGTCCTGCTTCAGAGCAGCCTCGACCGCGGGCGCGTAGTTGCGGCTGCCAGGTCGCACCCAGACCGCTCGTTTGCCGCCGAACAGCCCAACGGTTGCGGCCTCGTCGACGAGGCGACCGGGATCGCTCGCCAGCACGTCGCCATCGAGCTTGACCAGAGCGAAGGGGTCGGACGGGTCGTCGACCGCTGCCTCGGCCAGCAGGCGGGCGCGCTCGGTGACGAGACCGGTATCCGGGCCGTAGACCAGGATCACGGCGATGCGCGGATCGGGACCGCGGCGCAGCAGCCCCTCCACCTCTCCGGCCTTGACGGCCGTCACGACACGCCTCCGGTGGTCATCGGTGCGCTCAGGGCTGGGTCGCCAGGATCGCGGCGACGCGGGTCTTGATCTGATCGGACAGGAGCTTGGCCAGGCGGATCTCGGCGTCGCGGGCGGCGCGCAGGCTGGCGAAGCGCTGGGACGAACGGTCGTAGGTGGCGGTTCCTTGCGCAACGCCCTCGGTGATGGTGCGATCGCCGGCGAGAGTCTGGACCTTGTAGGAGGCGGTGCCGACCAGTGTCGCCGCCTCGGCCCGGCCGGTGATCGAGCTGACGATCGGCGTCTGCACCGTCTCGCTCGCCGCGAGGCTCAGCCGGTACTTCTTCTCGGTCGGCGTGCCCGAGCCGTCGAGGTCGAAGACCAGCTCGCTGCGCAGGTAGTGCCCGAGGCGTTCCTGGCCCTGCGCCGTCCTGGCCGGCTCGACCTGGATCGACGCCAGCACGGCGCTCAATGGGGCGCCGGAGGCGGTCGGCCCATAGAGCGGCCGGAAGCAGGCCGAGAGGCCGAGCGCCAGGGTGGCGACGAATATGAGGTTCCGCGCCGTCTTCGCCGTGCTGCCTGCCATGAAGGTCCGTCCTGCCACCGCGTGATTCTGTACCGCTACCTGACGCCGTTACCGCTACGCTGAAGTCCTGCCAAGAGGGGTGACCCACCGATCGACCATCCCTCTTGGGCGGCCAGGATTAGGACGTTGATCTAAAGACTCTCTGCGGCGACAGCAGGGCCGTGAGCCGGGCGCTCGGTGAAGATCGGGGATGACACGAGAAGGGCCCGGCAATCCGATGATCGCCGGGCCCGTCATGGTCGAACCGTGATGCGGTCGATCAGACCACGATGTTGACGATGCGCAGCGGCACGACGATCACCTTGCGCGGTGGCTTGCCCTCCAGGGCACGGTGCACCGGTTCGAGGGCCAGCACGGCCGCCTGGACGGCCGCCTGGTCGGCGTCCCGCGCGACGGTGACGTCGGCGCGCTTGCGGCCGTTGATCTGCACCGGCATGGTCACGCTGTCCTCGACCAGGAGGTCGTTCCGGAGCGTCGGCCAGGCGGCTTCCGCCACCAGGCCGTCCTGGTTGAGCGCCGTCCAGCAGGTCTCGGCCAGGTGCGGCATCATCGGGGCGATGAGCTGCACCAGGATCAGGGTCGCCTCGCGCAGGGCAGGGGAGGGGGCGTGGCCGCGCTCGGCGTTGACCGCCTCCTGGAGGCTGTTCGCCAGCTCGTAGATATGAGCCACGCAGCGGTTGAAGCGGAGACGCTCGATATCGTCGCCGACCGCCGCCAGCGCCTTGTGCGCCGCCTTCAGCACCGCCTCGCTGCCGGCGCCCGCCGGCTCGTTCCCGCCCGTGGCGACGTCGCTGACCATGCGCCAGACCCGCTGGACGAAGCGCGAGGCGCCCTGCACGCCATCCTCGGTCCAGATCACGTCGCGCTCGGGCGGCGAGTCGGAGAGCATGAACCAGCGGGCCGTGTCGGCGCCATAGGACGCGATGATGTCGTCCGGATCGACGACATTCTTCTTCGACTTCGACATCTTCTCGATCGCCCCGATGGCGATCGGCGCGTCTGTTTTCACGTGAAACGCTCGCCGGGCGCCGTCCTCGCTGACGATCTTGACGTCGACCGGCTGCACCCACGCCCCATCCGCGTCGCGGTAGGTTTCGTGGACCACCATGCCTTGCGTGAACAGGCCGGCGAAGGGCTCGTCGAGCCCGGCCCACCCGGTCGTGCGCATCGCCCGCATGAAGAAGCGGGAATACAGCAGGTGCAGGATCGCGTGCTCGATGCCGCCGATATACTGGTCGACCGGCAGCCAATGATCCGCCACCGCCTTGTCGGTCGGCGCATCCTGAAGCCACGGCGCGGTGAAGCGGGCGAAGTACCAGGACGAGTCGACGAAGGTGTCCATCGTGTCGGTCTCGCGCCGGGCCGGCTTGCCGCAGGACGGGCACGGCACGTTGCGCCACGCGGCATCCCGCTCCAGCGGATTGCCGGGCACGTCGAACGACACCTCCTCCGGCAGGCGCACTGGCAGGTCCGCGACCGGGACCGGCACGACGCCGCAGGCATCGCAATGGATGACTGGAATCGGGCAGCCCCAGTAGCGCTGGCGCGAGACACCCCAGTCGCGCAGGCGGAACTGCACCCGACGCTTGCCGACCGGAGCGCCGTCGCGGGTCTCGGCCTCCAGGCGATCGGCGACAATCTTGAACGCCTCGTCGGTGGTCATCCCGTCGAGGAAGCGCGAGTTGATCATCCGGCCGTCGCCATCATAGGCGGTATCGGTGATGACGAAGCTCGCGGCGTCCTGGTCCGGCGGGCAGACGACCGGCGTGTTGCCGAGACCATACTTGTTGGCGAAGTCGAGGTCGCGCTGGTCATGGGCCGGGCAGCCGAACACCGCGCCGGTGCCGTAATCCATCAGCACGAAATTCGCGACATAGACCGGCAGGGTCCAGGACGGGTCGAGCGGGTGGCGCACCCGCAAGGCGGTATCGAAGCCGAGCTTCTCCGCCGTGTCGATCGCGGCCTGCGCGGTGCCCATGCGCCGGCACTCGGCGATGAAATCCTGCAAGGCCGGGTTATCCTTCGCCACCGCGGCGGCGAGCGGGTGGTCGGCGGCGACGGCCAGGAACTTGGCGCCGAACAGCGTGTCGGGCCGGGTCGTGTAGACGGTGACCTCGCGGCCGGCGCCCTCGGGCGCGGTCTCCAGGGCGAAGCGCAGCTCCAGCCCTTCCGAGCGTCCGATCCAGTTGCGCTGCATCAGCCGGACCTTCTCCGGCCAGCGCTCCAGCGTGTCGAGCCGGTCGTCGAGGTCCTGGGCAAAATCGGTGATCTTGAAGAACCACTGGGTCAGCTCGCGCTGCTCGACCAGGGCGCCGGAGCGCCAGCCGCGCCCGTCGATCACCTGCTCGTTGGCGAGGACCGTATGGTCGACCGGATCCCAGTTCACCTTGGCGGTGCGGCGCGCGACCAGCCCGGCCGTCAGGAAGTCCAGGAACATCCGCTGCTGGTGCTTGTAATAGTCGGGATCGCAGGTCGCGATCTCGCGGCTCCAGTCCAGCGACAGGCCCATCGATTGCAGCTGCGCCCGCATCGTCGCGATGTTGGCGTAGGTCCAGTCCCGCGGGTTGACCTTGTTCTGCATCGCGGCGTTCTCGGCCGGCAGGCCGAAGGCGTCCCAGCCCATCGGGTGCAGGACGTTGAAGCCCTTGGCGCGCTTGTAGCGTGCGACGACGTCGCCCATCGCGTAGTTGCGCACGTGGCCCATATGGATACGCCCCGACGGGTAGGGGAACATCTCGAGCACGTAGTATTTCGGGCGCGGATCGTCGTTGCGGGTGCGAAAAATCTCCCGCTCGGCCCACACCTGCTGCCAGTGGGGCTCGGAATCCTTCGCGTTGTAACGTTCGGCCATGGCGGCGTCTTTGCGACCGGTCGGCGCCGGCGCCGAGAGCACCGGCGGCAGGGATGAAGGGAAAACGTCACGGCCGCAAACGGTTGAGCTTGCTCGGCGCGGCGCCGGCGGACTAGGACACGGTTTGGTCCCGAGGGTCAACAATCAAGCAGGGCGGCGCGCCGCCGGAAAGGACAGCGGTCATGATCGACCCGCAAACCATTGTGGCGAACTTGGCCGAGATCCACGACGAGATCGCCCGGACCGCGCAGGATTGCGAGCGTGATCCGGCGGAAGTGGCCCTCATTGCCGTGTCGAAGACGATCCCGGTCGAGGGCATCCGGCCGGCCATCGCGGCAGGCCAGCGTCTTTTCGGCGAGAACTACGTCCAGGAGGCCAAGGCCAAGTGGCCGGGCTTGCGCGAGGAGGCGGAGGGGATCGCCCTGCACCTGATCGGGCCGCTGCAATCGAACAAGGCCCGCGAGGCGGTGGAGCTGTTCGACGTGATCCACACCCTCGACCGGACGTCGCTCGCTGCCGCCCTGGCGAAGGAGATCCAGCGCAGCAACCGACACCCCACCCTGCTGGTGCAGGTCAATACCGGCGAGGAGCCGCAGAAGGGCGGGGTGGCGCCGGGCGCGGTCGATGCGTTCTTGGCCGAATGCCGGGACACGCATGGCCTCACGGTCTCGGGGCTGATGTGCATCCCGCCGGCAGAGGACCCGCCCTCGGCGCATTTCGGCCTGCTGGCGGCGATCGCCCGCCGCCACGCCCTGCCGATCCTCTCGATGGGAATGAGCGCCGACTACCCGGCGGCGATCCAAATGGGCGCGACCCATGTCCGGGTCGGCAGCGCGATCTTCGGAGCGCGCCAGCCGAAAGGCTGACGCGATCAGATGGTTTGGCGGATCAGTTCGCGTGCAGGCAGCGGATCTCTTCCCGTGCCTGCTCCAGGAAGCGGACGCGGTCCTCGTCCGTGAGCAGAATGGGGGAATTGGGCAGCCCGTCTCGGTAGCGGGTGGAGCTGTCCCAGAGGGTGCCGCGCGCCCCCTCCGCCGCGTGGATCTGGCGGGCACGAACGATCTCGGTCGCGGTGTAGGCGTTGAGCATGCGTCTCTCCCGGCGTCCGATATGGCTTTTGTGTGGCGAGCCAGACCCTACAGGATGTGGTCGTCCCACGCGAGTGTGGCAGCGTTACCAAAAAAAGAGTTTTTTGTGCCCCGCATCCCGATCGGCGGAGGAAGCTCTCGCGACTTGGCGGCGCTGTCGGAGCACAGCTTGCCTCAGCCGATGGCGCCGAAGCGGTCGCCGGTCGGCGGCAGAACTCTGCGATAAAGCAAGAATCCAAGCAGACCTGCGTTGGCCCGCCGACGCAGGTCTGCTTAAATCGTGAGACAGGTGCCCGGCCCGAGGCGGCGCAGGAGCCGGACGAGGTCCGGACGGCGCAGGGCGACGCAGCCCTCCGTCGGCCGGAAGCCGGGGCGGGCGACATGCAGGAAGATGGCGCTGCCGCGGCCGGGCCGGATCGGGCCACGGTTGTAGTCGAGGTCGATCACGAGGTCGTAGAGCCCGTCGTCGCGCCACAGCCGCTCGGCGCTGATTCCGGGCGCGGGCAGGGGGATCGGGCGGTTGTAGCGCCGGTCGCGGGGATCGTCGCACCAGCCATCCTCCGGGCGGAGGCGGCGCAAGGGGAGGGGGCTCGCGGGCCGCACCCCGAGCCGGTCGGGCCGGTAGAAGCCGCCGCGCAGGCGGAACGTCCCGTGGGGCGAGGCGCCGTCGCCCTCACGCTTGTCGCGCCGCTGTCCGCCCTTGCCGAGGGCGCAGGGAATCAGGACCGGGCCGGCGATCAGGGTGCCCCGGCGCCGGTCGAGGGGATTCGGGCGGACCCGCAGGTGCGGGAGGGTGGTGCGCTTCATGGGCTCCGTTCTACGGCGATGGGTCCGGACCCGTCGAGGGGACCGTGACAGGACGTCCCGCCCGGCGGAGAATGCCGGAGCCTTCGCATCTGAGTCCCCCCGCCATGACCGCGCCGATCCCCGCCTCCGATGCCGCCCCGGACTGGCTCGGCTGGCTGCCGCCGCGCCTCGTCGCGGTGGATGTCGAGACGACGGGACTGGCGGCGACCGACCGGGTGGTGAGCTTCGGCGCCGTGGCCCTCACCACCGCCTCCCTGGCCACCGCGGAGCCTGAAATCACCTGCCATCATCTCATCTTCGATCCCGGCCGGACGAGCCACCCGATGGCCGAGGCGGTGCATGGCTACGACGACTGGCTGCTGCGCCACCAGGACCCGGCCGGGATCCATGCGGGCGCCCTGGCGGACCTCCTCGCCAGGGCCGACCTGATCGTGGCCCACAACGCCGCCTTCGATCTCGGCATCCTCAACCGCGAATTCGCCGCTGCCGGGCTGCCGCCGGTGGCCTCGAAGGTCTACTGCACCATGGAGGCGTATCGCCGCCGCGGCGAGAAGGGGAGGGCGGCCCTCGATGCAGTGTGCCGGCGCATCGGGCTCAGTCGGGCCGGCGCCCGCCACGGCGCGCTGGAGGATGCCTGGCTGGCGCTCCGGGCCTATCTCTGGCTCCAGGCCTGCCCGGTGGCGGTGGCGCGCCCTCACCTCGCCGCGCCCGGCAACCTGCGTCCCGCTCCGCCGCGCCCCGAGGGTCCGCTGCCGCCCCGCGCATGAGGCCGGCGCCGTGGACAGGCGGGGCTCCGGCCTTGCCGCGGCTTGGCGCTCCGCTACTCTGCCCCGCAACGCTGCCAGGCTGCGCTCCGTCCGGGAGCGTCGCTCTGGCCGGCGGCGGGACCTCGCGCCCGTCCGCCTTCCTCGAGAGTGCCGGTTCGATGTCGAACGCCCACCGCCTGCTCGTCGTCGACGACGATCCGACCCTGCGCGACACCCTGACCGAGCAGCTCGCCCTCTCGGACACGTTCGAGGTGGTCACGGCCGAGACCGCCCGCGGAGCGATGGACCGGGTCGCCGCCGAGCGGGTCGACCTCGTGGTGATGGATGTCGGCCTGCCCGATCTCGACGGGCGCGAGGCGGTGCGGCAGATGCGCCAGGGCGGCTTTCGCGGGCCCGTGATCATGCTGACCGGCCAGACCTCGGATTCCGACACCGTGCAGGGACTGGAGGCCGGTGCCAACGACTACGTGACGAAGCCGTTCAAGTTCGCGGTGCTGCTCGCCCGGATCCGCGCCCAGCTGCGCCAGTACGAGGCGAGCGAGGATGCGGTGTTCCAGATCGGCCCCTACACCTTCCGGCCGGGCGCCAAGCTCCTCGTCGGCGAGCGCGGCTCGAAGCTGAAGCTCACCGAGAAGGAGACCGCGATCCTGCGCTTCCTCTATCGCGCCGGGCGTCAGGTGGTGGGGCGCGACACGCTGCTCGCCGAGGTGTGGGGCTACAACGCGCAGGTCACCACCCACACCCTGGAAACCCACATCTACCGCCTGCGCCAGAAGATCGAGCCGAACCCGGCGACCGCCTCGATCCTAGTGACGGAGGGCGGGGGCTACAAGCTGCTGCCGTAGGCACAGCGGATGGCCGAGTCGCAGGCGGACGGCCGCGGGCCATCGAGAGTTCCAGGGCCATCCCACCCACGCCCTCGTCCCGAGATGTGGCGCGATCGACAATCGCGGAGCCGCGAAGGAGGGCTCCAGACGTCTCCGAGATCCCTGCCCCCTTCGAACCCTCCCTCCGGTCGCGATCTTTGATCGCCAGCACCTCACGATGAGGGTGTGGGTGGGAATGGCGCTGGAACGGAGTCTCCGTTCGCTACGCGATCATCCCCCGGGCTTCCACGGCCAGCGTCCCGACGATGTCCCCGTCGCGCACGGTCACCATCGCGTCGACCATGTTGACGACGACGCAGACGTGGTTGGGCACCACCTCGACCAGGGTGCCGACCGGGGGCCGCGCCGAGCACGCCGAGAGATCGAGGAAGCCGTGCTCCTCCGCGAAAGCTCCAATGCGGGCGCCCGGATGATCGGGCAGGAGACCGAACCCGTCGAGCCCGCCGCCGGAATCGCTGGTGAGCGTCTTGGACCCGGCATCCAGGATGCCGCGCTCGGGCCCCGCCCGGCTCACCACCCGGGAGAGCACCACGAGCGCGCAATCCTCCGGGCCGGCGACGCCCGCCGCCATCATCATGCGGTCGTTGAAGATCACCGTGCCGGCTCGGTGCTCGGTGGCGCCGCGGACCTGGCCGAGGTCCGGCAGGTTCGGCGTGCCGCCGGTCGAGACGATGCGCGCGGTCAGGCCGTGCGCGGCCAGGCCCGCCTGCGCCTCGTCGAGGAACGCTTGCGCGCCGGCGGCGGCGCCGGCCGGGGGATAGAGGAGCAGGCCCGCGAAGGCGAGGCCGGGCCGGCTCGCGATGTCGCGGGCGAGCGCCACCGCCTCGGCCGGAGTCTCGACGCCGGCGCGCTTGCGGCCGGTGTCACATTCCACCACCACGTCGAGCGTGCGGCCGCCCGCGCGCGCGGCCTCCGGCAGTCCCGCCACCGTGACGGGATTGTCGGCCGCGACGGCGATCCGGGCGGGGCTCTCGCGCAGGAGCCGGCCGAGGCGGCCGATCGCGTGCGGGCCGATCAGGTTGTAGCTGATCAGGATGTCGTCGATCCCGGCCCGGGCCATCACCTCGGCCTCGCCGATCTTCTGGCAGGTGACGCCACGCGCCCCGGCCTCGATCTGCATCCGGGCGAGGACCGGGCTCTTGTGGGTCTTGATGTGCGGGCGATTGGCGAGGCCCGCCGCATCGCAGGCGGCCTGGAGCCGGGCGATGTTGCGGGCGACCCGGTCGAGGTCGATCACGACCGAAGGAGTGCCGTAGCGGCGGGCGACCTCCTCGCGCAAGGCGGGACTCATCATCGCGGTGCCCCCCTGCGGGTCGTGGGCGGAATCGTGTCGGCGCGCATCGTGGACCCTCCTGCGGCGGTTCTGGGGTGCGGGATCGTAGCCGCAAACGGTACGGGACACGATCCGGGCCTCCCACCCAGCTGCAAATCAGCCCTGCCCCCGTCCATGTGGCTTAGGACGTTCGGCTATTCCTGGAGGGCAACCCGATGTTAGACATCTCCTAATACGGAGGGAGGATCACTGGCACCGCGCAACGGAGCGTCGATGCACCCCGGCCCTCGCAGGCAACCCTCCACCGCGTCCCGCACGCTGGCCGGGTCGATCGTCGTCGCCACCCTGGTGATCGGCGCGGTTTCGGGGCTGACGGTCATGCAGATGCGCTCGAGCGCCTGGGACCAGGTCGGCCAGGTCTCGCAGAGCCTGCTGGAATCGGTCGAGCACATGGTCGACCGCAACATCGAACTCTACGACCTGTCGCTCCAGGGCGTGGTCGACGGCCTGCACAACCCGGAGGCCGACGGCATCGCGCCGAGCCTGCGCCAGGTGGTTCTGTTCGACCGGGCCGCCACCGCGAAAGGTCTCGGCGCGATCCTGGCCCTCGACGCGCAGGGGCAGGCTTTCGCCGATTCGGCCGCCGTCGTGCCGCGGCGGCTGCGCTTTCCGGACGCGGATTTCTTCCTTGTCCACAAGGAACGGGAGGATGTCGGGCTCTATATCGGCACGCCTTTCAGGACGGAGCCGGACGGGCACTGGGTGATCCCGCTCAGCCGCCGCCTCGCCTATGCGGACGGCGCCTTCGCGGGCGTCGTCGTCGGCACGATCGACATCGGCTACTTCGATACCCTGTTCGGCCGGCTCAGATCGGGCGACCAGACCCACATCGCCGTGTTTCGCGAACGCGGCGAACTCCTGGTCCGCAACCCGATGCTGGCGCACGCGATCGGCAAGGACCTGACGGCAGCGCCGTATTTCCGGCACTTCCTCCAAGAGCGCTCGGGCCAGTTCGTCGCGGTCAGCGATACCGAGGCGGTCGAGGGCCTGTTCCATTTTACCCGGATCGGCAACCGGCCGCTCATCGCCGCGGTGATGGTGCCCACGCGGGTGATCGCCGAGCTGTGGCGGCCCAAGGCGATGGCGATCGTCGCCGTGGTGGCCTTCCTGTGCGGCGGCCTGATCGGGCTGACCCTCGTGCTCCAGCGCGAGCTGGAGCGGAGGGCCCGTGCCGAGGAACGAGCCCTTGCGGCCAACCGCGATCTCGCCCGCCTCGCCCATACCGACGGGCTCACCGGCCTGCCGAACCGGCGCCATTTCGACGAAGCCTTCGCGCAGGCGCGCGCGGAGGTCGCGCGGAGCGGCCTGCCCTTGTCGCTCATCCTCCTCGATGCCGACCGGTTCAAGCGCTACAACGACACCTACGGCCATCTCGCCGGGGACGAGGTTCTGCGCGCCATCGCCCGGGTGCTGCAACGCCAGGTCCGCGAACCGGGGGAGACCGCCTGCCGGATCGGCGGCGAGGAATTCGCCGTGCTGCTGCCGGGGGCGTCCGGTGCGGAGGCCGTCGCCCGAGCCGAGCGGATCCGCCAGGCCACGGCCCGCCTGCAAATCCCGCATATCGGGAACGAGGGCGGCGGCGTCACGGTGAGTCTCGGCGTCGCCGAGGCCCTGTCGGACGAGACGGATGGACAATGCTTCTCGGCCGCCGACGCGGCCCTCTACGAGGCCAAGCGCCAGGGACGCAACCGCGTGGTGTCACGGTCCTGCGGCGGGGACGACATGCGGGTCGCGTAATACCAACGGTCGTTGGAAACGACCTTTGGTGCCGTTCGCGAATTGTCGCCAAGCCCCAGGGTCCCGGACATCTGGGCTCGGCATCGACACTTCGAGATGGAGCAACGGCCGCGTCGATCCCGGGCCTGCCCGAGATCGAATCGATGCGTCAGCATCTTCGGCCGTTGGTATAAGCGGGAGGATTGTGGCAGGCGGTGCCGGAGGCCGGCCGGCACATGGCACGGGCCGGCCGGATCGGCTAAGCAGGACGCTGGTGGGAGCTTGGGCGGGCCGGCCGGACGCGGATGAATGCGTCTGCACGGCAGGGGGGAGAGCGGGGCCGTTGGCGCTCGACGACGACATCGCGATTCTGGAAGCGGCGCCGCTGTTCGGCCTGATGAACCGGGATGCCTTGCGGCTGATCTCGTTCGCGGCCGAACGTCGGCGGCTGGAGCCGGGCGCCGTGCTGTTCACCCGCGGCGAGAGTGCCGAGGGCGGCTTCGTGGTGACCCGCGGCACGGTGGTGCTGGAGCCCCGCGGCCCTCACGGGACCCGGGTCGAGGCGGGGCCCGCCGCGCTGATCGGCCAGGCCGCCCTGTTCTCCGCCCTGGAGCGGCCGACCACCGCGCGGGCCGGCACCGCTCCGGTCGAGGTCATGGTCGTCACCCAGGCGGTGATGCGCCGGATGCTCGAGGTGTTTCCGGACGCCGCCACGGTGATCCACGACGCGCTCGCCGACGAACTCGCCGCCCTGACCCGCACCTTCGCCGGCAGCCGCGCCGCCGACCCGACGTGACAGCACCGCAACGGCTTTGGTAGACGGGGCGCCGATACGCACTCCCGCCTGGACGCCTCTCATGTCGCATGCCGATCTCGCCCGGACCATCGAAGCCGCCTGGGAGGACCGCGCCGGTATCGGCGCCGAGACGCACGGGCCGGTGCGCGAGGCCGTCGAGGCTGCCCTGGCGCTGCTCGATTCCGGCCAGGCCCGCGTCGCCGAGAAGTCCGGCAACCACGACTGGCACGTCAACCAGTGGCTCAAGAAGGCGGTCCTGCTGTCCTTCCGCCTCAACGACATGGCGCTGATCGAGGGCGGCCCGGGCGGCGGCGGCTGGTGGGACAAGGTGCCGTCGAAGTTCGAGGGCTGGGACGCCGCACGCTTCCGTGCCGCCGGCTTCCGGGCGGTGCCGGGCGCCGTGGTGCGCCGGGGCGCCTACATCGCGCCGGGCGCGGTACTGATGCCGTCCTTCGTCAATCTCGGCGCCCATGTCGGCGAGGGCTCGATGATCGATACCTGGGCCACGGTCGGCTCCTGCGCCCAGATCGGCAAGAACTGCCACATCTCCGGCGGTGCCGGCATCGCCGGCGTGCTGGAGCCGCTCCAGGCCAACCCGGTCATCATCGAGGACAATTGCTTCATCGGCGCCCGTGCCGAGGTGGCCGAGGGCGTGATCGTCGGCGAGGGCAGCGTGCTCTCGATGGGCGTCTATATCGGCGCCTCGACCAAGATCATCGACCGGGCTACCGGCGAGGTCTCCTACGGCCGCGTGCCGCCCTACTCGGTGGTGGTGTCGGGGACGCAACCCGGCAAGGCACTGCCGGACGGCACCCCCGGCCCGTCGCTGTACTGCGCAGTCATCGTCAAGCGCGTCGATGCCGGCACCCGGGCCAAGACCGGCATCAACGAGCTTCTGCGGGACTAGAGCACTGCCCGATCACGTTGCAATCGGGCAGTGCTCTAGGTCTTTGATTTTGACGCATTTTCTACGACGAACCGGTATCCACTTCGTCGGAAAATGCTCTAGAGAAGCTTCACGATTGCGTTGCCATCGCGAAGCTTCTCTCGCTCTTTGATTTTGACGCATTGCCTACGACGAACCGGTGTCCACTTCGTCGGAAAATGCTCTAAACGTCCCGTTGCGGGACCTTTAAAGCTCCCCAGCGTCGCGGTCTTCTCTCAGACCGCGACGTTGTCGATGAGGCGCGTGCGGCCGAGATAGGCCGCCGCCAGGACCCGGGCCGGACTCTCGACCCGCTCCAGCGGCGCCAGGGTCTCGGCATCGTTCACCGACAGGTACTGCACCGGCCCGAACCCGGCCGCCTCCAGGGCCGCCCGGCCCTCCGCCAGGGCGGGCGCCGTCGCCGCGCCACCACCCACGGCCTCGGCCACTCGTTGCAGGACGGCATGCATCGCGGGCGCCACCCGCCGCTCCTCGTCCGAGAGGTAGCGGTTGCGCGACGACAGGGCGAGCCCGTCGGGTTCGCGCAGCGTCGGCGCACCCTCGATCGCCACCGGGATGTCGAGATCGCGGGCGGCGCGCCGGATCACCTGGAGCTGCTGGAAGTCCTTCTCGCCGAAGACCGCCCGGTCGGGCAGGCATTGCAGCAGGAGCTTCGTCACCACGGTGGCGACACCGGCGAAGTGCCCGGGGCGCAACGGCCCGCACAGGACCTCCGTCAACCCGGTCACCGTCACGGTGGTGGCGAAACCCGGCGGGTACATGGTGGCGACATCGGGCAGGAAGGCGGCATCGGCCCCGATCTCCGCCAGGAGCGCGAGATCGGCCTCCAGGACCCGCGGGTAGCGTGAAAAATCCTCGTTGGGGCCGAACTGGGTCGGGTTGACGAAGATGCTGACCACGACCCGTCGGCTGCTCGCCTGCGCCTGCCGCACCAGGGACAGGTGCCCCTCGTGCAGCGCCCCCATCGTGGGCACCAGGGCCACGCCCTCGCCGGCCGCCCGCCAGGCCCGCACCTGCGCCCGCAGGGCGGGGACGTCGGCCAGCCGGAGGATGGGGGCGGGAGG